>JAOUHJ010000002.1 GCA_029865225.1 Nitrospira sp.
TTCTCATCGCCTTGATCGTTTTCACGCACCATCTGGTCCATGCGGAGTGGGTACCTCTCGAGAAACCGTATCAACCGACCGGTCTCGAAACGGTGTACTTTGACCCGAATACGATTCATCGAGAAGGCAGGCGAGCGACTCTGTGGCAGCTGACCGATCTCACATGGAACAGCACAACACGATTTTTATCTTCCAAAACCCACAAAGAATTCGACTGCGAAGGTTCCCGAGTTCGTGTCCTTCAGGTCCTAGAATTTTCTCGCCAGATGGGAAAAGGGCGGTCCAACCCCGGATACATCGAACAGGGCGGCTGGCAAACCGTTGGCGCAAGAGACATCAACCACGCCTTATCGAAGGTCGTATGCGAGAAGCACTAGCGTGTTGACCATGTGGAAGCATACCGGTCGTCCCGCCAAATTAAACGTCGTAATATAAGAAAAACTCATAGGGGTGCGGCCGAAGACGCATCTGATCGATTTCCCTGCTTCGCTTATAACCGATCCAGGCCTCAATCAGATCTTCGGTGAAGACCTCTCCCTTGAGCAAAAACTGGTGATCTTTCTCGAGGCTATTGATTGCTTCATCGAGACTACCCGGCATCGTGGGGATGCTGGCGGCCTCTTTCGGATCAAGATCATAGAGGTCTTTTTCGGCTGGCTCACCAGGGTTGATCTTGTTCTGGATGCCGTCCAACCCCGCCATCAGCATCGCGGAAAATGCCAAGTAGGGATTGCACGAGGGATCAGGAAACCGTACTTCGATACGTTTCGCCTTCGGGCTCGGGGAATACATCGGAATACGGACACCAGCCGACCGGTTCCGGCTTGAATAGGCGAGGAGCACCGGGGCCTCAAATCCCGGCGTGATCCGCTTATAGGAATTCGTCGTTGGGTTGGTAAACGCCGCCAGCGCCGGCGCATGCTTGAGAATGCCACCGATATAATACAAACAAATCTGCGAGATACCGGCATAGTCCTTACCGGCGAAAAGAGGCTTCCCATCCTTCCAGATGCTCTGATGGGTATGCATGCCTGATCCGGCGTCACTAAACAGCGGTTTGGGCATGAACGTCGCTGTCTTCCCGTGACGACGGGCCACGTTTTTGACGATGTACTTGTACATCATCATCTTGTCAGCCGTTCGCACCAGGGAATCAAACCGTATATCGATTTCGGCTTGTCCGGCAGAAGCCGTCTCGTGATGATGCTTTTCCACCACGATACCGACCTTCTCCATTTCAAGGACCATTTCACTTCGAATATCCTGTTGGGTATCGGCCGGAGCGACAGGGAAATAGCCTTGTTTATGGCGAATCTTGCCGCCTAAATTGATGCCCTCTTGTCCCATGTTCCATGCGCCTTCTTCCGAATCGACATAATAGAAGCCGCTATGGCTGGTTTGGTCATATCGGGCATGATCGAAGATGAAGAATTCCGCTTCAGGGCCCCAGAATGAGCTATCCCCTATTTTGGTATTTTGGAGATATTTCTCGGCCTTCTGCGCGATAAATCTTGGATCGCGCTCATAATTCTCGCGTGAGATCGGATCCACGACATTACCGGTCATGCTGAGCGTCGGGACTGCCGTAAAAGGATCCAACCCCGCCGTTTCGGGGTCGGGAACGACCAACAGGTCGCTGTTGTTGATGGCCTTCCAGCCACGAATTGAGGATCCGTCGAGTCCGGAGCCGTCCTTGAACAGGGTTTCTGTCAATTCGCTCACAGGGATGGTCATATGCTGCCACACACCCGGCAAATCGACGAATTTCAGGTCCACCATACGCACCCTGTGTTTCTTGGCAAACTCCAGCACCTCGCGCACGTTCATTCCCATCCTCCTTTGAGAGATTCTCTCCAACGATCCGCCCTCGTGAGAATCCTTCGCATCACAGCGCCGTTTCTCCAGCTTCTCCCGTCCGAATACGCACGACTTCGCTCAATTCTTGAACAAAAATCTTCCCATCCCCAATGCTACCCGTCTTCGCAGCGCGGCTGATGACCTCGATCACTCGTGGAACTTGTGCATCAGTAACGGCGACTTCGATCTTGACCTTGGGAACAAATTCAATTGTATATTCCTGCCCGCGATACGTTTCCTTATGACCTTTTTGACGTCCAAACCCTTTGACTTCCGATACCGTCATGCCTTGCACGCCGATTTCCAACAGGGCATCCTTAATTTCTTCCAGCTTGAACGGTTTGACGACGGCCTCAACCAGCTTCATGGAGACATCCTCCCAGATGGACCATTGTGGGACTCGGCACGACGAACCCCTCACCCATCCCTTCTAGAAGGCAATGCAAGGGCCATTCTGCCATAACCTTGGGGTTTGGGGTGGTCATCATAGCCCATCCTTTCTCGTGTCTCAATGGTTGAAATAGCACAAATTCCGCACAGTTTCGCACGTTCTCGGGAGGACGGAATCCAAAGATTTCGATGTTCACACAACGGATGAGGATTAGGAGGACGGTCTTTCCCCCTACAAATCAGTTACTCGTCGAGGCCGCGGTACCCGTTTGTGATCGGCATCCGACGATCCTTCCCAAGGGCGCGACGGGTGATCTTGACTCCGATGGGTGCCTGTCGTCGCTTAAATTCACTGGCATCGACCATTCTCATCACACGAGCGACCGTCACCCGATCGAACCCCGCCTGGACGATTTCCTCCAGCGAACGGTCTTCTTCTACATAGGCCTGAAGGATGGGGTCGAGCACTGTGTAAGGCGGCAACGTGTCTTCGTCTTTTTGATCAGGCTTCAGCTCGGCACTCGGAGGTCGGTCCAACGTACGCTGAGGGATCACCGTCGACGGACCTCGCGCATTGCAGAATCTGGCCAGCTCATACACTCTCGTTTTCGAGACATCTTTGATGACGGCAAACCCACCGGCCATGTCGCCGTAGAGCGTCGAATACCCGACGCTCAACTCGCTCTTGTTCCCGGTGGTCAACACCAGGTGTCCAAACTTATTGGACAGAGCCATGAGGAGATTACCGCGAATACGTGCCTGAAGATTCTCCTCTGTCATATCAACCGGCCGCTGATCAAAGGATGGAGCCAGAGACCGTCGATACGCTTCAAACGTTGGGGTAATCGGAATGATGTTGAGCTCGATACCGAGGCGCTGCGCAAGCTCGACCGCATCTTCTTCACTCTCCTGAGATGTATAGGGAGACGGCATGAAGAGCCCGAGTACGTTTGCGGCCCCGAGCGCATCCACGGCAACTACTGCCGTCAACGCCGAATCGACTCCACCGCTGAGCCCAATGACCACCCGCGTAAACCCGTTCTTCCGAACGTAATCTTTCACGGCAAGAACCAGAGCCTGATAGACTTCTTCGAGCTCCCCCAAAGGCTCAGCCAATCCCGGCATGATGGAAATCCTCGTTCCCTTTCTTATCGGCAGCTTGACCAGAAAACGATCGACGGCAGAAATGGGTTTCTTTGTCCGTACCGAATTCCGTCCACTGGCGTTACCACTGCGTTTGACGGATACCAGGCTTACATCGGCGATGAGCAACTCTTCCTTGAAGGCACCACCACGTGCAACCACCTGGCCCGATTGATCAAGGATGAGACTGTTCCCGTCGAAGACAAGTTCATCTTGTCCTCCAATCATATTCGCCACCGTCACAATCACTCCGTTTTTCTTGGCCCAGGTTGAGAAAAAATGTTCTCGCGAACGGCTTTGCTCGACCTGAAAAGGGAAGGCGGTGAGGTTGACCATCACCTCTACTCCAGCGGCCATTTGTGCGTGGGTGCCAGTTTCCGAATGCCACAGGTCATCGCCGATGGTCACACCGATCGTCATGCCGTTAATCACAAGCACTGGAGGCTGTTGGCCCGGTTGAAAATATCTGTTCTCATCTCCATCCCTTGGGAAATACCTTTTGTGCCAGTTTCCAGCTATCTGATGCTCGTCGACGAGCGCCGCCGAATTGTAGAGTGCCGGCCGACCGTTTGAGTCAACCGATGGGCGCGAAACTCCCGGTTTGATTTGAGCGTTTTGAGCCACATATCCGACCACGGCAACCACGTCATGACAAGCTTGGGTAACCTCGTTCAGTGCGCGTAGATTGTCGTTCACAAACTGCGGCTTAAAGAGAAGGTCTTCCGGAAGGTAGCCTGTAATGGCAAGTTCGGGGAAGGCAACCAGGTCGACTTGGGCCTTTCGCGCCTCGCCGAGCCATTCTATGATCCGCCGGACATTCCCATTCAGATCCCCGACCGTTGGGTTCATCTGTGCCACGGCGATTCGCAACACGCTCATCACGCACCAATCTGGCCGGGCTTCACCTCAAGACACCCGCCCTGAGTTATGAGAAGAGCCGGCTTCCCTTTGAGAGATTCGTCGACGCGGGAATGCAGGGAACAAACGCCGAGTGCGTCATGTTGGCTTCGACTCAGCCCACCATCGATCAAATACATGCTTCTCTAACGGGGCTATTCGGACCGCTCCAATACGCGAGGGCCACACTCCGATTACCCGCCCCCCCGAGACCTTTTTATCATGCAGCATTGCCTTCCATACCTTGGAGGGTGTCCACTTCGGCATTTGGTCGCTGAGCCCCGCCTCTTTCACGATTCGTCGAATCCCTTCAACCACTTCACGCCTACATAGCCCCTGAAAACAGGCAAGGTCGGCCTCTTGGACCAGCCCAGTTCCCACCGCTTCCCCATGGACCATTGACTGATAGCCGCCCAACGCTTCAAGCGCATGTCCAATGGTATGGCCATAGTTCAGGATTCGTCTCCGATCGGACTCTCGTTCATCGGATGAAACAACCTCGGCCTTGATCTCGCACGATCGTTTTATCACCTTCGCAACGACGCTGGGTGTTTGCTTCAAAAGATCCGGCATGTGTCGCTGTAGGTACAGAAAGAATGTGTCATCTGCAATGATGCCGTATTTGATCACTTCAGCCAGACCGGCGACCCATTCACGCCTGGGCAACGTCCGCAGAACCAATGGATCGATCCACACCGCGCGTGGTTGATAAAATGACCCAATCAGGTTCTTGCCCAGTCGATGATCGACTCCCGTCTTTCCTCCAACACTAGAATCGACCTGGGCGACAAGAGTCGTGGGCACTTGAATGTAGGGCATACCCCGTTGGTAAATTGAAGCCGAAAATCCCGCGATGTCCCCAACGACTCCTCCTCCCAGCGCCAACAGCAAGGAGGAGCGTTCAAATCGGTGACGTGCCAAGATATCGAGGACGGACTCCACGGTCTTCAACGTTTTCGAACGTTCACCTGGGTCTAGAATGATCGGAACCGGCTGGAGTCCGTGTCTTTTGATCGCTTGAGACACGTTTCTCAGGTAATGCCGCGCCACTTGACGATCGGTCACAACTGCAACTTTCCCCTTAATCGCCAGCGGCTTCAGCTCTCGCCCAAGTCTCTCCAACAACCCCGCACGGATGGTAATTGCGTAACTTCGTTCGGCGAGAGAGACAGGAACGGTGAAGATCGGAGTCATTTCGTGCCCATACAGAGAACGGAAGGATGGGAGTTCATATTACTGGTATCATGCCATCACACAACGAATGCTCAAGGGGCTGCATCGTAACACAGCCTGGACAAAACTAAAATGACGGTCATTTCCTTGTAGAACACCCACCCCTAGAAGACAACCTTGGTTATCGCTCCCAAAGCAAAAACGCCTGGGGGCGCCGATCGGCATCCCCAGGCGTTTTTCGGCCATATCCCCGAACAGTGACTAGGCCTTGATGATGCTGGGTGTGAGGAAGATCAGCAATTCTTGTTTGCCGACCGATTCGGACTTGTTCTTGAACAACCACCCAAGGACAGGCATGCGAGAAAGATAGGGAACACCTTGCACATTGTTGGACTGTGTATCGACGAAGACGCCTCCGATCACCATGGTTTCCCCATCTCTCACGATGACTTGTGTCGTCGCCTCTCGCCGATCGATGCTAGGACCAGCCGGGTTACTCCGTGCACCGACGGCATTACGCGTGGCCCGAACCTTCATCAAGATTCTCTTATACTCTTCGTTGGGATCACGCGAGGTAATCTGCGGCGTGACATTCAACTCCAAGTTGGCATCGACAAATGTTGTTTGTGTCCCCTGTAACGATGTCGTTTGAAATGGAATTGACTCGCCTTGGGAAATCTTGGCCTCCCGCTTGTCCAGCGTGGTGATCTTGGGTGCTGCAATCACCTTGGTTAAGCCAAGCAATTCTCCGGCTGATAGGCGCATATCCAAACCAAATCCATCGGCTAGCTTTCCAAAGGTCCACCCAATACCAGGAACAGCCGGGAGCCCGCCGACTTGGGCTGGTAAATTGACTAGGAAGGTTCTCTCGATCGTGTCACTACCTGTCCCGGCTGCCTGCGCAAATGCACCGGTAGGGTTTCCAACCAAATGGAAGCCGCTCGGACTAAACTGCGAGGTCTTAAACCCCCACTGAATCCCCATTCCTCTAGCATAAACCGTATCAGCCTGTACAATACGCGCTTCAATTTGCACCTGAGGAACCTCCAGATCAAGCCCTTCGACAAGTTGCTTAATGACCGCCAGTTTTGACTCCGTGTCCTGCACGACCAATGCGTTACTCCCATTATTGAATTGCATACGGCCGCGTGGACTCAAGTTCTGCCTGAGCGATTGCATGAGCTCCTGCGCCGGAATATGTCTGATATAGAAGACACGGTCGATCACCGGTTCTGCCTTCGTCTTAGAATCTCTGGCTCGTGCTTCTTCATCCTGTTGTTTGGAAAGATTCGCTAAGGAGTCGACCCAGACGATGCTTCCTTGACGAAACATGCCGAGGCCGTTCATCTTCAAGAGCATGTCCAACGCTTGATCCCAAGGCACATTCACCATCTTCATCGTCACCTTCGACTTGACACCTTCTCCGACAACGATGTTGAAACCACTGACCTCGGCAATCAATCTGAGAATATTGGTGATATCCGCCTGCTGAAAGTCGAGAGAGATCCGTCGACCGACAAATCTGGTTTTCCCTATCACGAGATCGTCGGATCGTTCATCCTTCTCAACTGACGCGTTGTCGTCCGTCATCTGAGCACGCTGTATCTTGAATTGAGGCTGCGTGGGTCTAACAATTCGTGTTGCTTTTCTTACGACTTGGTCCTTCGCTTGAACCATCGGTTTTTTTGAGCGAGGGAGAATGGACACACTCTCCTGGGTATGGATCTTGGTCGCCACCGCAGGGAGAGCCATGGCCTCACTCGGTTTCAGTGTAATCACCACCTTGTTGGCGTCACGAACCATCGAATAGAGTGGCCGTTCAGGGACATCGAATACCAGCCTGACCTTATCAGCATGATGCCCCACCCTAATCTTCTTGAGCAGATAATGGTCGGCTCGGATCACGGACCGCCTGAGGGTAGATGACACAGCTGGAATATCGACAATCAAGCGAGAGTCATCCAAAAAGTTTGTCTCGGGGAATAGTTGCCCGTCACCAGCGATCACCACTGTTACCACATCTACCTCGGGACGAACCTCAATTGCCGTCACCGCTTGAGCGAGCAATCGCATAGAAGGCGTTCCGGCACGTTCGATGCCTGCCTGCTTCATCACCTGGTCGGTCTCATTGGCAAGAGCCCTCGTCTCCGCACTCACAAGGAGAGCGAGAAATACGAGTACCCAGGCTCCGATGAAGCATCTAGCTATCCGGAAACTACCTGCTCGAGAGATTAGTGGTTTCATTCTGAGCCCTCTTTGGGATGAAGGAGCTTGACATACTCTCGCTCCTGCTTTTTGCCATATACGTCCGTGAATCGTTCTTGCACGATAATGCCGCGTTCAGTGATTGCGCTGACCACCCCGTTGTTCTGTCCAATTCTGGTGCCTCGACGAACGGTGTACCCATGCCCCTCAGGAGTCTGAACCATCGCGGTATACCCATACGCACCCCACACAATGGCGATCAGGTTGAGTTCGGTTAGGGTGACGCGCTGCAATGGGGGAAGTGTCATATCCACCTTTCCCGGTTGCAGTTCCTGAATGATGGGAGCAAATGGATCTCGGCGGCCTGACGGATCGTATCCAACACCCGGCACACCCTCTGTTAATGGCAACGGAGGAGCCATCGATACGTCTTCATGCATTGATGGCGTTTCCATGCTAGGGGGTACCGCCCGAGGCGTGTCGGGGACGGAAGGGATGGGGATTGCCCCTTGCCGCATAGGCGCTATCTGTCCAGGCAGAGGAGAAGGCTCAGCGTGAACCTGTTGACTCAAGAGCGGGACAATCCATAAGCCTGCCATACCGACACCGGATAACACAAAAGAGCGCCATACCTTCCTCGCACTCCTAACCAATGGCTGCATAGGGAGTATCCCTCACTTACCGGCTTGGGCAACGTTGGGAGCAGTTGCTGATGGTGGTGCCCCTGAAACCGGCTTCTCTTGGGGGGCGGCATACGCCACAAGATCAAATGTCGTTTGCGATACAATTCGCCCCTGTTCCACTTTTGGAGATCCGATCTTTAAACCTGAGACTGTAATAATACGAGGGAGCCGATTGATCCGATCAAAGAACAACGCCGCGGTGTGATACACTCCAGCCACTTCAACATTCACCGGCATTTTGACAAAAAGCTTCGACGCATCTTCGGTCGGTGCCCCCGGCTTCCATAGCTTGATATCCAGCCCTAACCGCACGCCGAGATCAGAGACCTGTTTCAGCAGCATGATGGCCTCTTCTTCCGGCGGAAGTCGTTCCTTCTTTTTGGCCAGCTCAATTTCGAGCTGTTTGTTGGCGGCGACCAATTCATCAAGGTGCTTTACTTTGATCGTCAGTGTTTGAATCTCGCTCTCTAGCTTGCTATTCTCGGCCTCCAAGACGGCGATGATCTCAGACTTGGGCTCGGCGATGTAAAAGTAAAAACCTGCGATAATGCCACCGACGAGAAGGAATAAAAGCGCGGCCTTTTGGGTAGCCGGCACGTTGCGAAGCGCATCCAGGTTTACTTGTGGCAACGTCATTATTACCCTTTCAATCGGAAGGCTAAACGGAACTGATACAGAGTGAGCTTGTTCTCGACCGTGGCTTTACTTTCCTGCAGATTGATACCGGTAAAATAATCGGTACGACGCAAATTATTGACAAATTCGACCACATCGTCGTTCGTGAGCGCCTTCCCTTCCAGCTCAACCGTATCGGAGGCCACACCCAGCCGCGTGAGCCATACTTTAAGCGGCTCCAAGCTCTGACTCACGTGGTCAAGAACTTTCACAGGCCCCATCCGTGATTGCTCGAGCTGATCAATAATACGATTCTTATCTTCCAGCAGCTTTTTCCGTTGCTCGAAGTCCTGGACCTGCTTCACCTGCTCCTTCAGCTGAGCAACTTGCCTTTCCTTATCCTGTTTTTCGACTTGCTGAGCTTCAAGTTCGTCGTCCAAGGAAGAGGAATACCACCAACAGCCGGCCAACGTGATCAGGATGACCCCCACCCCGAGCAAGGCTTGTGCACGGACATCATACTGCGGCTTTGCTGGTCGCCCCTTTGGTCCGCCAGGAAGTAGGTTGATTCGAATCATCTGTCACCCACGGCTCGTAGTGCCAGCCCAACGCCAACCGCCGCAGAGGGAGCCATATCGGCTAGGAGCTCCGGATCGGCATCACACCCTGAGATATCGATTTCTGCAAAAGGGTCCGCCAGTTCCACGGGAAGCTGCATCCGATCGCCAAGTTGCTGAATCAAACCATTGGCTCTGGCCACACCGCCGCACAGCAGAACACGATTGAGTTCGGAATTGGTGGTTGAATTCTTAAAGTAGTCCACTGTCCTGGCAATTTCTGACGCGACTTCTGCATTCACACTATCGATAACGTTGCCTACCGCAACGCCCCCTGAATCACCAGCGCGGTCCTTTTTCTTACTCTCTTCCGCTTCCTCGAATGACAGTCCGATCTCGCGTTGGATCGCCTCTGTATAGCGATTCCCACCTAAAGGAATATCGCGAGTAAACAGGGACGCCCCCGCGCGGATGATATTGACATTCATCACGCTGGCTCCAAGATTCACCAGCGCGGTCGTTTCTTCTTGTGCCATTGGATAGTTGATCGCATGCATATTTTCGATGGCAAAGGCATCAACATCCATGACCATTGGAATCAACCCCGCTGCCTTGACCAATTCCGTCAATTCATTGATCTTGTCCTTCTTCGCAGCCACGAGGATGACCGCCATGTCGCCCTGCCCTTCGTTCATCTCGTCGGGAGGCAATACGTGGAAGTCAATGTTGACTTCGTTGATATCAAAGGGAATATACTGCTCTGCAGCCAGCTTTACTTGGCCTTCCAATTCCTCATCCGGCATAGGGGGCAAACTAATCTTCTTGACGATTACGGCATGCCCTGAGATTGAGATGGCCACATGCTTGTTCTTGATGTTCGCTTCATCGAAAAGTTCTCTGATAGCCGCAACCACGCGGCCCTCATCCATGACAGTGCCGTCGACAATCACTTCCGGCTCAAGGAGTTTCACCCCAAACTTTTGCAGAAGGTACCGCCCCTTCGTTTCCTTCAGTTGGGCTGCCTTGATCGCGCTCGACCCAATATCCAGCCCAACGAGCTGACGGCGAGGCGTCAACATTGAAATAATATCGGTTTCAACGAGTTTTTTAAGTGAACCCATCATTTTGTGTTACCTGCTGGTCTACGCCACGGCTTTGCGGGCACGAATGACTTTTTCGATTTCATCCACATTCTTTCTCGTGTAAAGGCGCCAGTTTCTCCAGTCACGACCCGGCTGTGTAATCACTCCCTCTCGCTCCCATCGAAAGAGTGTAGCCTTAGAAATATCGAACAAGTCGCATATTTCATAAGCCTTAAACCCTTCCTGCTTCGGTACGTTTCTAGGCTTTTTCACTTGCGTAGTATTATCTTAGTATAAGGCTATTGATATTCACAAAATTAAGTATAGTCAATATGTTCTACCTGTCAAGGAAAGGGGTGTAACTGGCAATTAGCGGGAGGGATAAGGTTGCAGCTATCGCTCAAATACCCTAGGTTTTATCGATGTCTCGGTGCTTGAGCCCAACTTTGTATCCCAAAGTCCCGAGGCTTTCGCAGAGATGGCTGGCAATGGCTACAGACCGGTGGCGCCCTCCGGTACATCCAATGGCAATGGTCAGATAACTGCGCCGCTCCCTTTGAAACAGAGGTAGAAGGAACTTTAGTAGATTATCGACGTGGTCGACAAAGGCGGTGGCTTCTGGGTCCGTCAACACGAAGTGACGAACCCGTGGGTCGGTCCCTGGAAGTGGCTTTAGGTCTGGCACAAAGAAGGGGTTCTTCAGAAATCGCACATCGAACAGGAGATCAATATCATAGGGCACTCCAAATTTATATCCGAAGGTTAAAAATGAAATGGTCAGTCGTCGTTCAGATGATTCTCGTAGAAACTCCTTGGCTAACAGCTCCCCAAGTTCATGAACTGTAAGATCTGAAGTATCGATGATTCGATCTGCACGTCGCCGAAGTTCCGTCAAGCGCTCTTTTTCGAATCGGATCCCTTCCAGGACTGGTAGATGCGGCAAAAGCGGGTGTGGGCGTCTTGATTCTGAAAAGCGCCTGATCAGGACCTCCTCACGCGCCTCAAGGAATAACAATTTGACCGAATGGCCCATCGCTTTGACTCGTTCCAGAATGCCAACAAGATCCGAGAAAAACACACGTTCGCGCACATCGATACCTAGCGCAACATTGGCTATTTCATCATGTTGTTGGTCACACAGCTCTACAAAGGTTGGAAGTAAAGCGGGAGGAAGGTTATCAATGCAGAAATAGCCGGCATCCTCGAACGCCTTGAGCGCGTAGGATTTTCCTGATCCAGATAACCCGCTGATGATCACGAGGTTGAGTCGTGCCATAACACCAAACCGTCTCAGCAGAGATACGAGTTACGGCATCACATCTGAACTGCAGAAGCATACCCCCATGCCATTTGCTCGAGGTACGAGGTGGTGAGGGCTCCTTCTCGATCCAGATTTCCTGCGTCGAGCAACCATTCATGTGAATACGACGCCAACAGGAACTCTTATGCCGTTCATCCGAGCAGTGCTCAGATCAACCAATCATGATTTCTTGGATTTGGCTGGCTTATGATGAACGAGGCGATCTTTCCATTTGCGAAACTGGGCGTCCACCCGATCGACAAGTGCATCAATGGTGGCATACATCTCAGGGGTCGAGGTCTTCGCTTGTATGCGCTTTCCGCTCACAGCCCCAGTCACTTCAGCCTTGTGTTGAAGTTTCTCAACGCCCAGCACGACCTGGAGAGACCCCACCTTCAACCCATAGCGATCCAGGCGACCAAATCTCGTTTCTACATAGTTTCTCAAGGCAGGGGTAAGCTCCATATGCCGACTCGTAATTCGCAAGTTCATGCCCACCTCCAATTTCTCTATTTCGTTGGATGCAGAGCAGCGAGCATCAAAAAAATTGCCTGCGTTGACTGGCCGATGGAATGTTCAATTCAGCTCGATACTTGGCCACGGTTCTCCTCGCGATACGTACTCCTTGAGTGCTCAGCCGAGCCGCAATTTCTTCATCTTTCAACGGACGTTTTCCATCCTCATCCCCCACCATGTTTTTAATCATGTCTCTGACGGATATGGAAGAATGCATACTCGACGGTTCATCGGTTCGCTGGAGTCCGGCATTAAAAAAGAACTTGAGCTCTAGCATGCCTTGCGGGCAGTACATGTACTTGTTCGCCGTCACACGGCTAATCGTGGATTCATGCATTCCAATATCTTCGGCCACTTGTTTAAGGACTAACGGCTTAAGGTATTGCACGCCATGCTCAAAAAACTGCTCCTGAAACTTCACAATACTCGACACCACTTTGACGATCGTTCTATTCCGCTGTTCGATACTTCGAATCACCCATTGAGCCGCTCGCAACTTCTCATCCATGTACGCTTTAGTTTCAGGGGTTCCACCCTGTTCAGAGGAAATAAGTTGCTTATAGTAGGGGCTGATTCTCATCCGTGGAAGCCCATCGTCGTTCAACAGCACCACCCACTCCCCTTCATTCTTGACCACAAACACATCCGGCACGATCACATAGTTCTGAGTATTCGTGAACGGTCGTCCAGGTTTTGGCTCAAGCTCACCGATGATTTTGGTCGCTTGGAACACGTCTTCGATACTGACATTTAAAGCTTTCGCGATTTTGGGATACTGTTTTTTCTCAAGGTCCTTCAAGTGGTGTTTGATGATACTCTCAATGACTGATCCCTTGAGCGCCCCAGGGGGAGATCCAAGCGAACCGAAAAGATTACGACCTAAATGTCCGAGCTGGAGCAGAAGACATTCCGCTAAATCTCTTGCGGCGACGCCTGTTGGGTCGAACGTCTGAATGTCCCTGAGCACAGACTCGGCTTCCGTTTCCTGAAACCGCGAACCAGCCACAATTTCGGCCAAAGGAATGCGAAGATAGCCATCATCATCTAGGTTGCCAATAATCAAGCGACCAAGCTCTTTCTCTCGATCGGAAAGCGTTGACAAAGACAATTGCCACAGGAGATGCTCTTCAAGCGATGTCGCCTTCGCCACCGTCTGTTCATATGAGGGGAAATCGTCAGCTGTTCCCGAGTACTCAGACTGCCCGTCTCTCCGATCCCTCCCGAAGTATTCTTCCCATCCAGACGCGGAAAATTCCTCCGGAGATCCTCGCTCTTCCGGTGTCTCCGCCGTACTCACCTGTTCTTGCCCAGGTGAGACCGAGATCTCCCCTACTTTTTCTTCATTGATCGACGGCTCATTTTCCTCCCCGTCGGATTGAATCTCATCCAACAAGGGATTCTCAAGGAGATGCTGTGTAAGGCTCTGCTGCAACTCAAGTCGTGACAGTTGCAACAGCTTAATAGCCTGTTGCAATTGTGGCGTCATGATCAATTTTTGGCTGAGCTTCAGGTCAAGACGCAGTTTCATGGCTGAGTGCACATCCTCTACAATTTGAATTGTTCGCCGAGATACACCGCTCGAGCGGTGTCGCTCTGAACGATAACTTCTGGAGTGCCTGATTCCAGGATCAACCCCTCATTAATGATGTAAGCTCGGTCGACTATCGAGAGCGTTTCCTGCACATTGTGATCAGTAATTAAGATCCCAATACCTTTATCTTTCAACCGGGTGATGATCTGTTGGATATCGGCGACAGCGATCGGGTCGATTCCTGCAAACGGCTCGTCCAGTAGCATGAACGACGGCGTGGCCGCCAAGGCACGCGTAATCTCCAAGCGGCGACGTTCTCCGCCTGACAGGGCATAGGCCATACTTTTACGAATATGGAGCAGATCCAATTCTTTGAGGAGCACATCTACCCGCTGATTCCGTTCGTTACGAGCATACCCTAGCATTTCAAGAATCGCCAAGACATTATGTTCAACCGAAAGCCGTCGAAAGACCGATGATTCCTGAGGAAGATATCCTATCCCTCTCCGTGCTCTCTTATACATGGGCAGGCCGGTGACGGACTCTCCTTTGAAGGTAATATCTCCTTCATCTGGCTGGCATAGCCCCACGACCATATCAAAAATGGTAGTTTTCCCCGCACCATTAGGACCAAGAAGGCCTACCACCTCGCCAGCATAGACTTCGATTGCCACACCCTTGACGACTTTTCGACTACGGAAACTCTTGACCAATCCAGTGGCCTGTAGACAGTCGGCATTGTGGGGTGAGTTCGAATGGATGAGGGAGTCAGCTAGAGCAGGAACGCTCTGAGTCATGGCGTATTCGCTCCCTCACCCTCGATACGAACGTGAGAGCCTCCCTCTACGACGCTGCGTTCTTCGGCTAGAAAAAGCGTGATCTGCTGACCACTCACACGTGTTCCCCGCTCCCATGCCACGGGATCACCGGTGAGCACGACCTTTTCGCCCTCGACAAAATAGACGGCCTTTTGGCAGGTGGCATTGCCATTCTCATATTCGATCTTGACATGGTGCGTATCCGCCGTCGCTTCGATCCGACTGACAGAACGATTCGAAATCGTCGATGCAGCACCGCCACCGCCTTCTTTTGATGGAGAGGGACTCTGCACCGGTGCTCCGTGGTTTGTATCATTGGGCGATTTCGGCTTGAGATCGGGCTTACGCGACCGGAACGACACCACCATTTTGTCAGAGTGAACAACTAGAGCCCCCCTCGTCAACACAACCATCCCCTCAAATACTGCCTGACCGTCTTGATTTCGGACAGTCATCTTTTTAGACGTAATGGTAGTTGGGATTCCTGGTGCCTCAACGCTCTGCTTCAGAGTCCCTGATTCCGTGGAAAGAGCGGCGACTGCGCCTTCAGCACATAGGACACTAAGAAGCAGGAACGAGATCCACGTGAACATCGTGTAGAACCTCAAATTCTTCTGACTCCATCCTCCCGAGCAATCCAAGACCTTGTATCTCCAACCCAGGCCCAACAATGCGCACAGGATCTTCGGTCCGAATTTCTTTGGATTTATCCGTCCAGACCAAATGGTTGGTATAGATCGTGTACCCGCTCTTGGTTATCACCGTGACGGGCGCCTCACGATTCGATAGGGCAAAGTCTTTGCTCGCGGTATCGAGCATACCTTCGTCGCCATGGACCCTCACCTCCTCACCCTCACCCCCATAAAAGGTAAGGGAAACATCATGCAACAATGCTCGCTGTTCTTGTTCAAATATTCGAGCCTGTTTCGCCTGAACTTGCCATTGGACCACGTCGCCTTTCGATTGTGTAAAAGTAAATTCCGAGAGTTTGGCGTCGGCTTGTTCCATGGGTTCAGGAACGCTCGGTTGGCTAGTCGACACTGAATCTGCATTTCTGACCAGAAGATATCCGAGGAATACAGCCAATAGTGCACTCGCTGCAAGAAGAGTGCGTCTCGCAATAAGCTCCCACATAAGTTCGGTGTACTCCCCCACTAAGCTCACGACGATACCTGGCACGATCGTAGCATGCACGGGCAATCATGTAAACGTCCGTCGGGGTCTAGAAACACAAAGCCTCCCACATGTTCGCATGTGGGAGGCTTTGTGTTGATGTCGAACCGACTGTCCAGAGAGAAATTACGCGGATGCTCCCGGCTCTCCTGACACCGGAGGCGCTGTGGAGGCAGCCGTTGTTTTCTTGCGGACAATTTCTTGACGGGAAACCAACTCGATAGCAACCATTTCCGCCGCATCACCGACACGTCGACGCGTTTTGATGATCCTGGTGTACCCACCCGATCGATCCTTAAACCGTGCGGCGACGTCGTCAAAGAGCTTGGATACCACTGCCTTACTACGGAGAAAGCCAAGCGCTCGTCGTCTTGCCGGGAGAGTACCTTCCTTACCCAGGGTAATCATACGATCGGTAAATCCTCGTATCTCCTTGGCTTTAGCCCCGGTTGTTTCGATTCGCTCCTGATCCAACAATGAGGTAACCAAATTTCTAAATAACGCTCCTCGGTGCTTGGTCTGCCGCCCAAGTTGTCGTCCTTTTTTCCTATGTCGCACGGTGTTCCCCTCGGCTAAAAAACATCATTCAGATTTTGGACTTCCGTTGTGTGGGGCAGCCCCATCCTCGACTTTAGTCCCCAGGGAAAGCCCCATCTCCGTAAGAATTTCCTTGATCTCATTGAGAGACTTTTTCCCGAAGTTCTTCGTCCTGAGCATTTCACCTTCCGATTTTTGCACAAGATCGGCAATCGTCTTGATATTCGCGTTCTTGAGGCAATTGGCTGCTCGAACCGATAATTCCAGTTCATTGACGCTGCGCGAGAGGTTTCGATTCACTTCTCGCTGAGACTCCTCATAGCCCGCTTCGCTTTTTCCTTCGCTTCGTTCTTCAGGATTGATAAAGATATCCAAATGTTCCCGCAAGATACCGGCCCCCGTTGAGAGCGCATCTCTTGGACTGATGGTGCCGTCCGTCCAGATCTCCATGGTCAGCTTGTCATAGTCGGTCATACGTCCGACCCGCGCATTCTCGACATAGAAATTTACTCGTTTGATCGGAGAGAAAATAGAGTCGATCGCAATCACTCCAATCGGCAATCCTTCTTCCTTATTGCGCTCTGCCGGCACATAGCCACGCCCATGTTTGATGGTCATTTCAATATCAAGTGTCGCATCTTTATCGAGGGTGGCGATATGCAGATCGGGCGTCAAAATCGTCACATCACCGTCATGGAGGATGTCGGAGCCCTTTGCCTCCCCTGGCCCCTTCTTCTTCAGCCGAATGGTCTTTGGTTTATCCGTGTGGAGCGCCAAACGCAAACTTTTGATATTGAGAATAATCGCTGTAACATCTTCGGTTACACCGGCGATCGTCGAGAATTCATGGACGACCCCTTCTATCTTTACAGTGGTCACAGCGGCCCCAGTCAGCGACGACAACAAAATTCGACGGAGGGCATTACCAATCGTCGTGCCAAATCCTCGTTCGAATGCTTCAGTTGTAAACCGCCCGAATGTGGGGGACTGTGCATCCTTGTCGACTTCCACCCGCATCGGGATCTGAAAGTCTTTCATCGCTTTGATCATGACCGATCCTCCATACCATCGAGTAACAAACACATTGACAGATGACACTGAACCGACGGAACGAAATAGCGAGGTGGCCTAGCGTGAGTACAATTCCACCACCATTTGTTCGTTCACCGGTAACGCGATCTGCTCTTTCGCCGGCAAGGACCGCACAATTCCCTTAAATGCACCCTTATCCAATTCAAGCCAGTCAGGAATCCCTCGACTATCGACGGATTCCAATGCGGCTTGGATCGCAGCCAAATCCCGACTTTTCTCCCTAATCTCAATCACATCGCCCGGTTTAACCAGTGCGCCAGCTACCGTAATTTTCCTGCCATTCAGTGTGAAATGACCGTGACTCACCATCTGACGTGCCTGCTTACGTGAAGCGCCAAATCCAAGACGATAGGTCACATTATCCAATCGACATTCAAGGAGGCGCAGCAACGAGTCGCCGGTGACGCCCGTCTGTCGTTCAGCACGTTCAAACACGCCACGGAACTGGCGTTCCTGAAGTCCATAGATACGTCTCAACTTCTGCTTCTCTCGAAGCTGAAGGCTATAGTCGGAGGTGCGTTGACGCCCCTGCCCATGTTGCCCAGGTGGATAACTTCGCCGTTCGACGGCACACTTTTCCGTCATGCAGCGAGTTCCTTTGAGAAAGAGCTTCTCACCTTCTCGTCGACACAACCGACAGACAGGACCACGATACTTTGCCACTGCGTCCTCCTCCGGAATTAACTTACAGATTCACTTACACATGACCGTTTTGGACTTTCAAAAGAGCCGAGTCTTCGATCCATATGCTTAAACGTGCTTAAACGCGCCGACGTTTGGGCGGCCGACATCCATTATGTGGAATTGGCGTGACATCCCGAATAAGGTTAATCCGCAATCCAGCCCCTTGTAGTGAACGAATTGCGGACTCTCTGCCGGAACCTGGACCATTGACATACACGTCAATTTGTCGCATCCCACTTTCCATCGCCTTCCGTGCTGCCGCTTCTCCAGCTCGTTGGGCAGCGAAGGGGGTACTCTTACGCGATCCTTTAAACCCTTGGTTACCAGCGCTGGCCCACACCACCGTATTGCCGCTCATATCGGTGATCGTTACAATCGTGTTGTTAAATGACGCCTGGACATGCGCCACTCCACTTTGAACGATTCGACGCTCTTTCTTCTTCCCTTTTTTGACGCTCATACAAACCCCTCCTGACGCCCAGGCAGACTAGGCACCCGCCCCTTTTGAACCAGTTGGTCGCGGCTTACTACTTACTCCGGCACGACGTCCCTTACGTGTTCTGGCATTGGTTTTGGTACGCTGCCCCCGAACCGGTAGTCCTTTGCGATGACGCAACCCTCGGTATGTCCCGGTATCGATGAGTCGCTTGATGTTGAGAGACACCTCTTTACGAAGGTCCCCTTCGACTCGATGATCGCGCTCGATGATTTCACGTAACTTGACGATCTTGTCTTCGCTCAGATCCTTGACACGAATCGATCCATCAATACCGGCTTCATCGAGAATCTGTTGAGCCGATGCCCTCCCGATCCCGTAGATGTACGTTAACCCAATATCCGTTCGTTTGTTCCTTGGCAGATCGACGCCAGCAATACGTGCCATTCTTCCTCCAACTATCCGTCTTCAGCAGTAATCTCTTAGACTCACCTCTCGTCGACTGTGTCCGCCTTCCCAACCTCGGGTCTGGCGTGGCTTCATTCGTCCGTTAGCACTCTCCTTCAACTATCCCTGCCGCTGCTTGTGGCGCGGGTTCTTGCAGAGAATGCGGACAACTCCACGACGGCGAACAACTTTGCATTTTGCACAAATGGGCTTCACTGATGATTTGACCTTCATACCAATTCCTAACTCCCATCTATTTAAAGCGATAGGTGATACGGCCTCTCGTCAAATCATACGGCGACATTTCCACCGTGACCTTATCGCCAGGAAGGATACGGATGAAATGCATCCGCATTTTCCCAGAAATATGAGCCAGTATGACATGGCCATTATCGAGCCTGACTCGAAACATGGCATTGGGGAGCGTTTCCGCTACCGACCCCTGCACTTCGATAATGTCTTCCTTTGCCACGTCGTGTCGTGTTCTTTCCTAATGAATGCATCACTACATGCTTTACAGCTGACTCAGAATGCGCGGACCTCCAGTTGGCTGTATAGCGATTGTATGTTCAAAGTGAGCGGACAAACTGCCATCAACCGTGACAGCCGTCCATCGATCGTCAAGAATACGCACGGCACTTCGTCCCATATTAACCATCGGTTCAATGGCCAGCACCATCCCTGGCTGCAATCGAGGGCCTTGACCAGGCTTTCCGTAGTTAGGAACTTGAGGCTCTTCATGTAATTGCCGCCCAATCCCATGACCAACAAACTCGGTCACAACTGAGAACCCTGCTGATTCAACATGCTGCTGAACGGCATACGAGACATCTGCTAAACGATTCCCGACTATTGCCTGTGTAATACCCAAATGGAGAGCCTCTTTCGTCACTTGAACTAGTTTTTCTGTGGCATCGGAAACGGATCCAACTGCAACAGTCACTGCAGAATCACCATAGAACCCTCCAACGATCGCTCCGAGATCCAGCCCAATGATATCCCCCTCTTTTAGCTTTCGCTTTGAAGGGATCCCGTGAACAACCTGATCGTTCACGGATGCACAAAGAGTCCTCGGATAGTTGCGATAGCCTTTGAATGCTGGAAGTGCTCCTCTTACCCGTATCTCCTGTTCCGCGATGGAATCCAGCTCTTCCGTGGTGATCCCAGGCTGGACTGCCTTCCGTACAATGTCCAGCGCCTCAGCAACTACCCTTGACGCCTGTGCCATCACTTCAATCTCAGCAGGCGTTTTTAAAATGATCATGCCGTCTAGTGTGCCGCCAACGTTCGGACAAGACTCTGATAGACAGCATCCACTGACTCGGCGCCATTGAGCCGCGATAGCAAACCTTGCTTCTCATAAAAACCGATCAACGGTGCGGTTTGCTGTTCATACACGCGGAGACGTGTCTCAATCGCCTCGCGTTGATCATCGCTGCGTTGGGTTAAGACTTCTCCACACCGTTCGCACGTAGTTCCCATCTTTGATGGAGCAAAGTCTACATGATATGTCGCTTGGCACTTTGGACAGCTTCGGCGCCCGCTCAGGCGTTTGACAATTTCCTCCCGGGGAACTTCGAAATTCACGACGCGATCCAGACGCTCGTCTCGTTCATTCAACACACTGGCGAGAGCTTCAGCCTGAGGAACCGTGCGCGGAAACCCATCCAAGATAAACCCAGCAGCGCTGGACGAATCATTCAGTTTCTCCCGAACGAGTCCGATAACCACCGAATCCGGCACCAACCCTCCTCGATCCATATAGCCCTTCGCCTCAAGGCCAAGCGAAGTCTTGTTGCGAACCGCCTCTCGAAGGAGATCGCCGGTCGAGATCTTACAAACGCGAAACTTAACAGCAGCCCTGTCCGCTTGGGTCCCTTTCCCAACGCCTGGAGCACCAAGAAATACAAGTCGCATCGCCTTACCCACTTCTTCCACGTAGCGGAGCCATTCCCTTACCCAAAAACCCCTCATAGTTCCGCATCAGCATATGGGATTCAATCTGTTGCGCGGTGTCGAGCCCGACACCGATAACAATCAGCAGAGAAGTCCCTCCGAAATAAAAAGGGACATTCAGCTTATAAATCAGGAATTCGGGGATCACACAGACAATGGCGAGATAAATGGCGCCCGCAAAGGTAATCTTCGTCAGTACATTGTAGATATAGTCGGATGTCCGTTGGCCAGGCCTGATCCCAGGGATGAATCCCCCGTATTTTTTCATGTTGTCGGCCATATCGACAGGATTCAGGACGACCGCCGTGTAGAAGAAGCAGAAAAATATGATCAACCCCACATACAAGAGGGTGTAGAGTAACGAGCCAGGAGCCAACTGCATCCCGATAGATTTTACCCACGGCGTCTCAAAGAACCCTGCGATGGTCGCGGGAAAAGCAATGATCGACGAAGCAAATATGGGAGGGATCACGCCGGCAGTATTGATCTTCAATGGAATATGCGTGCTTTGCCCCCCATAAACCCTGCGGCCAATTACTCGCTTGGCATACTGGACCGCTATCTTTCGTCGTCCGCTTTCCAAAAATACGATCGCAGCCACAACAGCGATCATCAAGAGGGCCAACGCCACCAGTAAGAACGCATTAAGCTGTCCAATCTCATACAAATTGTAAGTCTGGGCTACCGCTGATGGTAGTCGAGCGACAATTCCAGCAAAAATGATCAACGAAATCCCGTTCCCCACCCCACGTTCGGTGATCTGCTCACCCAACCACATCAGGAAGCCAGTGCCGGCTGTAAGCGTGATTACCGTCATAAGACGAAATCCCCAGCCCGCAGTGAGTACAAACGCCCCTTGATTCATTTGCTCTAATCCAACCGCAATACCAAAGCCTTGAATTAGGGCAATACCGATCGTTCCAAACCTTGTGTACTGGATAATCTTTTTTCGGCCTCGCTCACCCTCCTTGGCTAACTTGGTCAAGTGCGGGATAACGACCGTCAGCAATTGAAGTATGATCGACGCGCTGATATAGGGCATGATGCCCAGCGCAAAGATCGTCAGCCGAGATAACGAGCCACCAGAAAAAATATCGAGGAAACCTAGCAGAGCCCCACCCTGTTTCTGTAGGAATTCGGATAAGGCGTCTCCATTGATACCAGGAGTCGGAATATGGGACCCGACTCGGTAGACCACTAGCATGCCGAGCGTGAACAGAACTCGAGTACGCAGCTCGGGAATCTTAAAGATATTCTGAAAACTGGTTAGAAGCCGTTCAAGCACCGCCGATGACCTCGACTCGCCCTCCGGCCGCTTGGATCTTTGATTCTGCCGACTTGCTGAACTTATGAGCTTGAACGACGAGGGCTTTCTTGAGCTCACCATTGCCCAGAATTTTTATCGGCAGCTTTTTCCGCTTCACCAACCCCGCATCGACCATGGCCTGTGGAGTAACGACGTCGCTCCCTTTCCATTCCGCGAAGCTCGTAAGGTTCACAATGGCATATTCCACTCGGAATGGGTTTGTGAACCCAAACTTTGGGAGTCGACGCACTAACGGCATCTGGCCCCCCTCGAAACCAGGGCGCTTACCTCCACCGGAACGAGCTAGTATTCCTTTATGCCCTTTGGTTGCGGTCTTTCCATGACCAGAACCAGGCCCTCGACCAATACGTTTACGTCGTTTCTTTGCCCCTTTTGCTGGGGCCAAATCATGAAGATTCATGGCCTGACAACCTCAAGCAGATACCCGACTTTATGAATCATCCCACGCACTTGCGGCGTATCAGGACGGACAACCATCTGACGAATCCGTCGAAGACCTAACCCCCGCAAGACAAGGCGATGGCGCTCTGGCGTCCCAATCGGACTGCGTTTCAAAGTCACCTGTACATTCGCAGTTTTTGATTTTGGTGTTGCTGATGACCGTGCCGCGCCCATTTAAACCGTTGCCCTTTCCCGCCCCTCGACACCAGCCTGTCGGCGGAAGCGAAGAACATCATCTAAATTTCTCAGTTTGGTTAAACCGTCGAGCGTTGCACGAACTGTGTTAAATGGATTGCCCCGCCCAAGTGTTTTCGCAATAATATTGTGAGCGCCAACTAACTCCACAACGGCGCGCACTGCCCCCCCAGCAATGATCCCTGTTCCGTCAACAGCAGGCTTCATTAAGACGTGCTCTGCTCCAAAGAGACCGTGCACTTCATGCGGTATCGTTCCACCCTTGAGTGGAACATGGACAAGATGCTTTTTGGCCTGTTCAACGGCCTTGGAGATTGCGACCGGAACTTCAGCCGCTTTCCCCTTCCCGATACCCACCCACCCATGGCCATCACCCACGACCACAAGCGCACAGAAGTTGAACCGCTTTCCACCCTTGACAACTTTTGCCACGCGGTTGATAAATACGACCTTATCTTTCAGGCTCAGTTCATCGGGATTGACTCGCACGCTCTCACCCCTCAGTCCTAAATTCGCCGACCATTCAATAAGAGGCTTACCCTCGACACGGTTCAAGCCCCTGGCATCATCTTCAGCTTAAAATTTCAATCCCCCTTCACGAGATGCATCAGCGAGTGCTTTAATGCGTCCGTGATACATCCGTCCACCTCGGTCAAAAACCACCGCGGTGACTTTTGCCACCTTTGCACGATCCGCTATCAGTTTTCCGACCGCTTTTGCCGCCTCTATTCCACCGGTTGACGTGAGAGATTTTCGAAGTGTCTTATCAAGAGATGAGGCAGCGGCAAGCGTCGTACCTTGAATATCATCAATTATCTGCGCATAGATATGAGCCGTACTCCTAAAGACGTTCAATCGTGGTCGTTCTGCTGTCCCCAGAATGACACGTCGCACTCTCCGTCGCCGTCGTTCAAGTTGTTGAACCTTGTTTGCCGCATTCATTGTTGATTCCTACTTCCCTGTCTTACCTTCTTTTTTACGTAATATTTCACCGGCGTACCGGACACCCTTTTGCTTATAGACATCCGGCGGTTTAATGGCGCGCAGATCAGCCGCCACTTGGCCTACCAATCGCTTATCGACTCCCTTGAGATTAATGAGAGTCTGCTTGTCAACTTTCACATCAATACCGGCCGGAACCTGATACACCACAGGGTTAATGTACCCAACGTTAAAGCTTAACGTCCGACCTTGGAGTTGAGTCTTGTAACCAACACCCGTAATTTCGAGCGAACGTTCGTATCCTTTCGTCACCCCATGAACCATATTGCTCAACACGGCACGAGTGAGACCATGCAACGCTCTCACCTTTCGATCTTCGCTTGCACGATCAACGATGAGTTGACCATTATTAACAGCTGCTTTCACGCCATCCTTGAGAGACCAATCCAACTTACCCAATGGTCCCTTCACCGAAACCGTTGATCCAGCAACCTTGACTTCCACTCCACCAGGAATGGCAATTGGCTTTTTCCCAATACGAGACATGGCTTATTCTATCCTTCAGTCGAGAGTGAACCAGCTCACCACACTGAGCACAAAACCTCGCCCCCCAGATGGTTTTTCCGTGATTCCTGATCGGTCATGATTCCTTTTGAGGTGGAAAGGATTGAGAGACCGATACCATTACGAACTTTTCGAATCTCTTGACTTCCCACATAGACACGGCGCCCCGGTTTGCTGATACGTTCCAAACCTGTAATCATGGGCTGCCCTTCACCTACATATCGAAGCCGAACGCTTAGAACAGGATGACCATCCCGCACTTCATCGTCGACCGAATCAACATAACCTTCCCTCCTCAAGATCTCCAAAATAGCACGCTTGAGTTTTGAGGTTGGAACGGTGACTGTATCAAAACGGCGCTGAGCACCATTCTTCAATCGAACAAGAAGATCACCGACTGGATCAGTAACCATACAATACCCTTCTATCCTCCGTTGACGGTCATTGGAACGGGAATACCTGCTACCAACTCGATTTCCGAACCCCGGGAATCTCCCCACGCAACGTCATCACTCGAAAACAGATCCGACACATCCGAAAACGCCGCAGATATCCGCGCACTCGACCGCACACACCACAGCGATGATACTCGCGCGTGGAAAATTTTGGCTTCGCTGCTGCCTTATTTCTCAGCGCTAATCGTGACACAACCACTCCTCCTATCCCAAAAAACCATCACAATCTTGTCATGTCTTAGGTACGAAACGGCATACCGAGGTGCTTCAAAAGAGCCTTTCCTTCATCATTTGTCTTGGCCGTGGTGACCACTGTAATATCCATGCCATGAATCGAAGCCACTTCATCGTATTTAATTTCAGGAAAAATGAGCTGCTCTTTCAGCCCAAGCGTGTAATTACCGCGACCATCGAAGGCTTTCGGTGACACTCCGCGAAAATCACGAATACGCGGAAGCGCTAAGGAGACCAACCGGTCGAAGAATTCATACATGCGCCGACTACGCAGTGTGACCTTCGCACCAATCGGGAGTCCCTGCCTTAGCTTGAAACCGGCGATAGCCTTTTTCGCTCTCGTGACCACGGGCTTTTGACCGGTAATCATTCCTAATTCAGTTACCGCGCTCTCCAAGAGCTTGACATTCTGGATGGCCTCACCCATTCCAACATTCAGCACCACCCGCTCAAGCTTAGGCACTTGCATGACATTCCCATACCCAAATTCTTTCATGAGCGCTGGAACGACTTGCTGTTCATACACGTCACGAAGCCTTGGACGGAACTTCGATTCTTCGCTCCCTTGGTCTAATTGCGGAGCTGACGCTTCCTTCTTCGCACTCTTTCGTTCCGATGGTTTACTCGATCGACTTTTTGGTTCCTTGGCCATCACCTAACCTATTCCACAGTCTCGTTGGATTTCTTACTGAAGCGCACTCGTCGTCCATCTTCCAAAATGCGAATCCCGACTCTTGTAGCTTTTTGAGTCACCGGACAAAAAAACATGATATTGGAGATCGGCAGAGGAGCCTCTCGCTCCAGTATGCCGCCTTGCTTCACCTTCTGATTTGGCTTTGTGTGTCGCTTGATGATATTCAATTTCTCTACGATCACTTTGCCAGCACGAAGGTCGATCGAAAGTACCTTGCCTGTCTTCCCTCGCTCACGGCCTGAAACCACAACGACCGTATCTCCTTTTCGAATTCTGCTTTTTCTCAGCGCTTCCACGATACTCCTCGCTCGCTCCTTACAAAACTTCAGGTGCTAAAGAAATGATTTTCATGAACTTTTTCCAGCGGAGCTCACGGGCAACAGGACCAAAAATGCGCGTTCCGATCGGCTCTCCTTCTTTGTTGATCAGGACGCAGGCATTCCGATCGAACTTGATATACGACCCATCTTCCCGGCGAACCTCTTTCGTCGTTCGCACGATCACTGCCCGACTCACATCGCCCTTCTTGACGCTCGCCTGAGGGATAGCTTCCTTGACAGCTACCACCACAATGTCTCCCAACGAAGCGTAACGTCGCCTTGTTCCCCCGAAAACATGAAAGCACATGGCTTGCTTCGCGCCGGAATTATCAGCTACATCCATATAGGTATAATTCTGAATCATTGCGATTTTCCTACGGGTGTTACAAGTAAAGAGGCCCCCTAGAAGCCTTATCTACTTTTCCGGTTGCCCCTTTTCCATTACCTGAACGACACGCCAATTTTTCTCCTTGCTTAGCGGTCTGCTCTGGACAAGCTTGACCCGATCTCCCACTTTGCAGATGTTACCTTCGTCATGCGCCTTCAATCTCGTCACCCGCCGGAGAACCTTTTTGTAGATCGGATGAACGACCGACCGTGAAACAACCACAATGACGGTTTTCTGCATCTTATTACTAACAATATCGCCATACCAATGACGACGCTTCACAACTTCAGCCATAGCGTTCTTTACCTCTTAGGCCCTTCAGCTCGGTCCATCCCCTCCTGAAGAATTGTCTTCACTCGGGCGATATCCCGCTTGGTTTTCCGAATCTGCATGGGGTTTTCAAGACGGCCGGCACCGAACTGAAAGCGCAGATTGAACAGTTCTTGCACAAGCTGCTTTTCCTTATCAGCGAGCTCGTCTACCGTCATATTTCGCAGATCTTTAACATCCAACGCCATATACCCACTCCTGACTTCTGGTCACACCTGCAAGAACCTACCTACCCAAATTCTCCACGAACAACCAACTTTGTTGCAATTGGCAACTTATGGGACGCGAGACGAAACGCCTCTCGAGCGGTTTCTTGGGTCACTCCATCCATCTCATAAAGAATACGACCAGGCTTCACAACAGCCACCCAATACTCAGGGTTACCCTTCCCTTTTCCCATTCGAGTTTCTGCTGGCTTTTTCGTAATGGGTTTGTCTGGAAAAATACGGGTCCAGACCTGTCCACCACGCTTCACATGCCGGGTAATGGCAATACGTGCGGCTTCGATTTGACGACTGGTGATCCACCCTGGCTCTAAGGCCTTCAGCCCGAATTCCCCAAGAGTGATTCGCCCCCCGCGGTAGGCCTTCCCCGTCATCCGGCCTTTTTGCATTTTCCTGAATTTAACTTTCTTTGGCGCTAACACTGTTCGATCTCCTCACCCAAACCTGCGATCCAATGATGACTCTGCTTTTATGGGCTGAACAGGAAGGAGCTCTCCCTTATAAATCCAGGTTTTCACTCCAATCTGTCCCATCGTCGTATGCGCTTCAGCGAAGCCATAGTCGATTTCAGCACGCAGCGTGTGCAATGGCACCCGCCCCTCTCGATACCACTCGGTTCGTGCAATCTCAGCACCACCCAACCGACCCGCGACCATAATCTTGATACCCTGAGCGCCAAGCCTCAGAGCGGACTGAACGCTGCGCTTCATCGCTCGACGAAAGGCTACCCGCTTCTCAAGTTGAGTCGCGACATTTTCGCTGACAAGCTGAGCATCTAATTCAGGCTTTTTTATCTCTTTTACGGTGATGTAGACCTGACCACCGTATTGCTTCTCGAGGTCGGCCTTCAGCTTATCGACCTCCGCACCCTTCCGACCAATAATGATCCCTGGCCGAGCGGTATGAATGATCACCCTGGTCTGATCGCCAGAACGCTCAATCTCGACCTTTGCCACTCCGGCATGGTAGAGCCTGGCCTTGACCATCTTCCTAATCTTGACGTCCTGATGGAGAAGCTTGGCATAGTCTTTCCCCGCATACCAACGGGAGCTCCACGTATAGTTGTAGCCAAGACGATAACCGATAGGATGTGTTTTTTGCCCCATGCGCTATATGCCTCAATAAAGAAGAAGAATCTATTTTCGCTTGCCCTGATTTTCCTGCGCCGCCACCACAACGGTGATGTGACTCGTACGCTTTTGAATTGCATTTGCCCGACCCATGGACCTAGCACGGACACGCTTGTAGGTCGGCCCACAATTGACAAACGCCTTGGAGATGAACATCGACTCGCTATCTCCCATCTCCTTCAATTCAGCATTTGCCACAGCTGAACGGACAATTTTTTCTACCACTCTGGCAGCATGTCTCGGAGTATGCTTTAAAATGGCCAACGCCGTTGGCACTTGCCTGCCACGAATCATATCGATCACCGGCTTTGCCTTGCGCGGCGCGACACGAACAAACCTTAAAATTGCATGTGCTTCAGTCATCTTCAAAACCCTGTAATCGGTGAACCGATACCCATCAATCTTCTATTTCAGCGCAACAGCCTTCTCAGTTTTGGCCTGACCATGCCCTTTAAAAAAACGCGTGGGAGCAAATTCACCAAGCTTGTGACCAACCATGTTTTCAGTCACAAACACGGGAATAAACTTCTTCCCATTGTGAACGGCAAAGGTATGACCGATCATATCAGGCACAACCGTCGAACGACGCGACCAGGTCTTAATCAACTTGCGGTCCTTTACCTGATTCATCTGCTCGACCTTTTTCAGCAAATGATCGTCGACAAATGCACCTTTACTTACCGATCTAGGCATTGCGCACCCCTGACTTGCGTCGAGCGATAATAAATTTTTCAGTCTTCTTGTTCTGCCTGGTCTTGTAGCCTTTTGTCGGAAGACCCCAGGGGGAGACAGGATGGGGATTCCCCTGCCCCGACTTACCTTCGCCTCCACCGTGCGGGTGATCAACGGGGTTCATAACCACACCACGAACGTGCGGCATCTTCCCTTTCCATCGACTTCGGCCCGCCTTCCCAACACTGATATTCTCATGATCAACGTTTCCCACTTGCCCAACTGTGGCCATACAGACGCCTAAAACCCTGCGCATTTCGCCAGACTTTAGCCGAACCTGCACGTAATCTCCATCGCGCCCCATGACCTGTGCGAAGGCTCCGGCACTTCTGATCAACTGCCCACCCTTGCCGGCCGTCAATTCCAGATTATGGATGGTCGTACCAAGAGGCATGTTGATTAATGGAAGCGCATTCCCAGGCCGAATCTCTGCTTGCGGACCGGATTGAACTTCATCGTTCAGACCAAGACCCACCGGAGCCAGGATATATCGCTTTTCCCCATCTCGATATTTCAGCAACGCTATTCTTGCAGAGCGATTCGGATCATATTCGATCGCCGCAACTTTCGCAGGCACACCAACCTTGTCCCGACGAAAATCAATCACACGATACAACCGCTTATGACCACCCCCACGAAACCGAACCGTTACCCGCCCGTTATTGTTCCGCCCACCACTCCGTAAATGGAATTCGGTTAATGCCTTCTCAGGCTTCTTCTTCGTGAGATCTTTAGACGCCACAGCCGTCATACCTCGACGGCCTGCGGATGTTGGACGATACACTTTCAATCCCATATGCTACCTCTTACGCTCAATTCCCCGGTGACTCGAATGCGCTCAGCATTAGGCGCTTTCATACATCTCCAACTTTTCACCTTCCTTGAGCGTGACAAAAGCCTTTTTCCAATCGGACCGCTTACCAGAGAAACGACCAAGCCGTTTCACCTTGCCGCGGACATTCATCAGATTCACCTTTTCGACCTTAACCTTGAGCAGAGCTTCAACAGCTTGCTTGATCTGGACACGATTGGCCTCAGGATGAACGACGAAACCCACAGTGTTCGTCTTCTCTCGAAGTCCAGTAATCTTTTCAGTCAATAACGGCTGAACCAGGACCTTATGCATATCCACTTTCATGACCAGGCCTCATTCACAGGACCAAGTTCCCCCTGTGAAATCAGAATCACATGCGCACGAACAATGTCATAGACGTTCAGTTGATCAGCACTGAGAACCTTAACCTCGGTCAAGTTTTCAGCTGCTTGGGAAATTTCCGCCTGCGATTTCCCACTGATTAACAACACGTGATCACTTCCACAGAATTGCCTTAATGCTTGAGCCAACAATTTGGTCTTAGGCTGTTGCAGAGAGAGATCTGACACTACAAATAATTTCCCCTCGGCGACTTTGGCTGATAAGGCGCTCTGGAGTGCCGCCCGATATTTCTTCCTCGGCATCGAGTAGGCATAACTCCTAGGCTTTGGGCCAAACACACTTCCACCGTGCCGCCAGACCGGAGAGCGAAGCGAACCAGCTCGGGCACGTCCGGTATGTTTTTGCTTCCATGGCTTCTTTCCAGATCCACTCACTTCACCTCGACGCAATGTCGAAGCCGTACCTCTACGTTCGCATGCACGCTGCATGATCACTGCTTCATGGACCAACGCAGCACGCGATTCACATCCAAAGACCTGCGGAGACAGATCGACAGTCCCCACCTTTTTTTTCTGTAAATCCACCAGATCAATAGTAGGCATGCTAGCTCTTCTTTGACTTACGCACGACAACAACCCCGTTCGCCGCTCCAGGAATCGCCCCACGGACAAACAGGAGATTCTCTTCTAATCGCGACTCAATGACTTTCAAACGATGAACCGTGACCCGCTCTGACCCCATATGACCAGGAAGCGTTTTCCCCTTCCAAACACGGGATGGGAACGAACTTGCTCCGATCGATCCAGGAGCTCGGTGGAACATTGAGCCGTGAGATTCAGGACCGCCAGCATAATGATGCCGCTTCACAACGCCCTGATACCCCTTCCCCTTCGACACACCGATCACATCAACCCAATCACCCTTTTTAAACATCTCTACCGTGACCACCTGGCCCACCGCCACGTCACCGTCTTTCTGGAATTCGCGCAAGATTCGGCTAGGCGGAGCTTGATTCTTCTTCAGATGACCAAGTTCTGACTTCGAGAGCTTTCGCTCTTTGACCTCACCAAACGAAAGCTGAATCGCTTCATAGCGGTCTCTCTCTTTTGTCCGCACCGCGACAACTCTGCAAGGGCCCGCCTCGATGACAGTCACCGGCGTCAATCGACTCTCATCGAACACTTGCGTCATCCCGAGCTTCTTTCCAATCAGTCCGTTTGTCATATTCGTCCAGTACTGTATGTTGCGTTCTGCGTGCTACCGCTTAACAGTTCGGTCTTTAGCACTCAAGACTCATAACTTTATCTCGACATCCACACCAGCAGCTAAGTTGAGTTTCATCAGCGAGTCCATCGTTTCAGGAGTTGGCTCCATAATATCGAGGAGTCGCTTGTGAGTACGCATTTCAAATTGCTCTCGTGATTTCTTATCGGCATGAGTCGACCGCTGAACCGTAATTTTCTCGATTCGAGTGGGAAGGGGAATCGGCCCGACCACCCTTGCTCCACTGCGCCGAACAGTTTCAACAATTTCACTTACAGACTGATCGAGGACTCGGTAGTCGAATCCTCGCAACCTAATTCTGATTCGCTGATCGACTTTCACGTCGTTACTCCTAATCCATCCACTGAACGCTGCCTGCCAGATTCGTTACGCCAGAATTTCCGTGACGACCCCCGAGCCGACCGTCTTCCCGCCCTCGCGCACGGCAAACCGTAACCCCTGATCCATCGCGATCGGGCTGATCAACTCCGCCGTCACACTCACGTTGTCCCCCGGCATCACCATCTCCACCCCCGGATTCAACTGCACCACCCCCGTCACATCCGTCGTCCGGAAATAGAACTGCGGTCGATACCCATTGAAGAACGGCGTATGCCGCCCCCCTTCTTCCTTCGTCAACACATAGATCTCCGCCTTGAACTTGGTATGCGGCGTGATGCTCTTCGGCTTCGACAGCACCATCCCCCGCTCCACGTCCTCTTTCTTCGTCCCTCTGAGGAGGACGCCGATGTTGTCCCCCGCTTGCCCCTCATCCAGCACTTTGCGGAACATCTCCACGCCGGTCACCACGGTGCTCTGCGTCGGCCGCAGCCCCACAATCTCGATCTCATCGCCCACCTTCACGATCCCCCGTTCACACCGCCCCGTCACCACGGTCCCCCGTCCACTGATGGTGAAGACGTCTTCGATCGGCATGAGAAACGGCTTGTCGATCGGGCGCTGCGGCGTGGGAATGTAGGTGTCGACGGCCTCCAATAGCTTCATGATGGCCGGCACGCCCAACGGGCCCTGATTGCCCTCCATGGCCTGGAGCGCACTGCCTTGAATGATCGGGGTCTTGTCCCCGGGAAACCCATACTTCGAGAGTAGCTCCCGCACTTCCAACTCCACCAGCTCCAAGAGCTCTTTGTCATCGACTTTGTCGGCCTTGTTCAAGAACACGACGATGTAGGGCACCCCGACCTGCCGCGCCAAGAGAATATGCTCGCGCGTCTGGGGCATCGGCCCGTCCGCCGCACTCACCACCAGAATCGCCCCGTCCATCTGGGCCGCCCCGGTAATCATGTTCTTCACGTAGTCGGCGTGGCCCGGACAATCCACGTGCGCATAGTGCCGGTTGTCGGTCTCATATTCCACGTGGCTGATGGCAATGGTCATGATCTTGGTCGCGTCGCGGCGCCCTTGGCTCTCCGACGCCTTTGCCACTTCGTCATAGCTGATGAATTTCGCCATCCCCTTGTCCGCGCACACTTTCGTCAACGCCGCCGTCAACGTCGTCTTCCCGTGGTCCACGTGCCCGATCGTCCCAATGTTCACGTGCGGCTTCTTCCGCTCGTATTTCGCCTTCGCCATAACCCCACTCCCTCCCGTATTTCAGTAACCCCTACTTCTTAATAATGGCTTCCGCAATATTCTTGGGCACCTGCTCGTAGCGATCGAACTCCATACTGTATGTAGCACGGCCTTGCGTTCGAGACCGGAGGTCAGTCGCATAGCCGAACATCTCCATCAAGGGCACAGCGGCATCGATTGCTTGAGCTCCGGCACGAACCTTCATACCCTGCACCTTACCCCGCCGTCCATTCAGATTCCCAATAACATCCCCCATAAATTCCTGAGGAACCAAGACTTCAACTTTCATGATGGGTTCAAGCAATACGGGATCGGCCTTCTTGCACGCATCAGAGAAACCCATGGAACCGGCAATCTTGAACGCCATCTCGTTGGAATCTACGTCATGGTATGATCCATCAATAATGGTCACTTTCACGTCCCTGAGAGGATAGCCCGCAACAACCCCGGTCTCCATCCGCTCACGAACCCCTTTTTCAATGGCAGGAATGTATTCTTTCGGAATTGCTCCGCCGACAATTTTGTTCACAAACTCCAGACCCTTACCAGACTCAGAAGGCTCCACCGTCAGCACAACATGTCCATATTGCCCGCGACCGCCAGTCTGCTTGATGTACTTCGATTCAGCCTCTGCTTTTCGCCGAATCGTTTCCCTAAACGCAACTTCTGGCTTCCCAACGTTCGCCTCAACCTTGAATTCCCTCAACATCCGATCGACAATGATTTCGAGATGTAGCTCCCCCATCCCGGCAATGATCGTCTGAGCAGTCTCCTCATCGGTCCGCACACGGAATGAGGGATCCTCTTGAGACAATTTCTGCAGAGCAAATCCCATTTTTTCCTGATCTTGCTTGGTCTTGGGTTCGATTGCCATCGCAATAACCGGCTCAGGAAACTTCATCACCTCCAGCAGGACAGGCTGCTTCTCATCAGCTAACGTATCCCCTGTAGTGGCTCCTTTAAGCCCGACCGCTGCAGCGATGTCGCCTGCATGAACTTCATCGATGTCTTCGCGCTTGTTCGCATGCATCTTAAGGAGACGCCCGATGCGGTCCTTGGTCCCCTTCGTCACATTCAGAACCGGGGTGCCCGTCTTGAGCGTGCCCGAATAAACACGGAAGTATGTTAATTGACCAGCAAACGGATCCGACATGATCTTGAATGCGAGCGCCGCAAAAGGCTCAGCGTCATCCGACTTCCGCTCAACCTCTTTACCGCTGTTCGGCTCAACCCCTTTCACCGGAGGGATATCAAGAGGCGACGGCAGGTAATCCACTACGCCATCCAAAAGCTGCTGCACTCCCTTGTTCTTAAAGGCAGAACCACAGAGGACCGGTGTGATTTTCATCGAAATGGTCGCGGCACGGATTGCGCGCATCACTTCTTCCTCTGTCAATGGATGGCCATTCAGATACTTTTCCATCACTTGGTCGTCAAACTCCGCAACCGCGTCGAGCATTTTTTCTCGATATTCCGTTGCCTGCGCGAGCAAATCAGAAGGAATCTCATCCACCTTATACTTAGCGCCCAACGTCTCGTCGTCGTAGAAATACCCTTTCATCCTAACGAGATCGATTGTCCCACGAAACTCGGCTTCCCGGCCGATCGGAATTTGGATCGGGACAGGTTTGGCACCGAGGCGATCAATGATCGATTGAACACTTCCATAAAAATCAGCCCCTACCCGATCCATCTTATTCATGAAGGCAATGCGCGGAACATGATACTTATCCGCCTGCCGCCAAACCGTTTCAGACTGAGGCTCAACCCCCTGCACAGAATCGAAGGCTGCCACCGCCCCATCAAGCACGCGCAGTGACCGCTCGACTTCAATCGTGAAGTCAACATGGCCAGGAGTGTCAATGATATTGATGCGATAGTCACGCCAAAAACAGGTCGTCGCGGCAGACGTAATCGTAATCCCACGCTCTCGCTCCTGCTCCATCCAATCCATGGTCGCTGCACCTTCATGAACCTCACCCAATTTATGAGTCATGCCGGTGTAGTAGAGAATACGCTCGGTCGTCGTAGTCTTCCCCGCATCAATATGAGCCATGATGCCGATGTTTCTAGTACGTTCTAGCGATGTTTGACGCGCCACTTTACTCCCCTAAAAACAGTTGTGCCGCAGATCAAGCCGCACCACACTGCTGCGATATTGAAGCACTCAAGCCTGCGATCGCAGCACGGCCCGACTGCAGCACAGAACGACGCTACCAGCGATAATGAGCGAATGCCTTATTCGCCTCTGCCATCCGATGTACGTCTTCCCGCTTTTTCACCGCAGCCCCGGTATTGTTCGATGCATCCAACAATTCGGCTGCGAGTTTCTCTCGCATACTCTTACCAGCGCGCGTACGCGCAAACTGCGACAACCAACGAAGCGCCAACGAAACTCGACGCGCCGGCCTGATTTCGACAGGAACCTGATAAGAAGCTCCACCAACACGACGAGATTTAACCTCAACGATCGGCTTCACGTTGTCGACTGCGGTCTTGAACACTTTGAGCGGATCACCGCCGGTCTTTTCCTGAATAGCATCGAACGCCCCGTAACAGATGCGCTCAGTAGTGCTTTTCTTCCCATTGATCATCAAGGTATTAATGAATTTCCCAACCAGCTTGTCACGATATCGCACATCCGGAAGCACTTCCCGTTGGCCCAAAAATCTACTGCGTGGCATAATTTCCTACTATTGATGAATCTTGGTTAGAATCAGGGAACCAGTCCGCCTACCCATTTATTATTTAGGCCGTTTCGCACCGTACTTTGAGCGGCTTTGCTTTCTGTCCGCCACACCTACCGCATCCAGCGCCCCACGAACCAAATGGTATCGTACACCAGGAAGGTCTTTAACGCGCCCTCCGCGCACGAGGACAATTGAATGCTCCTGGAGATTATGGCCCACCCCTGGGATGTAGGTCGTGACCTCCATCCCGTTCGTGAGACGCACACGAGCAACTTTTCGCAAAGCCGAATTTGGTTTTTTGGGCGTTGTGGTGTAGACCCTCAGACAAACACCTCTTTTTTGCGGGCAAGACTTCAGAGCCGGGCTCTTGGTTTTTGCCTTCACAAAAACTCGCCCTTTTCGAACCAGCTGATTAATCGTCGGCATCTGTTTAAACCTTCTTCAAAAAACTTAAATCACTTACAAGCAAGCCCAAAGCCGCAGGATTATAATGATCAACCATGCGACTGTCAAGTGGAGAAGATACCTTTTGTCAGGATCGAGCTGCTTCTCCAGTGGTTGCTTGGGCCGTAGCATCTGATGTGGCAGAAGTTCCAGCAGGACCTACACCCACCGGCACAGCTTCCGGTTTTTCGCTAATGACAAATGTGTCACGATACTCTTCGAATCCCGATCCAGCTGGAATCAGGCGACCCACGATAACATTTTCTTTCAACCCCAACAGATCATCTTCACGACCGTTGATCGCCGCCTCCGTGAGAACACGTGTCGTCTCCTGGAAGGAGGCCGCCGAAATAAAGCTGTCGGTAGTCAGCGCGGCCTTCGTGATACCAAGCAAAACTGGCTTACCGAGAGCCGGAGTTCCATCCTTCTCAAGAACTCGTTCATTTTCTTTTTCAAAGACACTCTTGCTCACTTGGCTGCCAGGTAAAAACTGCGTATCGCCAGGGTCTTCAACCCGCACTTTCCGTAACATTTGTCTGACGATGATTTCAATATGCTTGTCATTAATCGACACACCCTGCAATCGATATACATCCTGCACTTCATCAACGAGATACTTTTGCAATTCATTCGGCCCAAGCACATCAAGGATGTCATGAGGATTTGCCGATCCATCCATCAATGGCTCCCCAGCTCGCACCCAATCACCTTCATGCACATTAACGTGCTTACCCTTAGGAATAAAGTACTCTTTCACGTCACCCATTTTATTATCGACCAACACCTTGCGTTGGCCCTTCACGAAGCCGCCGTATGAAACTTCTCCGTCGATTTCGGTGATGACGGCTTGTTCTTTTGGTTTCCGTGCCTCGAAGAGCTCCACCACACGCGGCAGACCGCCGGTGATATCTTTGGTCTTCGTCGTTTCACGAGGAATCTTAGCCAACACATCCCCTGGAAACACTGTGGCGCCCTTTTCGACGAAGATATGCGCGCCGACTGGCAATAAGTACCGAGCAACCGCGTTCGACCCGCCGGCAACTTTGGCGGTCTTTCCGCCCTCGTCTTTAATAGACACTCGAGGCCGAAGCGTCTGACCAGTATGCTCGATGATGACCTTACGTGACAAACCAGTCACTTCATCGAACTCGTCTTTCATGGTGACACCTTCAACGATGTCACCGTAGGCGACTCTTCCGCCAACTTCAGTCAAGATCGTAAGAGAATACGGATCCCATTCGACCAATTTCTGACCAACGACGACTGGATCGCCGTCTTTGATTTTTATCTTGGCTCCGTACACGACCGGGTACTTCTCGCGTTCTCGCCCACTGTCGTCAACAATCGCAATCTTCGTATTGCGATTCATCACAACCCACTCGCCTTCTTTGTTTCGAACCGCGATCCCTGCGTTGTGAACATCTGCGTTCTTTTTCGCGTCGAAGCTCATAAACTTGATTCGTCCGGCATGCTTTGCCTCGAGCACCGTCTGCTCGACGACCTTACTCGCCGTACCTCCGATGTGGAAGGTACGCATCGTCAACTGCGTACCCGGCTCACCAATGGACTGCGCGGCAATGACACCAACCGGCTCACCTTTTTCAACCAACCGTCCGCGCGCGAGATCTCGACCGTAACAGGCACGGCACACACCGCGCGGCGATTGACAGGTCAGCACGGACCGGATCCTGACACGGTCAACCCCGGCTTCCACGATCGATTTCGTCAGGTCCTCATTAATTTCTTCGTTCCACGACACGATGATCTCACCCGTCACCGGATCACGAATGTCTTCTGCCGCCAACCGACCAAGCACGCGTTCCTCTATCGGCTGGATAATTTCACCGCCTTCGACCAACGCGCTGACAAGAATACCGTCACGCGTTCCACAATCGATCTCATTAATAATGACATCCTGAGCGATATCGACCAAACGCCTCGTGAGATACCCCGAGTTAGCAGTTTTCAATGCCGTATCGGCGAGACCCTTACGGGCCCCGTGAGTCGAAATAAAATACTGCAACACCGTCAACCCTTCACGGAAATTGGCGGTGATGGGTGTTTCAATGATTTCACCGGACGGCTTGGCCATCAGACCACGCATCCCCCCCAGCTGTCGGATCTGCTGTGAGCTACCTCGTGCGCCGGAATCGGCCATCATAAAGATCGGGTTGAACGATTCCGCTTTCGCCGGATCGCCCCCTGCCCCAAGCTCCTTCATCATCTCATTGGCGACCTGTTCGGTGACATGCGCCCAAATATCGATCACCTTATTGTACCGTTCTCCGTTGGTGATCAAGCCGTCAGAATATTGCTTCTCGATCTCGTTCACTTCGCGCTGCGCCTTCCCGATAAAATCTTCCTTCTTGGTCGGAATGTGCATATTGTCGATACAGATCGACAAACCAGCTCTGGTCGCATTCGTGAAACCAAGATCTTTGATCTTATCCAGGAACTCGACCGTATCACGATGGCCGGTCTGACGGTAGACAGCATCGATCAACTTCGACATCTCCTTCTTCGTCATCAGCTTGTTCGCATTCGCAAAGGGCAAGCCCGAAGGAAGGATCTCCGACAACAACACACGTCCCACAGTCGTTTGCACCAGAACGCCCGCGATGCGCACCTTGATCCTCGCGTGCTCTTCCACTTCTCGTGCATCGAAGGCAATCCGAACCTCTTCGGGAGAACCGAACACTTTCCCCTCCCCCTTGGCTCCCAATCGCTCTTTGGTCAGCCAATAACATCCCAGCACCATATCCTGCGACGGCACAGCGATCGGCTTGCCGTTAGCCGGCGAGAGGATGTTATTGATCGACATCATCAGGACTCGGGCTTCAACCTGCGCCTCGACCGATAATGGCACGTGCACTGCCATCTGATCTCCGTCAAAATCGGCATTGAACGCGGCGCAGACGAGCGGATGCAATCGAATCGCTTTGCCTTCCACCAAAACGGGGTCAAAAGCCTGGATTCCCAACCGGTGCAGTGTCGGAGCACGATTCAGTAATACGGGATGTTCTCGAATCACTTCGTCCAGGACATCCCAAACTTCAGGCCGCTCCTTTTCAACCAGCCGTTTGGCACTTTTGATGGTTGTGGCCGCTCCTCGGGCTTCCAGCTTGTGGAAGATGAACGGCTTGAACAATTCCAACGCCATTTTCTTAGGCAAACCACACTGATGCAGGCGCAACTCTGGACCGACGACGATCACGGTACGACCGGAGTAATCGACTCGTTTTCCTAATAGGTTCTGCCGGAACCGACCTTGCTTCCCCTTCAACATATCGCTCAGCGATTTCAGCGGGCGTTTATTGGGACCACGAATCGCTCGTCCACGACGACCATTATCGAACAGCGCATCGACCGCCTCTTGGAGCATCCGCATCTCATTCCTGATGATAACCCCTGGCGCCTTCAGCTCCATCAGTCGCTTGAGACGATTGTTTCGATTGATCACTCGTCGATAGAGGTCATTCAAATCGGATGTGGCGAACCGTCCCCCATCAAGCGGGACCAAGGGACGCAACTCCGGAGGAAGGACCGGGATGACATCCATGATCATCCATTCCGGCTTGTTTCCAGACTTACGAAATGCCTCCAACACTTTAAGGCGTTTTGCGTATTTCTTCTTCATCGCAGCAGATGTGGATGCCTTCGCCTTAACTTGCAGATCATCCCACAACGCATGAATGTCGATCTTTCTCAGCAGATCGCGTATAGCCTCAGCGCCGATTCCGACCTTGAATCCGCTCGCTCCAAATTCAGAAATGAGGGTGCGCAGCTTATCCTCCGGCACCAACTCTTTTTCCGCAAGGTCGGTTGAACCAGGATCTACACAGACATAACTTTCAAAGTAGAGGATTTTTTCCAACTGCTTGAGACTCATGTCGAGCAGCGTCCCAATACGACTCGGAACCCCCTTTAAAAACCAAATATGAGCGACGGGTGCTGCCAGTTCGATATGCCCCATACGCTCACGACGCACTTTCGATTGAATGACTTCGACTCCGCACTTATCGCAGACGATCCCCCGATGCTTCATGCGCTTGTACTTGCCACAATTGCACTCCCAGTCCTTGGTGGGACCGAAAATCTTGGCACAGAAGAGACCATCTTTTTCTGGCTTGAATGACCGATAATTGATCGTTTCAGGCTTCTTCACTTCGCCATACGACCATGAGCGGATTTTCTCAGGCGATGCAATGCGAATGCGCATGGAATCGAACGACACCGAATCCCGCTGCTTTTCAAACAATGTATATACGCCTTCCAAGGTAATGACCTCCTCTGATGCCGGTCTTCCGCCGGCACACAAGCAGTTAGTCTTGCGTCTTGACCAACTCTACGTCGAGACCCAGGCTCTGCAGTTCCTTGACTAACACATTGAACGACTCCGGCAACCCTGGTTCAAGAAACGGCTCACCCTTGACGATCGCTTCGTACATACGCGAGCGCCCCGGCACATCGTCTGATTTGACGGTGAGAAACTCCTGCAGGGTGGACGCGGCTCCATACGCTTGGAGCGCCCAGACTTCCATTTCCCCTAGGCGCTGCCCACCAAATTGAGCCTTGCCCCCTAGCGGCTGTTGCGTCACTAGAGAATAGGGACCGATGGAACGGGCGTGGATCTTGTCGTCCACGAGGTGGTGAAGCTTGAGGACATACATATACCCTACGGTAACCGGACTAGCGAATGTCTCACCCGTTTTGCCATCGATGAGCTGAGATTGCCCGCTCATGGGCAATTTGGCCTTCTTCAGTAAGTCCTTAATTTCCTTCTCTGCTGCACCATCAAACACCGGGCTCGCGACCTTGATGCCCAACGCCTTCGCCGCCCACCCGAGGTGAGTTTCCAAAATTTGCCCCACGTTCATACGTGACGGCACACCGAGAGGATTCAGCACGATTTCTACCGGTGTTCCATCCGGCAGATAGGGCATATCCTCTTCCGGCAGGACCCGTGACACGACACCTTTATTTCCATGGCGACCAGCCATCTTATCGCCGACCTGGATCTTACGTTTCATGGCGATGTACACCTTCACGAGCTTGATGACACCCGGAGGCAGCTCATCCCCACGCCTCAAGCGACCAACTTTCTCGTCGTACAGGGTCTGGAGGATCTCAATCTGCTCCTTCGCCCGCCGCTCGACATCCTCCAGCTCCTTTTGCTCATCAGGATCGCTCAGGATGATGTGACGCACGGTGTCGTCAGGCAATCGTCTGAGAATCTCCGCCGTCAACTTCCCCTTCTTCTTCAAAATGACGTCGCCGCTCTCCGGATCCATGAGATCCCGACCCACGACCTTACCGAGCAACAACTTCCGTATCTTCTTCGTCTTTTCTTCATCGATGATCCGCAGCTCTTCGTGGTGATCCCGCTGCAGCTTCATCTGGTCATCGGTCTCGATACTCTTCGAACGCTCGTCCTTATCCAGCCCTTTACGTGAAAAGATTTTCACGTCGACCACAATGCCCTCGACGCCAGGAGGGACAGTCAGGGACGTATCCTTCACATCACCGGCTTTTTCACCAAAGATCGCCCGAAGCAGTTTTTCTTCGGGAGTCAATTGGGTTTCACCTTTAGGCGTCACTTTGCCGACGAGAATGTCGCCTGGCTTTACTTCTGCGCCGATCCGGATAATGCCGCTCTCGTCCAAATTCCGCAGCGCCTCTTCGCCGACATTAGGAATATCCCGGGTGACATCTTCCTTGCCTAACTTTGTATCCCGAGCTTCTACCTCAAACTCCTCGATATGGATGGAGGTGAAGGCATCTTCACGAACCAATTTTTCACTGAGCAAGATAGCGTCTTCGAAGTTGTAGCCACCCCATGGCATAAACGCCACAAGCACATTTTTACCCAGCGCTAATTCCCCATGATCAATAGCCGGCCCGTCGCCAAGCACTTGCCCTTTCTTGACCGGCTGGCCTATCCGAACCACGGGAGTCTGCGTGATACATGTGTTCTGATTCGATCGTTGAAACTTGATCAGATCGTACACATCGAGCCCGGAATCCTTTCCCTTCTTGCCGTCTTTCGAATCGGCCCGCACCACAATCCGAGTCGCATCGACGCTTTCGACAACCCCGGATCGGCGTGCCTGAATCACATATCCCGAGTCTCGAGCCACCACGGCTTCCATTCCGGTCCCGACCAAAGGTGATTCGGAAGTCAATAATGGAACGGCCTGACGCTGCATATTGGAACCCATCAGCGCGCGATTGGCATCGTCATGCTCTAAGAACGGCACGAGAGCGGTCGCGACGCTGACGACTTGCTTTGGCGAGACGTCCATGTATTCAATCCGATCCGGAGCCGCCAGTACAAAGTCTCCGCCATGCCGACACGAAACCGTTTCCGATACTAGTTTGCCAGACCCATCGAGCTTCGAGTTGGCCTGCGCGATGATGTATTTGTCGCCCTCAATTGCCGAAAGAAATTCAATTTCGTCCGTGACTCGCCCCTTCGCGACCTTGCGGTAGGGCGCTTCAATGAACCCAAACTGATTGATACGTGCATACGTCGCTAACGACGTGATCAACCCGATGTTGGGACCTTCAGGCGTCTCAATGGGACAGATACGGCTATAGTGAGAGGGATGGACGTCCCGAACTTCGAACCCGGCCCGTTCTCGCGTGAGCCCGCCTGGGCCCAACGCTGAAAGTCGACGCTTGTGCGTGATTTCAGCCAGCGGATTCGTTTGGTCCATAAACTGAGAAAGCTGACTACTGCTGAAGAACTCCTTCACTGCCGCCACAACCGGTTTGGCGTTGATCAGGTCGTGTGGGAGTACCGTTTCCATATCGAGGAGATTCATGCGCTCCTTGATACTTCGCTCCATCCGCACCAGCCCCAGCCGGAATTGATTCTCTAGCAATTCTCCCACGGATCGGACACGGCGATTTCCCAAGTGGTCGATATCGTCGATTTCGCCCTTCCCGACCTTGAGATTGACCAGATAGCGAATGACTTCCACAATGTCCTGGGCCGTCAAGGTCCGCTGCTCAAGAGGCAGGTCTAATCCGAGCTTCTTATTGAGCTTGAGACGGCCGACCGGGGACAAATCGTACCGCTTGGAGTTCAAGAACAAATTATCAAATAACGCCCGAGCTGTGTCGACCGACGGTGTTTCACCAGGACGGAGGCGACGATAGATTTCAACCATCGCTTCTTCCTTTGAGCCGATCTTCTCCATCTCCAAGGTATCAAGGATGACCGGCGTCGCAGTGGCCATGTCCAGATAAATAACTTTGAACTCCTCAACATCGCTCTCGGCGATTTGCTCGACAATCTCGGGCGTTAATCGCTGATTTTTCTCTGTGAGCTTTTCATTCTTCGAATCCAGCAATTCCGTCAAAATGGCGCGCCCCACCAATTCAGTGGGAAGCATGGGAATTTCCTTCACCCCCGACGCCTTGAGCTTGGCAATAACTCCCTTCGTCAGCCTGGCACCTTCCCGCACCAATGGTTCCTTGCTATTTTTGTCCGTCACCTCGACCGAGCATCGAAGGCCATGGTGGATCTCGGGATCAAGCTTACGAAACATCTTGCCTTTCGATACCCGAATCTCTTCGACCGGGTAGTACATCTTGAGCAAGTCGTCGCTCGAGAATGCAAACGCCTTCAGCAAGATGGTGGCCTGCATCTTTCGTCGACGATCGATGCGGACGTAGAGAATATCCCTCGCATCGAACTCGAAATCGAGCCATGAGCCTCGATACGGAATGATTCGCGCAGAATATAAGACCTTCCCGCTCGCATGGGTCCTACCTTTATCATGCGTAAAGGACGCACCCGGCGATCGATGCAGCTGACTGACAACCACTCGCTCTGTCCCGTTGATGATAAAAGTTCCTCGCTCAGTCATGAGCGGCAATTCACCGACATAGACTTCTTGCTCCCGCACATCGAGCACTTTCTTGCGAGGACCCTTATCCTCCTTGTCAAATACCACCAGGCGAACACGCAACTTAAGAGGAACCGCGAACGTCATTCCCTGCTCTAAACATTCGCGCTCATCGTACTTCGGCGTCCCTAACGTGTAGCTCGAGAACTCGAGCATGGCGGTATTATTATAGTCCGGTATGGGGAAGACGCTGGCTAACGCCGCCTGCAATCCATGATCTTTTCGACGCTCAGGCTCGGCTTCAAGTTGCAAAAACTCTTCATAGGAACGCTTCTGAATTTCGATCAGATCTGGAATATCGATGTTCGTTCGGATGCGAGAAAAATCTTTTCGCTCGACGAAATCTCGCAGAGTCGTTTCGGACATTCCTACCCCTCCACACGGTTAGCGGTGAACAGCAGTCGCCAGCCCTGTTACCAGACAACAGAGCCGACACATGACTCCATCACTCCGAATACACAACTGGCGACTATGACGAATTCCTTGGTTACTTGATTTCGACTTTGGCACCGCTTTCTTCGAGCTTTTTCTTCATCGTGTCTGCCTCTTCCTTGGTCGCCCCGGTCTTGATCGGCTTCGGTGCACCCTCCACCAGATCCTTCGCTTCCTTGAGGCCGAGACTCGTCAGCTCTCGCACGACTTTAATGATTTGAATTTTCTTGTCAGCCGGCGCGGACGCGAGCACCACGTCAAACGCCGTCTTTTCCTCAGCCGGGGCCGCAGCTCCACCCCCTGCAACCGGTGCTGCAGCGATCGCGACCGGCGCAGCCGCCGTCACACCAAACCGATTCTCTAACCCCTTCACGAGCTCGGCAAGATCAAGCACGCTCATGCTTTCGATCGCCTTAATCAATTCCTCTTGTGATAACTTCCCCTCTGTAGCTGGCATATCCCCTTCTCCTTTCCGTTTATCCTGAATGGCTGCAATGACTCGTACGAACTTCGATAAGACCGCGTTCAATGTGTAAACGACTCCACGAATCGGCCCCTGCATGGCCGAGAGCAACATAGCCACGAGCACTTCTTTTTTCGGTAGCGTCGCGACGGCTGCCAACTCATCCGGCTGGAGGATCTTGCCCTCCAATACTCCGGCCGTCATCCGAATCTTTTCTTCTCGCTTCTCCGCACCGATAAAATCCTTTAAAACCTTGGTCGGTAACACGGGATCATCATATCCGATCACGACACCGGTCGGACCCTTCAGATGCCCCTTGAGTCCGGCCAACGCCGTTCCTTCGGCAGCACGAGCGGCAAGGGTATTCTTCACGACTCGATATTCCGCCTTGACCCCACGGAGCTGTTTACGCAACTCGGTCACTTGATTGACCGGAAGACCGACACATTCCGTCAGAATCGCTAGACGCGCGCGACCGAATCTTTCGGCCAAGTCCGCTATTGCCGTAACCTTTTCTTCCTTCTTCATCGCTCTCCTTCTTCGAACGATCGCCGACCGTCAATCGAGAAACCCGAAATCATCTAACCCGCCATCTAACGAAAGACGTCGTTCGATTAACTCCATTGCTTCGCCAGTGCGACGGTATCCAACTGCACACCAGGACCCATCGTACTCGAAATCGTGGCACTCTTGAGATAACGCCCTTTGCAGGAGGCAGGCTTTGCCTTGAGGACAGACTCAATGATCGCAGACGCATTGTCGTACAGCTTCGTCGGCTCAAAAGACACTTTCCCGACCGGAACATGCACGATGCCAGCTTTTTCGACCTTGAACTCAACTCGGCCCTTTCTGATATCCGAAACCGCTTTTCCTACCTCGAAGGTCACAGTACCGGTCTTCGGATTCGGCATCAATCCCCGAGGTCCCAGGACCTTCCCAAGTTTCCCGACCGACGCCATCAGGTCCGGAGTGGAGATTGCACAGTCGAACTCCATCCATCCGCCCTTAATTTTCTCCATCAAATCATCCGCGCCGACGTAGTCGGCTCCTGCCTGCCTCGCTTCCTGCTCCTTTTCACCCTTCGCAAACACGAGAACACGAACCTTTTTCCCTGTCCCATGAGGAAGAGAGGCCGTCCCTCGAACCAATTGATCCGAACGCTTCGGATCGATCCCCAACCTGAGAGCAAGATCGACCGATTCGTCAAACTTGACAAAAGCCGATTTCTTAACCGTCTCAACGGCTTCACGCAACCCATACGCACGCGGCTCTACATTCTTGATTGCCGCATTCATTTTCTTCCCCATTGCCTGCCGCTCCTTCGCTCTAAAATTATCCCTGAATGACGACGCCCATACTACGGGCAGTTCCTTCAATGATCTTGGCTGCTCCCTCGACATCAGCCGCATTCAAATCGGCCATCTTCTTGCGCGCAATCTCATTCAACTGTTGTCGCGTAATGGCTCCCACTTTATCCTTCTGCGGCACACCGGAGCCTTTAATGATCCCCGCAGCCTTTTTCAAGAGATCCGACGCAGGAGGCGTCTTCATGATGAAGCTGAAGGTACGATCTTTATACACGGTGATGACGACGGGGATAATACTGTCGCCTTCCTTCTGAGTCTTGGCATTAAACTGCTTACAAAATTCCATAATATTGACGCCGTGCTGACCCAGCGAAGGCCCGACAGGAGGGGCTGGATTGGCTTTGCCGGCCGGAATTTGCAACTTGATCTGCGCCGAAACTTCTTTCGCCATGACGTTTCTCTTTCTCCTTACACGACCGGCAATCAGCGCGTAGTCGACACACGCGACCACAAACTGACGGTGCTCGATCGGCCTAAATCCGTTCTACCTGTAAAAATCCTAATTCCACCGGAGTCGATCGCCCGAAGATACTCACCATCACCTTCAACCGACTGTGGTCTTGATCAACTTCTTCAACCACACCGTTGAACCCAAGGAATGGGCCGTCGATGATGCGAACATTGTCGCTTTTGATAAATTTAATCTGCTCCCGAGGTTCCGCCTGGCCCGCATCAACCTGCTTGAGCAACGATTCCACTTCTTCGTTGGTCAGCGGGATCGGAACCGTACCCCCTCCTACAAATCCGGTCACTTTTGGAGTTTCCTTGATCATCTGCAAGGTCTCATCCTCCAGCGGCGACTCCAGCTCGACCAGGACATAGCCTGGGAAAAATTTTCGTCGCGAAGTCCGTCGTTTCCCATCCTTAATTTCGATCACATCCTCTGTCGGAACGAGCACCTGCCCAACCTTTTCAACAAGCCCCATCTGATTTGCCCGCTCCATAAGGCTGGTCTTCACACGTCCCTCAAAACCCGCGTACGTATGGATGACGTACCAGTTCTTTGTCATGCACCACCCTCAGACTTCGATGAACTGCCAATGAGCCTGTCTCTTCTCGCTCGGTTCAAATGAGTTTGCTGACCAACCATGAAAGGAATGAATCAACGACGGACAAATACACAGACATCAGGATACAAAAAACAATGACCACTGCCGTCGACCCAACGGTTTCCCCGCGACTTGGAAATGAAACCTTCTTCAGCTCCGCACGCACGTCGGTCATGAACAATCGAATCGTGCTAGTCATTCGTGTAAACATCTGAACTCCGTCTCTCTAGATCAATTTCCAAGCTCTACTCTGAATACATTAAGAATTCCCCATCCAGGGGAGCCCTTTCCTCTCAACGCAGCAGTCGATACACACCCTCGCTATTGCCAACCATCCTCTTACTGACGCTTCTCCGTCAGCCGCGCGAATGAGACCGACGGCATGATCAAACTTGTGGTGGCAGGGGCACTAGGATTTGAACCCAGACTCTCGGTTTTGGAGACCGATGTGCTGCCATTAACACCATGCCCCTCCATTTAGCGCCGAGCACTGAGCCTTCACACTCCACTCCCCATTACTTACTCAATGCTCAACCTCGATACCTCGGCACGTTATTTCACTTCTTTATGAGGCGTATGCTTTCGGCAGAACTTGCAGAACTTGTTACGCTCCAACCGATCTGGATCGTTCTTCTTGTTCTTCATGGACGAGTAATTGCGCTGTTTACAGAGCGTACAGGCCATGTCGATAATTTCACGCATCTCTTTCTCCTCGATACAAGCTCACAGGCCCCCACGCTGGCAAACACCGCCACCTCCACACCAGCCAGCCTCTCGCCTGCCAGATTCGTTACGCCAGAATTTCCGTGACGACCCCCGAGCCGACCGTCTTCCCGCCCTCGCGCACGGCAAACCGTAACCCCTGATCCATCGCGATCGGGCTGATCAACTCCGCCGTCACACTCACGTTGTCCCCCGGCATCACCATCTCCACCCCCGGATTCAACTGCACCACCCCCGTCACATCCGTCGTCCGGAAATAGAACTGCGGTCGATACCCATTGAAGAACGGCGTATGCCGCCCCCCTTCTTCCTTCGTCAACACATAGATCTCCGCCTTGAACTTGGTATGCGGCGTGATGCTCTTCGGCTTCGACAGCACCATCCCCCGCTCCACGTCCTCTTTCTTCGTCCCTCTGAGGAGGACGCCGATGTTGTCCCCCGCTTGCCCCTCATCCAGCACTTTGCGGAACATCTCCACGCCGGTCACCACGGTGCTCTGCGTCGGCCGCAGCCCCACAATCTCGATCTCATCGCCCACCTTCACGATCCCCCGTTCACACCGCCCCGTCACCACGGTCCCCCGTCCACTGATGGTGAAGACGTCTTCGATCGGCATGAGAAACGGCTTGTCGATCGGGCGCTGCGGCGTGGGAATGTAGGTGTCGACGGCCTCCAATAGCTTCATGATGGCCGGCACGCCCAACGGGCCCTGATTGCCCTCCATGGCCTGGAGCGCACTGCCTTGAATGATCGGGGTCTTGTCCCCGGGAAACCCATACTTCGAGAGTAGCTCCCGCACTTCCAACTCCACCAGCTCCAAGAGCTCTTTGTCATCGACTTTGTCGGCCTTGTTCAAGAACACGACGATGTAGGGCACCCCGACCTGCCGCGCCAAGAGAATATGCTCGCGCGTCTGGGGCATCGGCCCGTCCGCCGCACTCACCACCAGAATCGCCCCGTCCATCTGGGCCGCCCCGGTAATCATGTTCTTCACGTAGTCGGCGTGGCCCGGACAATCCACGTGCGCATAGTGCCGGTTGTCGGTCTCATATTCCACGTGGCTGATGGCAATGGTCATGATCTTGGTCGCGTCCCGGCGCCCTTGGCTCTCCGACGCCTTCGCCACTTCGTCATAGCTGATGAATTTCGCCATCCCCTTGTCCGCACACACTTTCGTCAACGCCGCCGTCAACGTCGTCTTCCCGTGGTCCACGTGCCCGATCGTCCCAATGTTCACGTGCGGCTTCTTCCGCTCGTATTTCGCCTTCGCCATACGTCACTCCTTTTCTAGAACCGCCGCCAGCACTCTTCCCCGCCATCCATTCCGAAGGCGGTAGCACGAGCAAGCTTGTTTAGATCCAAGAGCCCACATACTCGAGGAGTTGATCCGTTCGCCCACAGGGCATTCACTCCCGGTCGAGTCAAGCATGGCATGGAGCCCACGACGCGGATTGAACGCGTGACCTCGTCCTTACCAAGGACGTGCTCTACCAACTGAGCTACGTGGGCATTCGACACGTCATACCCCATCTGTAACCCGAGGCTCCTCCATTAAATCCCCGTGAATACCCGCACTCACAAACAAGAGCACAATGACCGCCCCAGCACCATCTTTTTTGGAGCGGGCGATGGGATTTGAACCCACGACAGCCAGCTTGGAAGGCTGGAACTCTACCACTGAGCTACGCCCGCCTAAATTTCTCCAGTCCCCTTATATTCAGATTCGCGCCAAGCCAAATAAGGCATACGTCCAACTCGCCCACAGACCTTTTGAAATCAAACCAACCTCAAAACACTTGAGGTGCTTATCCGGCTCGCCCACTCTCGAGCTCGCCGGCACGAGCAAGTTCGGTATGGTGGGCAGGCAAGGATTCGAACCTTGGAAGACATAAGCCAGCAGATTTACAGTCTGCCCCCTTTGGCCACTTGGGTACCTGCCCGCAGTGAGTCATGAATCTACGTGGATGAAAATTTATTGCTCACCCGCCTGACGCTATCTTCGACTTGCCTACCACAAAGACAAGCAGGCCTACCCGTGCACAGCTTTACTCCTCAATCATTCAAGATTGATTCCACTGGTGTGCTCGGACAGGCTAGATTACGAAATGCTGGATTCTATTGATGAACTTCCTCCGTGTCAAGAGGAGAATTCGGCTCTTGTCTTTTTATCCTGTTTTCCTTCGACGGTAGAACAGGGCGACGCCTCCGATGATCTAACCGACGCCATCAGTTGCTCGATAAAATTACGTTGGAAACCAAGCACTTGATCCAGCAAAACCACGGCTTCATCCAAACTCAATTGAGATTGCTGCGCTAAGTATCTTTTCTGTGCCAGCCGTCGTTCGTCCGGATCCTCTGGAACATAATAACCACGAAACTCTCCCCTCTCAAAAGCCGTTTTGAATCGTTGCATCCAGCGACCGGCTTGCCGCTGACCCTGAAATATTGACTGGTCGGTCTCGCGCTGCGCTTCAAGCTGATTCCAGACCGCCCAACCAATGAAGACCGCCCACGTTTCGTTCAATGCTTCCCATGACTCAGTCTGAGTCAAATAGCGCGATTCCGTCTCTCCCTTACGCTGAAGAATCGGCGTGATCTGCACTTCGCCATACCGACACACTTGTTGTCTTCTGGCAAAATGTAATAATTCATCGGACCGACGATCGACCGAATCGGGTTGCGCCTCGATAACCACGAGGTAATCCAGATAGGCATGAAACAATTCATGATACAGGACTTCCAATTGCTTGGGCATCATCTTGCTCAGTGGCTTAAGCCCTCTTCCCGCCGCATTGAATGATAAGGACCGGTCGAGCACCATTCGATGCTCACCGGGATGGTACTCCGCCGCGTACGTCCGCAGATCATCAAACTCCACCTGGATAAAGTCTGCCGGGAGCGCCTTCAGAAACTTTGTCGGCAGCTGGAAACGTTCAGCGTCCTCGATCAGACGCGCCCACATCTGCTCTCCACTACCCGCTTCATTCCGAGTGGTAGCTGATGTCTCTATGGGCTGCGCCCACACTACCCAGTAGCACACCAAGACCAGCCGAGTCGCAAAGTGGCAGATAGAGATCGGAAAAGGCATGAATGTACGGTGAGCAAACACGGCAATCAAAAATATGGATCCTGCGCCATCCCCCACCCGTCTCGCCCTCCTTCTTCCACGAGCGCGAGCGTCTCGATCAGGTTCGAGGATACATGGTCCAGAAACCGTGACGGCTTTGACAGCAGCATCCCGCTGGTCTTGTCGTAGACATTGATGGGGTAGGTCAAAAACAAATGTCGCTTCGCTCGAGTGACCGCCACGTAGAAGAGCCTCCGCTCTTCTTCCAATTCGTCTTCGGTCAGAAAGGAATAGGCCGACGGGAACCGGCCATCGACCACCCAGATCACAAAGACGCACTGCCACTCTAATCCCTTCGCGGAGTGAATCGTCGAGAGCACCATGCGTTCATCATCGCGGTCAGGCGCTTCCACATCCACCGCACTGCCGTCGGGCGGCTCCAGCGCCAAGTCGGCCAGAAACTCGTCGATACCATGATACCCCTCGGCAATCGTATGGAGATGGTCAAGATCTCTTGTGCGCTTCGGGTAATCGTCGTACTGGTCTTTCAAGATCGGAAGGTAATACTCATAGATGTGGCTTACTTGATGTTCAGGTTGCCGATCATCCGCCCCAGCAAGACTCTCCAAGGTATTGGCTAAGTTCTTGAGTCCCGGCCCAGACCGCCCGCTCACCCCGCGCAACACATCGTACGGTCGATCCGTTTTCATAATGGCGGCGAGCAAATCCTGAGCCTTCTTCGGCCCCACCCCTTCGACCAACATCAGGACGCGGTGCCAACTGACGGTATCGAGTGGATTCGAAATGACGCGCACATGCGCCAGCAGATCTTTGACATGGGCGGTCTCGATAAATTTCACTCCCCCGCGTTTAAGAAAGGGGAGCCCCTTGCGTGAGAGTTCAATTTCCAGGTCAAACGAATGGAAACTCGAGCGAAACAGGACCGCCACCTCATCCAGCGGCACCCCCTCTTCGCGAAGTTCAAGAATCTTCTGTGCGATGAATCGTGACTGTGCGTTTTCCCCCGCCGCTTCGACCAGCGACGGCAACGGCCCATCGATTTTCCTCGTAAAAAGCCGCTTCGAATACTTTTCCGTCGCCTCCTCGATGACGCAGTTCGCGAGATTCAAGATCGGCTGTGTGCTACGGTAGTTCTCTTCCAGCTTATAGACCGTCGTGCCGGGGAACAGCTGCGGGAACTCCATGATGTTTTTGAACGTCGCTCCACGGAACGCATAGATGGATTGCGAGTCGTCACCCACCACCATCACATTCTGATGCGTCGCTGCTAGTTGACGGATGACCTCCGCCTGCAGCCGATTCGTATCTTGATACTCGTCCACGAGGATGTAGCGATATTGACGTGAAATGTTCGTGCGCGCCGTTTCGTCGAACAACAGCAGTTGTCGCAACATCACCAATAGATCGTCGTAGTCCAAGAGCTGCTTTTGACGCTTTGCCGCCTCATACGCCTTTTGAAGCCGTCCGAGGTCCTCCGAGTGATCGGCAAAATGGCCGAACTCTTCCAGGATGATCTCATCGAGACTCCGCAGCGTATTCTCGCTCTTGCTGATCATTTCCATGATCGTTCCCTTGCGGGGGAATCGCTTATCTTTTTCGTTGAGACCCAGCTGCGACCGCACGAGCGCGATCAAATCTTCTGCATCACCCCGATCTAAAATCGTGAACCCAGGCTCGATGCCGATCGATCGGCCATATCGGCGCAGGAGCAGATTCGCCACGGAATGGAATGTCCCGCCACAGACTCGCTGGCTACTCGTCCCGATCAGATCACCGGCCCGTTCCAGCATCTCTTGTGCTGACTTCCGCGTGAAGGTCAGCAAGAGGATGTTCGAAGGGTCTACGCCGGAGTCGATCAGGTAGGCCACGCGATAGACCAACGTTCGTGTCTTACCGCTTCCCGCGCCGGCAATGACCAGCGACGGGCCATCGCCCGCCGTCGCCGCAGCCAACTGTTGAGGATTCAGCGCCGCCGCATAGTTGATCGACAACTTCCGCGGGACAGCCTCCTCAGTCGGCCGTTTCAGCACATAGGTTTTAACTTCTCGTTCCACAGGTCTCTGGAAAGATAAAGAAATTGACGACCAGCACTATATCAGGACGGCGTCGATCCCCACTTACATCCTGGGGCGAATCCGAATACGGCCACGGGTCACGACCATCACGGCTCCAGACTCTAACTCATTTCTATAGCGATTCAGGACTTCTTGCATAGCCGCGACTTGTTCTGAGACTGACAATTCGAGGAAGCGAATGATACCAGAGTGCGGACGGCGCTGGACGGCAATCAACTCACCAAAATCTTTGTCTTCCGTGATGACTATGCTGCCTCCCTCGTATGCCATGGCTAACACTGTCTCGTCCGAAGCACGAGGGTCGGTTTCACTCACGAGTCTGACATCGTGACCGCCTTCGACCAATAGGCGACGAAGCGAGTGCGAAGAGCAGCAGACATCGAGAAGAAACTTCATGCAGATTTGGTCAGGGGCATCCGATCATACACGTGCTCACCGCTCAGCGAACGATGAGCAAACAGAAGGCACGCCTGAATATCCTCTCGCTCCAAGAAAGGATACTCCTTCACAATCGTCTCAGGTGTATCTCCGGCCGCTAACATACCGAGAACATGCTCGACAGCGATTCGCATACCTCGAATAATCGGCTTGCCACCAAAGATTTGAGGGTTCACCACAATACGCTCAAGTAACTGCTGTTCATCCATATGCTGCCCTGCTGAATACAAGCTCTAATCTTAAACAATAATGGCAACTGTACGCCGTCCGACAACAAATGACAAGCAAGTCGAGACGTGCGATAGGTCAAGCCTGGACCATTGCCCACAGCTTGTAAATCAGCCAGATTATGACGGCGATCATCAGCAACAAGAGGGCTACCGTTCCCCCGATGATTCCGCCCACGTAGAACCAATCAGCATGAGTCTCACGATCCGGCTTCATAGCCGCGTCGCGAAGCAGCGCAGCATTTCTGGAATGACTCCGAAACCAGACCGAGAAAAGATCTCCGAAAATCGGAACTGCGCCGACCGTTCCATTGATCAGGAGATTGAGGCTCATACGGGCCAGCACGACCCTGGGAACCTGCAAGCGTGTCCCCAATCCAAGAATGACCGTGCCGATGAGATTGGCCAGTGTGTCGCCGATCCCTGGAATGAGCCCCAACAGTGGATCCAACCCCATGTACCAGGACGTCCCTGGAATCCTGATCGTCGTATCCATGACCTTGGCAATAAGGTCCGCGATCGCAAGCAGGTGTTCCCGCGCCTCATCACGCGGCAAAACTTTAACACGAGGTTCCGACTCCCTATCCCGCACCGAGCTATATTCCATTTTGAGAAACCCTCTGACCTGCGGTGCTCACTCTATCCGAAGGGTTGGGCAACGGCAACACGGAAGCAGGGTACCCCTGGGAAACGAAAGGATTTGCGCTAAGGTGGATCTTCCATAATTAATTCTCCGCCCTTTGAATGCCCCGCCGGTCTCCGTTATAATTTGCCGCTGATCGAACGACCTATGGCCACTGCCACGACTGAATACAAGGAACGCCTTCGCCAGCTCGCCGAACTGATGCTCGCCGTGTCGGGCGAGTCGGTCACGATGATGAAGCGCAATGCCCCCGAGCAAGCGCTGAAGCTCAAGCGCCAGGATGAGTGGGGCATCTACCTCGAATTCCTTAAGATCATGTTCAACCTCACGGATCGACTCGTAGCTCTGCACATTCCTTTGAAAGACCAGATGGAGTTTATGAACGGTCTGGAGGACGCCGTGACGCAACAGATGAAGCGAGCGCTGGAGCCTGCATTTGGAAACAATACCGATCAGATGGAAATCGTCATGACGATCGGCACGACCGTAGCAGAGAGCCGCCAGACCTATGAAAAATACAAGTTCCTGATCACGGAAGAGTCTAAGATGAAGAATGAGATGTTCCACGACTTCGGCGAGAGAGTGGCCGAGGTGCTCGGAGCGCCCGGCAATGCACAGCTCAGTTCAGCAGCAACGCTCTGTGCCAGCGCAGTCGTGCCGGCCCTCAGTGCAGTCCTACAAGGACAGGCTCCGCCCTCCCAGGAAACATCACAGTCTGTCCCAATGCCTGCCGGGGCCACGACCGATCTCAAGAAATCCACCGGGCAGGAGATTAAGCTGGTCAGCTTGATGTCGAGCGTATCGGGCGAGGAAGTCGAAACCCGATGGGGACTTCACCCACGGTTCCGTGAGGATCTCACACCGTCCGAGCTGCAGCAACTCACCAAACTGCTCAACCAAGTCGCAAAAATCCTTGGCGAACGCTATGCCGCCGTGGCATTCTCCAAGGAATGGGCCTCATGGCACAAGGCCGGGCACGCCTAACCCACCAGTGATCGCCCGTCATTGTCGGTATTCGACTCGTTATCTTGACTAAAGGAGCGCTTGTGGATTTTCCGAATGGCACGAACAGTTCTCTCCCACAAAATTTGAGCCGTTTACCCGAACTGGCGCAAAATCTCTGGTGGAGTTGGACGCTGGAAGCGCGTCAACTCTTTGAAACCATCGATCCGACTCTTTGGTTCCTCACACACCACAACCCGGTCAAACTGCTGGCCGACGTCAAACCCGACCAGTTGACACGTTTAGCTGAAGATCCCTCGTTTCTCCGTCAATATTCGGCCGTGTTTCGATTGTTCGATGAATATCTGGCCAACAAGAAGAGTTGGGTGGGAACGCACCATGCCGACCTAACAAAGACGACCATCGCCTACTTTTCGGCTGAATTCGGGTTACATGCTTCTGTGCCGATCTACAGTGGTGGGCTCGGCATCTTGGCCGGAGACCATTGCAAAGAGGCAAGCGACCTTGGGATCCCCCTGGTCGGTGTCGGGTTCATGTACCCGCAAGGCTATTTCCGGCAACGCATCACCCCTGAAGGCTGGCAAGAGGCAGCCTATGCTCCGTTCAACCGTGACGAGTCTCCTATTCATCTGGCGCTCACTCCATCGGGAGAACCCTGCCGGTTTGCCGTCGAGATGGGTGGTCGTCGTGTGACTGCGGCAGTCTGGAAGGTGCTGGTGGGCCGCATCACGCTGTATCTTATCGATACGGATGTGCCGGAAAACAGCCCGGAAGACCGAGCCCTCTCCGCCCGTCTCTACGGCGGGGATCAAGAAATGCGGGTCTGCCAGGAAATCCTACTGGGTATCGGTGGCGTCCGGATGTTGCGCGCGCTCGGCATCTCGCCGTCGGTCTGGCATGCCAACGAAGGTCACTCGGCCTTCCTCACATTGGAACGGGTGCGGGAGCTGGTTCAAAACGGCTCATCCCATGCAGAGGCTTGCGAGCTTGTCCGTCAGAGCACCGTCTTCACGACGCACACGCCCGTGCCGGCCGGACATGACGTCTTCCCACACCATTTGATGGATCGATACTTTGCCGGCTACTGGGAGCAACTGGCCCTCTCGCGCGACGAGTTTCTCCGCCTCGGCGAAACTCCCGAATCAGGCGAGCACGGCTTCAACATGACCGCGCTCGTGATGCGTCTGTCGGCCCACGTCAACGGCGTGAGCCGAGAGCATGGCCGTGTAACGCGAGAGATGTGGCAGCACTTTTGGCCGGGATTGCCAACCGACCAGATTCCTATCCGGAGTATAACCAACGGCATTCATGCGCCGACATGGATCTCACCGGAACTGCACCACTTGTATGGCAAGTCCCTCAGCCCAACTTGGACCCAGGCCTGTGATGATCCGGCCATGTGGCAGCGCGTGATGGATGTCCCTGACCATGAATTGTGGGCCGTTCGACAGACGATGAAGCGCAAACTGATGGGATTCATCCGTGAACGAGCCAGAAACGGGTGGATGCAGGGGCATCTCCAACCTTCGCAAGTGATCACACGGGGAACCCTCCTCGACCCCGAAGCGTTGACGATCGGGTTCGGGCGACGGTTCGCCACCTACAAGCGGGCCACGCTGCTCTTTCGAGACTTGGAACGATTGAAGATCATTCTTCAAGATCGATGGCGTCCGGTTCAACTGATCTTTGCCGGCAAAGCCCATCCGGCCGATGAACCGGGTCGGTACTTCATTCATGAAGTGTTGAACTTCTGCCATGATCACAAGCTGGGAGGCCACATCGCCTTCCTTGAAGACTACGAGATGCATATGGCGAAATATCTCGTTCAAGGCGTCGACATTTGGTTGAATACCCCTCGCTTCCCCATGGAGGCCAGCGGTACCAGCGGCATGAAAGCGGCGCTCAACGGCGTCCTGAATCTCAGCGTCCTGGATGGATGGTGGGTCGAGGGATACAATGGGGCCAACGGGTGGGGAATCCTACCGCTCACCGAGCCGGTCGAAGCGCCGGCTCAAGATCATCACGATGTGGAGGAGCTTTATCGCGTGCTGGAACAAGAGGTCGTCCCGCTGTTCTACCAGCGCGATCGAGACGGTATTCCGCGCGGATGGCTCCAAATGGTCAAAGAATGCATACGCACCGTCGCCCCTCAGTTCTGCACCACGCGCATGCTCAAAGATTATGTCACTCTCATGTACCGTCCCGCGACGGTGCGCATGCCGACGACATGGTAGTTTGGTTCGACGCAAGGAACCGGCGTCCCCTGGAGCAATCGCGGAACAACGGAATACCCAGCCTGTTGGTATGGGGGACGCTCGTGCTGAGCCTCATCGTTCCAACGGTGCTCCATGCTGCAGCTCCAGAATCCTCTTCAAAGCTTGAGTCCAAGGCTGCAGCTTTGTTCAAGGCCGGTGATTTCCCGGCGGTGGCCAGTTTGTTCAGAGAGCTGCCTCCCGACGCAACTCCCTCAAAATCATTCCTCCGGCTGGCCTTGCTGAGTTATGTCCGGCTGGGACGAACAGACGATGCACTGACAATCTACGCAAAGTTGAGCCAGACGGGGAACTCCCATGATTACTCCCTCCTCCGTCCCTTGGCGCTTGGTGTGATCACCAGCCACGTCCGAGACCGCCACGAACATGTTCGCATCGCTGCTTACTCGGCTCTGGCTGAGTTAGGCCTCCCGGAAACCGCCGCTTTGTTGGAAGATGGGTTACTGGATATCTCGGTGGTCGTACGGGCACGAGCAGCAGAAGCGATCGGAAAAGCCGGACTCGCGGCAAAATCCGGTGCCTTGCGTCGCGCATTGAGAGATGAGATGCCGACCGTCCGTATTGCCGCCATGGCGGCGTTGGGTGATGCGAAGGCGAGCGATGTTCGACAACGGCTCCTCGATGTCGCCCGCACCGAAGACGGACCTGAAGCCGTCTTCGCCTACGCAGCGTTGGTCAAACTGGGCCTCTCCGAGAAGATGAACGATATCAAGAGCGCCGCGACCTTACCAGATGCAGAATCGAGAATGGCGGCGCTCGGGGCGCTGGGACGCCTCAAGCACCCCAGCAGCCTGGCAGTCCTGTCCCAAGCGGTGTATGATCCTGATCCATCCGTGCGAGCCTTCGCCGCAGGAGCATTGGGAGAATTCGGATCTCCAAACGGCGTCGCTCCGTTGACACATGCCATCGGGGACGAAATGGGGATGGTGCGCGGCGTGGCCGCCGCAAGTTTAGGACGACTCGGCATCAAGGAGAACCGGCCCCTCCTGCTGGCGCTCACCCGGGACCCCAATCCTCACGTCCGTGCCAGCGCCGCTGAAGGGTTGCTCCGCCTCGGCGATGTCTCGGCCTTGGCTATTGCAACCGATCTCGCGCGACACAAGGACCCTTCCATTCGCGGTGCAGCGGCACAAGCACTGAGTGCCTCCTCGGACAAGCAAGCCCTGACGCTCCTGCACGCGCTCCTCCAAGACCAGCAACCGCTCCCTCGACTGATGGCTGCTAAAGCATTACGAAAGAGCCGCGCCGAGGCCGTCCCGGTCCTGGTCCAAGGGCTCCAAGACTCCGATGAGGCGGTGCGCATCGCGTCGGCACAGAGCCTCCTGCAACAGATCATGCAACTGACGTCAGGAACACGTCGCCGTTAACGAGGAACCTATTATGGTGAAATTTCTCACGGTGCTCCTGCTGCTCGTCGGCGCTTTCGGGGCGGGTTATTATATGGGGCAACGACCAGTCGGCACACTGCAGCGAACCGTCGCCGAGCTGCAGCAATCCTTAAAAGATGTATCCAGAAATGTGTTGGACACCACGCTCGGGATTGAGCGCGATCTCCGCCGTCGTCAGGGACTCGTGGAGGCCAAGTCCAGATTGGTCCAGACCAAGGCCCACATGGTCGAGCGACAGTATGGCGACGCAGCAAAGGAGCTAGCGCAAGCCATCGATACCGTGGAAGCCCTCACCAAGGGAGCCAAAGCCGATTCCATGACGAAGGCCCTACGAGATCTGGCTGGGTCACTCCAAGAAGTGAAGCTGGAACTTGCCATGGGGAAGGCGGTTACGCTGAAGAAGTTAGATGAGCTTCAGGTGAGGATGGATCAACTCCTGAGCCAGTAACTCAGGCGTTGGTCGGCTGAGAAGAAGACGACTTCTTCCACTTCGCAAGGATACGCTCGACGCGCATCTTCACGACCATGTCCGGGTCCTTGAGCAATGGTTTGATGGCCTCACGCCCCCGTTCGTCGCCGATCGACTCTAAGGCAGCAGCCGCCGTTAGCCGAGTGAACCAGTCTTGATCACCGAGCATGGTGATGAGCGGCGTGATGGCATCGCTGTTCTTGATCCTCCCCAAAGCCAGCACCGCGCTCTTCCGAACGTTTTCATCCTTGTCTCGAAGCGCCACGATCAACTTCTCGACCGCAGGCTCACCGAGCTCCACCAAGGCATGAATGGCATCATCCTTAAACTCATCGTTCCGAAGTTGGAGCATCAAGGGATCGAGCACCCGCTCATCGCGAATTTTCCCAAGCGCCAAAATGGCATACTTACGCACTTCCCAGTCGCGCAACAGTTTAAGGAGCGTTTCAACAGCGGGAGAGCCCACCTGCCCCATCGCCTCGATCGCAACTTCTCGGACCTGCCAATCCCCATCGCGCAACGCGCGGGCCAATGGCTCCACACATCGTTCATCGCCCATCTCGCCGAGCGTGATGACGGCCTCTCGACGGACGACCCAATCAGGATCATTGAGGAGATCGATTTGGATATCGATCTCATCTTTGATCTGCTCTTCCTCAAGGGCAACAGCCTCTTGATCAGCGGGGATCTGGTCCACTTGTATCGAATCAGCCGCGACGTCTCTGACGGGATCCTCACTGGCGTGATGTCCTAGGGGATTCATACCCGGTGATGAAGATTTTTGATCTTGCTCCATAGAAGAACTACCAGCTGCAACTATTCTGACCGAATACCCAAGCTTTATGCGGTGGCCGCCTCTGCCTTACTTCCTGCCGCTTGCTTCTTCCGTTGTGCCACAGCCCGCCTCTTCCGTTGCTCCCTTTTCAATCGCTTCTTCAGTGATCTGATTGCGGTGTCTCCTTGCGAATTCTTGTGGTCGGTGAGCTTGGCGGCAATCTTCTTCTTGAGCTTCGCTTCTTCCGGCTCCGCTGCCCGCTTTTTAGCCATCGATCTGTGCCTCCCCCTTCGGTGAACAAACACTTTATCGTTTGATAATGAGAACAGGCAGTCTAGTAGAGACCTTTGCGCACTGTCAACCTGGACGACATCCACGTCGGTGGAGTTAGGCAAGCACTAACGCAGCAACCGAAGGTTCCACTGAATGATCGACAGCGAGCATCGCCAGAGCCCAGCGATTACGCCTGGCTACCCAGAGGTCACCCTGAAGGTTTCGAGCATGAGCAGTCATGCCGGATGAAGTCCGGTCAGCCCATGGCCTGGCATCCGCAGACACCGAGGCCGTTCGTCCAGTAACGGTCTCTACAAGCCACCTGAACTCCGGACGGCGCTCACCGACGATCTCAATCTGCACATACGTCAATCCCTCACGCTCCATGCCCAATTGCATCGCTGCTCGGCGGGAAAGATCAAGGATTCGCCCTTTCTCATAGGGACCTCGGTCGGTAATCCGCACATAGATATGTTTGCCGTTGATGAGGTTGGTGACACGGACAACGCTCCCCAGAGGCATGGTCCGATGTGCCGCGGTCAGAGCTTCCATGTCGAACAATTCACCGTTCGCCGCCTTCCTGCCGTGGAACTGCGCACCATACCAGGACGCCACCCCTCGATCCTTGATACCGACGTCAAGTTGCACATCCCCCTTAGGAACCCATGAGCAGGCCCCCAGGGAGAGGCAAAAGAGGAGCGCAAAAGAACTTGAGGTTGAGAGCCGAGTGCGATGAGAGTAGGTGTTCATGCTATGAGCCGCCTCCCTCTACTGGAATCGTTCACTTCTTAGGACGAGTGGAGATCAGAGTATGAAAGGTATGGGCTTTCAACAACACCGACGGGAGTACCTGTCTCCCCCACCTCCGTATAGAAAACCCGGTGGATCCATGAGGAGAGTCACCCTACACAAAACCGAAAGTGGTCTGCTCCCTCGGGGTCCAGATATAAATGAGATGGGATCGAAATTCAACACCTGAAGTTGACACGTACTCTAATGATGAGATGGAGACTCCTGAATGAGTCATCCGGAACGGCGAAGAACTCTTCCTTTACGACGAACGCGTTCGTACGATCACTCAACGTGATGGAGTCACCTGTCACTCTTAATCCACATGGCCGTATTGACTGCTTCGGAGGTTGTGAGTAAGATCCCGGTGGTTGATGCTAAGGTTGTTGGTTTGAGAGCGAGACCACTCCAGTCTCCACAGTTGTTCGCACCGATATCACTTTCGTGATCGACGTTCACAACATTACCAAGCGGTACGGCCATCATACGGCAATCGATCACGTCACCTTTTCGGTGGCCAAGGGAGAGGTGTTGGCATTTCTCGGTCCCAATGGGGCAGGCAAGACGACCACGATGCGGATCTTGACGTGCTTTATGCCGGCGACTGAAGGCCACGCGCGTGTCGCGGGATTTGATTGCACGGATCAGCCACTGGAAGTAAAGCGGCAGATCGGCTATCTGCCGGAGACACCGCCCGTCTATCAGGAGCTCACCGTCACTGAATATCTAACCTTCGTCGGCCGTCTCCGTGGCATGACGGGGCAGAACCTCACGGCAGGGCTCGACCAAGCCATCGGCAAGCTTGAGCTGGGCTCAGTGCGTCATCGGCTGATCGGAAACCTCTCGCGCGGATACCGCCAGCGCGTGGGGCTGGCGCAGGCGTTGCTCCATGATCCCCCAGTCCTGATCCTCGACGAACCGACGGTCGGGCTCGACCCAAAGCAGATCATCGAGATCCGGGAGCTCATCAAGAGCCTGGCCGGTTCCCATTCCGTGATCCTCAGCACGCACATTCTCCCGGAGGCGACCGCAGTCTGCCAGCGAGTCGTCATTATCAACAAGGGGCGCATCGTCGCAGAGGACACCCCCGAACAATTGTCGGCCCGATTACGTCAATCAGAGAAGGTTTCCATCACGCTCAAGACCGTCCCCCCGGACTGCGACATGAAACTTCGCGCGATCCCAGGCATCCTCAATGTGCTGCCGGGACAGGCAGGAGGGAGCTTCCTCCTCGAATGTGAGCTAGGCCGTGATCTGCGGGATGAGATCGCGCGTCTGGTGGTCTCATCCAACTGGGGCTTGCTCGAACTCCGCACCATATCCATGACATTGGAAGACGTCTTCCTCCAACTCACACGCCACGAGGATCACCTCGCAGAGCCGACAGAGGCCATGGTCGGTGCCTCCGCCGAACGGACGGACGCGTAGGTGGATCAATGACCCCTGTCCAAGCCGTCATCGCCAAAGAACTCCGCGGGTACTTCGTCTCACCCATCGTGTATGTCGTGGGAGCGGTCTTTCTGCTCATCTTTGGACTCCTCTCGTATCTCTATGTCGGATTTGCCGGGGCACAAGCCATTCAGCTGATGCAAATGCAGGGAGGAGTGGCCCAAATCAACCTGAACGACTTGGTCTTCCGAAACCTCTTCGCCAGCGTACGAATCGTGCTGCTGATCATTTTGCCGATCCTGACCATGCGCCTCTTCGCAGAAGAACGAAAATTACGAACCTTTGAGTTCCTGCTCACATCCCCCATCAGAATCACCGACATCATCATCGGCAAATTCGTGAGTGTTCTGTTGATCTATCTCGGGCTCTTGGGATTCACGGTCCTGGTCCCGACCGTCTTGATGCTGTTCAGCGATTTTGATTGGAACCCAATCTGGACTGGGTACCTGGGAATGGTGCTGTTGGGAGCCTTGTTCCTCTCCGTGGGGGTCTTTGCCTCGGCGCTGACGGAAAACCAAATCGTCGCCGCCTTTGTCAGCTTCGGCATGTTGTTGACGATCTGGTTGATCGCCGGTTTGGGCAGTCTGTTCGGTGATACCACCGCCGGCCATATTATTTCATATGTCTCCTACATGGAGCACTATGATCACCTCGTCCGCGGGTTGATCGACACGAGCGACCTCGTGTACTTCGGAAGCGGACTCGTGCTCATGCTGTTTCTCACACATCGCGTTGTGGAATCGACTCGCTGGAAATGAATCTACGATCCATTCCTCTCGGTCTCATCGGAATCCTCCTCGGAGTCGGCGGCATGATCGCCTACAGCCTTCGACCAGACTGGCTGTGGGCCGTCACGATTGCGGAGGGGGCGGCGCTCCTATCCTTGGTCCTGTTCTTCGTCTTGCATTTCGAAACCGTGAAAGCGTTCTCCGGCCGGCGCTCCACGAAGATGGGGCTGAACAGCGCCCTGATGATCCTGCTGTTTTCAGGCATTCTGGTCATTGTGAACTTCCTCGCGTCACGCCACTCCGTACGATGGGATCTTTCAGAAAATCAGAATTTCACACTCGCACCACAAACCCATCGCGTCCTCAGAACGCTGCCGCGCGAGGTCAAAATCACCGTGTTTACTCGGGAAAAAGACCCCGGTTACCAAGCATTTAAGGAACGGCTGGAGAGTTATCGGCAAGCTTCTACCAAACTCAGTGTGGAGTTCATCGATCCCGAGAAAGAGCCTAAGATGGCCCAGAACTATGGGATCTTCCGGACCGACACGGCTATTTTCGAGAGCGACGGACAGACCATCCGTGTTACCTCACCGTCCGAGGTCGAGTTGACTGGTGCGTTGATTCGTATCTCCAAGGATTCCAAAAAGCGCATCGTCTTTGTCGAGGGCCATAGTGAACTAAGCGTCGAGGATAAGGAACGGAACGGCCTGTCGATCGCCAAAGAGGCCCTCATTCGACAAGGGTATGACGTCGGCACCGTCTCGCTCCTCAAGGAGTCAGCCGTGCCGGACAACACGTCGGTGCTGGTCCTGGCCGGACCACGCCGTTCCGTTTTGAAGGACGAGCAGGACCGTATTCGAGCGTACGTCGAGAAGGGTGGCCACCTGTTGGTGTTGGCCGATCCCGATACCCAGACCGGCTTGGAATCATTACTCGCCCATTGGGGTCTTGGTCTGGGCCCCGGTGTATTGGTGGACCTGCAAGATCGATTGGCCCAAGGAGACCTCACCGCGTTGTTAGTCAGAACGTTTACTGAGCATGAGATCACACAGGACCTCACGTCCGCCGTACTGTTTCCGCTCTCACGGCATGTGACCTTCGACGAGGAAGTCGGAAAGGACTGGGACTTTGTGCCCCTCGCCAGAACCTCGCCGAACAGTTGGGCTGAAACGAACATGCAAGGCCGGGTCGTGAGCCTCAGCGAAAAGGAAGATGTGAAAGGGCCGCTCCCCATGGCCGCTGCATTGGCTCCCAAGCAGGCACCAAAAGAAGGCGAACCTCGCCCAGCCATCGCCGTCATCGGCAACTCAACCTTCGTGTCCAATGCCTTCTTTAACTTTCCCGGCAACAGCGACTTCTTTCTCCATACCATGGGGTGGCTGGCCGAGGAACGAGATTTGATCTCCATCGCCCCTAGGGAGCCGGCGTTGCATCCGTTCACGCCCAACCCCACCCAGGAGCGGACACTGATCTATATTCAGGTCGTCTTCCTTCCTCTCCTGACGTTGCTCACCGGCATCATCGTATGGAGAAAGCGCAGACGCCTTTAGCCTATGTCACGCTATCAGTCGACACTCCTGATGCTGGTGATTCTCGCTGGTCTGGGCGGCTATCTCTACCTGGTGGAATTTCCGGCCAAGCAGCAGGAAGAGAAACAGGAAATTGAACAGAAGCAACTTCTTCCTTTTCCGGAAACCGCTATTACCGAACTCTCGATCACGACTGCCCAGGGACTGATCAATTTCAAGCAGGGCACCCCAGGAAAATGGTCGATCATAGCCCCGCTTCAAACAGACGCTGATACCCGCGAAGTACAGGCGCTTATTCGAGCACTGGTGACAGGAACCGTCACCAGAACTCTCGACAAACATTCCTCTACCTTGGCAGCATTCGGGCTCGAAGAGCCTGTGACCACCCTGACCATCAGAGCAGGAGGGCAGCAGGAGACCATTTCGATCGGCGACAGCGGTCCCCTCTCCAACACATTGTACGTTCTTCGGGCGTCAGACCAGCGTGTGTTATTGACGACCCTCGCACCGAAAGATTTCATCAACAAATCGTTGATGACATTTCGCCGGAAGGAGCTGTTGCGATTCGTGCAAAACAATGTCGAGCGAGTCCGCCTGACATACCCGACAACTGAAATTGTGATCGCCAACGTGGCAAAGGACCAGCCCAGGCCATCCTGGAAGATCACCTACCCTGTCGAAGCCGAAGCCGATCAGAATGAAGTCCGGTCATTGATGTTTCGGTTGGAGGATCTGAAAGCACTCGGCATCATCGACCCCGGCCCTGAACGAGACACAGTCGCCACGACCCTCACGACGCAGAAAGTGAAGATCACCTTGTACAGCGCGGGTGGAGAGCAGTCCGTCCGACTCTATCAACCAGACCCGCAAAGCGGTGAGGCGATCGCGCAAACCACATCGGAGGGGCCGCTCTATCGCATTAACCCTGTTCTGATCAAGGACCTAACGAGAGACCTTTTCAATCTTCAGGATAAGCGACTCCTTGGACTCGATTCTACGGACGTAGCGATGTTGTCGGTGAAGACGCGAGACCAGCAGTACGTACTGATCCATCAAAACGGTGAGTGGGTGCTCGAAGACCAACCCATGATGAAGGTCACCCAGGAAGCTGCCGATCTGTTCGTCAGCCGTGTGGCGAACCTTCCGGCTGAAGAACGTGTCCTAAAACAATCCTCCCCTCTGGCCCCCTATGGGCTTTTGGTGCCAAGTGCTGAATTCGTTGCTACCGGAAAAGACGGCAAGACGGTTGGGAAACTGACCCTCGGCAACCGGGCGAGCGATCTCCTCTATGCGACCGGCCAACGGCTCCATGGGGTGTTTCAAGTGCGTCCGGACCTTCTCACTCAGATCCCCTCCAGAACCGAACTCCTTACTCAATCGAAGGACGGTCCAGAAGCCAAACGCTGACCCGCTCACTGCGGAAGCTCACCGTTCTGGTGTCATTGACCGTTCGATCCGTTCGAGAATCGCTCCCATCTTCGCAGCAGTCACACCTTCAACCCCAGCAAACCCTTACCTATGTAGGGCTAGACCGATTTCAGACCTGCCCGTAGGATCCAGCTCTACCGTGTGAGTTCATTGAGGGGTGGATCCCCGGATCCCTCAACTAAACAAGAACCAAAAACAGGCGGCACCATATGAAACACATCCTTACAGCCGTAGCCCAAGCTCATCTCGCAACCGTCCTTCTTGCTGCCATCGGTTTTGGAACGTACGGCTGTGCGGACACAGCGTCGGTCAACCCAGTAGTAGAGCTTGCCAGCCTGACCATAACCCCTGGAACACTTCAACCGACGTTTACTAGTTCAACTACACAGTACAGCGTCGACCTGACCAGCGACATCGCAAGCGTCACCCTAAGCGCCCAACCTGCCACGGCTGGCGACAGCGTGACCATCAACGGTGTGACGACGACAAGCCGTGTCATTATCCTAGGCGCAGCAGGATCGACCACTTCCGTGAATATCGTTGTTTCCGAATCAGGCAGCAATTCGAGGACCTACACCGTCCTCATCACCCGAGCAGGCCCGAACGGAAACAATTCGCTACAAAGTCTAAACGTTTCACCCGGAACACTGACCCCCCCATTCGATCCGAACACGCTCCCCTATACAGTTGATGTCGCCAACAACGTCGGAAGTGTCGAAGTAACTCCTACCCTCCAGGATACGAACGCAACAATGACAGTCAACGGGCAGAACGCTACCTCTGGCGCTCCCGTTACCGTTGACCTCACTCCCCCTGGCACACGCACAACTATCGAGATCATCGTGACGGCCCAGGACGGAAATCAGAAGCCCTACCTTGTTACCGTAAGCCGTGGCATATCAAGCAACGCTAACTTGCAGGACTTGACCATAACACCGGGAACCCTAAACCCGGCTTTCAACGCCGGTACAGCGGGATACTCGGTTAACGTCGCGAGTACCGTGGCCAGCGTCGTGGTAACACCTACTCTGCAAGATACGGCAGCCACAATGACTGTCAACGGGACTCCTACTACCTCAGGGCAGGCCCGATCAATTACGCTGCTCGGACCCGGCTTGAATACCTTTATCAATGTGAGGGTGACCGCGGAAAACGGAAGTCAGAACAATTACGTCGTCGTGGTGACTAGAGCAGCATTGGGCGACAACAATCTGTCGGCCTTGACGGTCAAACTCAATGCATCGAGTCCCAACCTCATTAGTTTTAGTCCGAATACCACGAACTACACGGTGAACGTGGCGACCACCGTGGACAGCTTGGACGTCTCTGCTACCAAGGCTTTTCCAAATGCTGTGATGACCGGAGATGTAACGGCTGGGGCAGGGAACCCAACAGGTAACGCGACCATTTTTCTCAACGGGCCCGGCACATCCACAGACATCACGATCAGCGTAACCGCTCCCAACGGAGGAACGCCCAAGACCTACACCGTCACCGTCAACCGGCCACTTTCTGGTAATAACAACCTTTCGGCTTTGACGGTAGCCTTGAGTGCGTCCGACCCCAACCTCATTAATAATTTTGATCCAAGCACACTGAGCTATACGGTGGATGTGGCCTCCGACATCTTCAGCGTCACAGTGATCGCGACGCTGCAGGATACGAACGCCACTATGGAGGTGAATGGTCAGGGAACCAGCTCCGGCCAGGCACGTGAGATTACGCCGTTGCAACCACCCGGATCACCCACAGCCATCACCATTCGGGTGACACCTCCGAACGGCATCTTCAAAGACTACATCGTTACCGTCAACCGAGCGCCTCTTGCAGGGAATAACAACCTTTCGGCTTTGACGGTAGCCTTGAGTGCGTCCGACCCCAACCTCATTAATAATTTTGATCCAAGCACGCTGAGCTATACGGTGAATGTAGACTCCGGCATCTTCAGCGTCACAGTGATCGCGACGCTGCAGGATACGAACGCCACTATGGAGGTGAATGGTCAGGGAACCAGCTCCGGCCAGGCACGTGAGATTACGCCGTTGCAACCACCCGGATCACCCACAGCCATCACCATTCGGGTGACACCTCCGAACGGCATCTTCAAAGACTACATCGTTACCGTCAACCGAGCACCAGCATCCCCTGTCCCGTAGGCGAACACGAATCGTTCTGATCCGGCACACTCCTGTTTCCTCCGTTCTGCAACTACCACTGGGGATTTGAACAGATCCCCGGTAGGAGCCCCGCTCAACAGACACCGCAGACACCGCCATATCATCCGTATTCCATTACCCCTTATGGGACTGTTGAATAAAGGGGGCGTTGCTTAAATTTTTGCTATACTACGCCTCGTCCTTGGTTCGTCCCCTCCCTCTTCGCACTGGAGCCGTGTATGTCTCAAATGGAACTGGTTGATCTCGACAGTCTGGTCTCATCCACGCACCCGTACCGGCGGTTTCACGCCTATCTGCCGGATGCCACCGAAGCCTTGGCCGACGTGAGACCCCTCAAAGGGGCCGATGGGTATGGCGTGGAGCGGCTCTTTCGCTGTCTGCTTGTGCACTTTATGGAAGACCTCTCGGATCGGGAGCTGGAGCGCTATCTGGAAGAAAATCTGGCGGCCAAATGGCTGTGTGGATTCACCTTGTCGGAACCCACGCCTAACTACAGCCTCTTTACCCGAGTCCGCGCCCGTATTGGGCCCACACGGCTCCCCCAATTGTTTGCCGTTATGCGGCAGCTGCTCAATACCGCTGGGTTGATGAGTGAAGTGTTCACGTTTGTGGATGCCACGCATCTGATTGCCAAAGCCACGTTGTGGGACGAGCGCGACAAGGCGCGGCAACAGAAGATTGAGCAGCTGAACAATGACGTGCTGCCGAAGGTGGCGGTGGACAAGCAAGCCCGAATTGGCTGTAAAGGGAAGAAGACATATTGGTACGGCTACAAAGAACACGTGAGTGTAGATATGCAATCCGGGTTGATCAACAAGGTGGCGACGACTCCGGCCAATTTACCCGATGCCCAAGGCCTGCGGCATGTCTGCCCCGCCCAAGGGGCGATCTATGGGGATAAAGGCTATTGTACGGCTCCCGCTCGGCAGGCCGCTGCCCAGCGGAACTGTCATCTCGCCGCCATTCAACGCAAGAATATGAAATCCAAGAATCGGGATCGTGATCGGTGGTATACGCATCTGCGAGCGCCTTATGAACGTGTTTTTGCCCAGCGCCCGAAGCGGGTGCGCTACCGCGGTGTGGCGAAGAATCAATTCGCGGCCTTCTTGCAGGCGATGGTGTTTAACCTCAAACGGTTGGTCGCCCTCGACGCGAACTTCGTGGCGGCCTAAGCACAAGGCAAGGTCCATGGACCTTGCCTCACAGGAGGCCCCCTCCTCCCAGATACCCACTCAGGATCACCTTAGGGGGAGTGTCGAACGCGTAGGCGTGCCTCGCAGACTTTTGGCGAGATCGTTTGGGCCATCGTCGTCTTACCGGAAGCCGCACAACGCTTTCTTCAACGGCCTCCTTATGCACCTGCCACAGGGCCGTTCGGACTCTTGACCTGAATTGCAAGTTTCGGCTATAGGTGAATGCTCCGCTTAGTCCATAGGTGGTATGGATAGACGAATCCTTTGTCTGTCGTTGCTATTGAAACCCCAACTCCAGCCTTACAGAAACGGCCGGTTTTATCACCTCCAACATATGAGAAAGTGATTGGGTACGACATGAGACACTCTCAAATACTCCTTGGAAGATATCTGGCCGTTGTTCTTTTCACTGCTATTGGCTTAGGAACCTACGGCTGCGGTGACTCAGCCACCGTGAACCCAGAGGTAACCCTTGCGAGCCTAACGGTCTCACCTGGAACTCTCCAGCCGGGCTTTAGCGGTGGAACCACTCAGTACAGCGTCGAGCTTACCAGCAACACGACGACTGTGACCATCACTGCTCAAGCAGCAGTATCCGGGGACACCGTGAGCATTGATGGCGAGCCACGAAATAGCCACACAGTTGCCCTGGGGGACCCTGGATCGACGACTCCGGTGAGCATCGTCGTGTCAGAGTCAGGCACCAATTCAAGAACCTACACAGTCCTGCTCAAGAGAGCAGCCCTGGCTGGTAATAATTCGTTACAAGGCTTAACCGTTTCGCCCGGAACTCCGCCCATCGTATTCAACGAAAACACACTCACCTATACAGTCGATGTGGCCAGCACCGTCGAAAGCGTTGCGGTAACGCCGACCCTCCAGGATTCTGCCGCAACAATGACGGTGAAGAAGGGGAACGGTCAAGCCGAAGCCGCAACCTCTGGTCAGCCAAAAACAATCACCCTGAATCCCGCTGGCCAGAGCACTCTCATTACGATCGAAGTGACGGCCCTGAACCAAACTAAGAAAAGCTACACGATCCTCGTGAATCGTGGCGGGTTATCGAGCATTAACAACTTGCAGAGCTTGACGGTGACACTGAATGCCTCGAGCCCCAACCTCATTACTAATTTTGACCCGAACACGCAGACCTACCCGGTGAACGTAGCAAGCACCGTAACAAGCGTCAGGGTGAGGCCGACACTGCCAGAGAATTCCAATGCGAGCATGAGCCTACGTGTGAACAGCGGGCAGCCCTCCAACATTAACTCCGGAGACACTCAAATTATTACCTTGGGCCAGCCAGACACGAACACCTTCATCAATATAATAGTCACCGCACAGAACGGGACTCCGAAGACCTATATCGTCGCTGTCGATAGGGCACCATCAAACGACAACAACCTGTCGGCCTTGAGCGTGAGAGTCGGTACTGTGGCACAAACCTTGTCTCCATCCCCCTTCAATCGGAATACCACGACCTATACGGTGGACGTTGCGTCCAACGTCACCAGCGTCACTGTCTCGGCAACCAAGGCTGATCAGAATGCTGCTATAGCTATTGCTAGCGCAACAATTCCCAATGGTAGCGTAACGGTCCCAGCTGGGACCGCAACGGGGGAAGCACCCGTTACTCTAGGCGGGTTAGGATCAGAAACACCTGTGTCGGTCACGGTCACCCCTCAGATTGGAAACCCAAAGACATACAGCCTTACCATAACGCGGCTCTCGAGCAACAACAACCTGTCGGCCTTGAGTGTGACGGCAGGCACAGAGGCCCAAGCTTTGTCTCCAACCTTCGCTCCCAGTACTTCGGCCTATACGGTGAACGTGGCGACCGAAGTTACTGAGGTGACGGTCTCAGCCACCAAGGATGATCCAGATGCTGTCATGGGTATTGGTAGCGTCACGGCCGCAGCAGGAACAGCTTCAGGACAAGCTATCATCACATTGAACGGAGCAGGGGAAGACACAACAGCGTCAATCACAGTAACTGCACAGAATGGAACGGTTAGAAATCCCCCTTATACAATCACTGTGAAACGCCCCGCGCCCGCCGCCCCCCCCACCCCGGAGGCACCGGCGACCGCACCAGATCTGACTACGGAAAGTGATTCCGGCGTTCAGGGTATACCTGAAAGCTTCACTGACAACCGCACTAACGTCCTAACGCCGAGCTTTACAGTGGCTCCCCCGGCAGCAGGGGAGACCGCGAGTCTCTATGTGGGTATAGGTACCAACCCAAGAGAAAAAGTCGCGACGAGCTTCGATCAGGCGACCAACACCCTGACAATGACGAATCCATTGCCTAGCGAAGGAGAGTACGATATTACCGTTACCAGCACGGTGACTAATTCAGCAGGCGTTGAATCCCTCCAGAGTCCGGCTTTGACCGTGACCATTGATAATGGTGCCCCAGGAGCCCCCACACCACCCGGATCATAATACAGGAGCGCACAATACATAATGGTACTGCATCACACCGATCACGATCCTTCAACAGTCGTCTTGCATCGTGATCCAAGCGTTCAACTAGAACAGGCATACTGTGGTTCGGGTTTCTGGTGCCTCACAGACACCCTACCGTGCATAACCCGCACGTCTTCCAATCCGCTCTGTTGACCCGACCGATCAGATTCGCTATACATTTGATTGCTTAGACGACGATCTCTGCCATGGCAGCTCGGTCTTGATCCCTCTCTGAACCGCGGGCTGCCAATCGAATTCATCAGAACGAGCCTATCTCATCGTATAAAAGAAAGTGGGTGGCTCCATATGAAACGCTTCGTCACGATAGTTGGACCATGTCTTGTCATCAGTCTTCTCACTGTCGTTGGACTGAGCAACTATGGCTGTGGCGACTCTGCAACCGTAAACCCCGTAGTGGAACTCGCCAGCTTGTCCGTCGAACCTGGAACGCTCGAACCGGCCTTTAATGGTGGAACGACCCAGTACAAGGCGGATCTTGCCAACAACATCACGAGTGTCACCGTCACCGCTCAACCAGCCGTGGCCGGCGACAGCGTGACGATTAACGGTGAGGCAACGGCAAGCCGCCCCATCACCCTCGGCGAGGCGGGATCGACGACTCCGGTGAATATCGTCGTGTCAGAATCGGGTACCAACTCGCGGACCTATACCGTCCTCCTCACGAAAGCGAGCTTAACAGGTAACAACTCGTTACGGAGCTTATCGATTTCATCAGGCTCTCTCGACCCCGGATTTGACGCAAATACCCTGAGCTATCAAGCCTCTGTCGCCAGCAGCGTCAACAGCATGAGGGTGACACCAACCTTAGACGATCCTGCTGCGACGATGACGATAAACGGCCAAGCCGCCATCTCCGGGCAAACCCAAACCGTTCCTCTTCGCGATCCCGGTCTGAGCACCGTCATCAGCGTGGTTGTGACCGCGCAGAACGGCACTCAGAAACAGTACACCCTGGTCGTCTCTCGCGCAGCCCTCCGTGCGAACAACAACCTCCAGAGGTTAGGCGTGTCACCAGGATCCCTGTCCCCTTCATTCAGCGCAACGAGAACGAGCTATACCGTCAATGTCGGTGGAAGGGTTGAGAGTGTCACTGTGACTGCGGAGCCGGAGGATACAGCTGCAGGTCTGACTATTGCCGGGCAAAGCGTAGGTTCGCGTTCCATCTCTTTGCCGCCCGGTCCATCGAACACCGAAGTAGAGGTGGTTGTAACTGCACAGAATGGAACTTCCAAAACATACTTGCTCACTGTGAATCGCGAGGCGCTCTCGGCTGATAACAACTTGGAAACCCTGAGCGTATCCCCTGGCACCTTGGATCCTACCTTTTCCGCCGGCACCACGAACTACACCGTAGAGGTAGCGTTTACGGTCGCTACCGTGGCTATCACTGCGACCAAATCTGATCCGAATGCCGTGATCTCCGGGGATGTTCCCAACGGAGGGCAGGCGAACATTGCGCTCGATGGACCAGGGACAAGCAAGACTGTCTCAATCATCGTGACTGCACCGAATGAAACCACTAAGACCTATAACATCACGGTGACCCGATTGGCGCCTTCGACTGACAGTAACCTCAGGGAATTGACGGTCTCCGTTGGCACACTCAGTCCCGCCTTTTCTCCCGGCCAGCTGACCTATGATGCAAACGTTTCCGGAAACGATGAAACCGTCACCATTACCGCAACCAAGTCTGATCCGAACGCCATATTATCCTCGGCTAGCTCGGTCATCGCTGCAGCGGGAACTCCGACTGGTCGCGTGACCGTCCTGCTTGGTCGGAATACGACCACGACAACCTCGATCCTCGTAACAGCTCAGGACGGGACGACCCGTAAGACCTATACGATTAACGTTTTCCGACCAGAGCGCTAGTTCAGGATACCCAAACTCCGTATCTTGCAAGTTAACCGAATCACAAAATTCACCGCGCTCAGCTCCCTGTTCAGTCAAGAATGAACCCGGCGACAATATGCCTTCACCATGAGCGATGTTTTCTTTCCCTCGTGCCGTTGACCTTGCCTATTCAAATTCGCTATACGTCTTAATGACTATTTCATCACCAAGGACAATTTGATTCTTGAACCCTCTCGTAGTCTCGAGACCTACCGTTTGGGTTCACCAGAGCGGACTGATTCATCAATTGATGAACTAGCAAGAAAGAGAACAGCCCTGCATGAAACACGCGCTTACCATCGCACACCAATCCTTCGCTGCTCTTCTGCTTATGACAATCGGCTTAGGGGCCTATGGCTGTGCGGATACAGCCGCGATCATCGAGGAAGCACAACTCGCCAGCTTGACGGTCAGCCCAGGGGACCTCAATCCAGCTTTTTCGAGCAGTACCACGAGATATGATCTCAAGGTGTCGTCCTCGGACGACAGCGTCACAATACGAGCCAATCCTCAAGATAGTGCCACGAAGATGACCATCAATGGCGTTGCGACCAATGCGGAGGAAGCACGCTCCTTTCCGCTGCCGGAGCCACCATCGATTACACCCATCACAATCGTCTTGACGGCGCCGAGTGGAACTCAGAAAACCTACCTCGTCTTTGTGGAGCGCCCTGTGCCACCGGCTCCACCGAGCAGCAATAACAACCTATCGAACTTAGAGGTGTCTGCGGGCAGGCTGGATCCTGCCTTTTCTGCCGGCACCACGCAGTACACCGTCGAGGTCGGGCCCGCCGTCACTGAAGTGACTGTCACTGCGACCAAGTCTGATCCAAATGCCGTAATCTCTGGCGATATCCCTAACGAAGGACAGGCGACCATCTCACTGGGCGGACAAGGCACGAGCAAGGTCGTAAAGATCACCGTTACTGCACCGAATGGCGACTCCAAGACCTACAGCATCACCGTGAAGCGATTGGCGCCTTCGACTGACAGCAACCTCTCGGCCTTGACGTTGTCCGCAGGCACATTGATTCCCTCCTTCTCCCCCGGTGAGCTGACCTATCTGGCAACCGTCTCCGCCAACGCCGAAACCGTCACCATTTCCGCGACCAAGTCTGATCCGAATGCCGTAATATCCTCGGCGGGGTCGGTGATTGCTAAAGCAGGGGATCCAACTGGTCGCGTGACCGTCTCGCTTGGGCGGAATGCTACAACGACAGTGTCGATTCTCGTGACCGCGCAGGACGGGATAACCCGTAAGACATATACGATTAGCGTCTTCCGACCAGAGCGCTAGAAGAAGGCCTTGTCTTCTGCTGGCACAGGCTCCCACACCCGCCTTGCAACGAGGAACCGATAGCACAGACCAGACACCGGAGGTTCTTGGTCCGCTCTCCCCTCTTGAAGCAAACAGCCGATGGCAACTGTCCGGAACACAGGTTCGTGGCGGCAGAAGGTCTACCGTTTCGGATCCAATTCGATCAGTCCCTTGCGGATGGCAAGAATAGCCGCTTGTGTCCGATCGTAGACTTGCAGTTTGTGGAAGATGTTCCGGACGTGATTCTTCACGGTCTTTTCGCTGAGGTCGAGGCTATTCGCGATCTCTTTGTTGGTTTTCCCATCCGCGACCAGCCGTAACACGGTGATTTCCCGCTCGGTCAAATCATGTTCGGCCCACGCCGGCTTCTTCCCCTTCTTTTGGGCCATCAGCGAGAATTCGGCCAGGATCTTGCTGGCGACCGATGGATGAATGAGCGATTCACCACGATAGATCGCGCGAATGGCCGCCACGATTTGAGACGATTCGGAATCTTTCAGCAAGTATCCCGTCGCCCCTGCTCGGACCAAGTCGAAGATGTATTGCTGTTCTTCATACATGGTCAATGCGACGATGCCGATATGCGGGAGCTCGCGTTTGATCTGTCGCGTCGCCTCAACACCGCCCATCCGTGGCATGCTCACATCCATCAGAATCACATCGGGAAGAAGCGTACTGGCCTTTTCAACGGCCTCGACTCCATCCTGAGCTTCACCGATGACATGGATGTCCTCTTTGGTCTTGAGAATGGCCGCCAGACCTTCTCGGACCACCCGATGGTCGTCGGCGATGAGGACTTTAATCTTCTCCATTGTTTATCTCCTCCTTATTGCCCATTGGTACATCCACAACGATTTTGGTGCCCTTCCCTGGTTTGGACTCCACGCGACCTTCGCCACCAACCAGTCGTGTTCGCTCCAGAATCCCCTTGATGCCAAAATGATCCCATTTTTCAGGGTCCCGGAGCACCGCCTCCATGTCAAATCCGACGCCATTGTCCGTAATCGTGACCCGTAGCCGATCTTCGCCGATGTCCAGTTTGATCGACACCCGATCGGCTTTGGCATGCTTCTCGACGTTGCTCAAGGCTTCCTGGATGATTCGGAAGAGAAAGATCTTGGTACGAGGGAACAGGATCTGCTCATCTCCCGTCACGGTAAATTTCGTGGCGATATGGGTCTGGGTCTGATACGAGGCGAAATAATTCCTGAGGCCGGGGATCAGATCCATCTTGTCATAGTGGAGTGGGCGCAGATTAAAGATCACCTGGCGGGCTTCCTGAATGGCGAGTTTCAATTGAGCCTTGCTCTCCTTGAGAGTGGCGAGACAGGCGCGAGGATTCTTCCGGATCAGCTGCTGGCACAGATCCAGCTTGAAATTCACCCCCGCCAAAATCTGCACGAATCCGTCGTGAATCTCGCAGGCGATTCTCGTCCGTTCGTCCGTGACGGCGGCGCCCGTTTCCTTCACATAGAGTCGGTAGAGCGACTGATATTTGTTCAGCGTCTTCTCGATCTCGGCCGTCGCGCGGATGCGGGCTTCAATCAACTCCCACATGAACTTTGCACTGGCCCCGCCGATTGCGGTCACACCCATCCGATGGAAATCCTGAAGAAATTTCCAGACGTCCGGATCCCCGGACACATCGATGATCAAATCCACATGTTCCATCGTGAGCAACTGCCGATAATCGTGGGTGATCGGAATCTTCAGTTGTCGGGCAAGGTCCAGCCCCGGGGCGTCCGGAAGCACCTCCGCCACCCCAACGATCTGGACAAGCGGGTCATTCGCAAAAATTTCCATTAATGCGGTGCCACCGCGACCGGCGCCTATGATCGCCACACTCGTCGCCCCTGGAGACGGCGTGTCTCGTCGCCCACGCTTTGAGAGTGATGCGGTCATCAGGTGTAACACGCTCCGGTCGTCGTCATCTGCGTCTCTAGCGGGAGGAAGGTAGAAGGGAAAATCGCGAACGAAGTTGAGAGCGAACGGTGGGCGGGATAACGGTCTAAGATCAATGGTCGCGTCGCTGGTCTGCCAAGGTCTTCAACTCGTCCATGAATTGTTCGATGTCCTTGAACTCCCGATAGACGGATGCAAACCGGACATAGGCAACCTGGTCGAGTTGATGCAACTCTTTCATGACTTCCTCTCCCACCACTCGGCTCTCGATCTCTGTTTCGCCCATTTCTTGAATCCGCTTTTCGATTCGATCAGTCACGGCTTCAATGGTGCCGGTGCTGATCGGCCGTTTCTCACAGGCTTTCTTGAGGCCCGCGAGAATCTTCGTACGGTCAAAGGACTCACGGCGACCGTCTTTCTTCACGACAACTGGAAGAATTTCTTCGACACGTTCGTAGGTCGTATAGCGACGCTTACACCCAAGGCATTCGCGACGGCGACGAATAACTTCGCCTTCCTTGGCCATACGAGAATCGACCACCTTGTCTTCGAGTTCATCGCAGAAGGGACATTTCACTGGAAACGACCTGCTCTCTCGCTCGCGGCTGACTAGTAGGGATGAAAGATTGGGAACCGGGCACACAACGCCTTTGCTTGCATGCGAACATCTTCCAACACCTCTGTTTCCTGCCGATGCTGGAGAACACGGTCGACCAGTTCTACGATCTGTTTCATCTCGGGTTCGCGCATTCCACGAGTGGACACGATGGGTGACCCTAAACGGATGCCGCTGGCGACGGCGGGCGGTTTTTCGTCGTAGGGTACGGCGTTCTTATTGACGATGATCCCGGCCGCATCAAGTGCCGCATCGGCCTCTTTCCCTGTGATGCCCTTATTGGTGAGATTCAGGAGCATCAAATGGGTATCCGTTCCGCCCGAGACGATCTTATAGCCACGATCGACAAACCCTTGGGCCAGCGCCCTGGCATTGGTCAAAACTTGTTGCTGATACCGCTTGAACGGCGGAGACAACGCTTCCTTGAAGGCCACCGCTTTGGCGGCAATCACATGCATCAGCGGCCCACCCTGCAGACCGGGGAAGACCAGCTTGTCGACCGCCTTGGCATATTCGGCTCGGCACATCGTGACACCGCCACGAGGGCCGCGCAGCGTCTTATGGGTAGTGGTCGTTACGAAGTCAGCATAGGGGACGGGATTCGGATGCAGCCCGGCTGCGATTAGCCCAGCAATATGGGCAATATCCACTAACAGATAGGCTCCCACCGACTTAGCAATCTGTTGGAATCGTGGAAAATCAAGAGTGCGCGCGTAGGCGCTGGCCCCGACGACGATCATGCGGGGACGACATTCCTCCGCAACTTTTTGGACCGCATCATAATCGATGGTTTCCGTCTGGCGATCGACGCCATAGGAGAAGACGCGAAAGAGGATGCCCGAAAAGTTGACTTTACTGCCGTGCGTGAGATGTCCACCTTGAGCGAGATCCATCCCTAGAATGGTGTCTCCCGCCTTCAGCACCGACAAGTACGCCGCCATGTTGGCCTGCGAACCTGAATGGGGTTGCACATTGACATGCTCGGCGCCAAAGATTTCCTTGCACCGCTGAATCGCCAAGTCCTCGACCGCATCGGCATGTTGACATCCACCGTAGTACCGCTTGCCTGGGTACCCCTCCGCATATTTATTCGTGAGCAAGGACCCTTGCGCAGCCAAGACTGCAGGGCTGGCAAAATTTTCCGACGCGATCAACAGCAACTTCTCACGCTGCCGGACTTCTTCCGCTTCGATCGCGGCATAGACGTCGGGATCGGCCGTCTTCAGTGCGTCCCATGAACCCATCGCGTCGCTGCTCATCGTCTCCGTGCTCCAGATTCTACTTTTCCGCCGTCGTGGCCTCTTCAGCCTCTTGCTTCTTCACGACGTGGACTTTCACTGTGGCCATCACATCCCGCGGCATCTTAATAGGCACCGCGACGGTCCCGAGCTCCTTGATGGGATGAGCAAGCTGGATCTTACGACGATCCACGGTAACGCCCTGCGCGGCCAGTCCTTCCGCAATGTCTTTGGTGGTGACAGAGCCAAATAATTTGTCGTCCTTACCCGCCTGCATCTCGATCGTCAGCGAAACCGCCGACACCTTCTTGGCATGGGCTTCAATTTCCAGTTTTTCCTTCTTGGCCTTCTCGGCTGCCACCCGTTTGACGTGTTCAAACGCCTTGATGCTCCGACTGTCGGCCTCCACAGCCTTGCGACGCGGGATCAAATAGTTCCGTGCAAATCCATCCTTGACGTTGATGAGATCGCCAAGATGCCCCACCCCTTCCAGAGTCTCTTGAAGAATGACTTTCATACCCCTACTCCTTCACATGATAAAGTAGCCGAGGATACTGACCTGACTGGGAAATGTCAATTCAGATGAGTGCCTATCATTAGCAGAGAAGTAGGGCGATCCTGGTAGAAATGCGCCATGCCTCCGGAACAACGGACGAATTTCTTCAGCAATTAGTGTAGAGGGAAAGTCTTTAGAGGAGGAGTTACAGCAGGTTGAATTCTTCCACGGTCAGTGCAGCTTGGCGAATCAATTTACGAAGGAGCCCAGGACCCAATTCGTCATGCTGTGGGATGGAGAGCGTGTACTCGTATCCAGATTTCACCAACATGACATGCGACCCTCGGTGCCGTGCGACCGTCCAACCTGCTCGTTCAAATTTTCGCACGGCGTCTGACCCCGAACACACCCGAAGGCGTTCAGCCATCACACCACAACCTCAACCATCCGTTCGGCATCAACCGCCTGCTTGGCCTCCATCACCTCAAACCATCCCTCGATAGCATCCTTCACGTTGGCGATTGCCTCATCGTGAGTCCTCCCCTGGGAGAGACATCCCGGCAAAGCTGGAACCTCGGCGACAAAGAAGCCTGCCTCATCTTGTTCCACCACAACATGGAGTTTCATTTCTACAATCTCCCTTTTTCTGTCACATTCATGGTTATTATCGAGAAGACCATCTTCATGGTCAAGCAATCAGGCCGATACGGGAAACAAGAAAAGAATGGAAAAAGGAATCAGGAACCACCGTACTCCCTCGATCGATTTAGAAATCCAACCTATCTCTATTTTCTTCCACTGTTCTCAAGATCAATCAAACTCCTGTTTGCATTTCGAGCACTGCCTGGGGATTCCAAAACCGCCCCAGCAAATTAAATCTATATCGAAGACCTGCATCGTTCTTTTCATCATAGGTGTTCTACATCGTGGGCAGCGCAAGGTCGGAGTGTAACTACCTGCTACCACGGCAGCTAAGGCAGCGAGCCGAACAAGCCGCTGGTCAAATCCAAAGCCAACGAACCCCATAGCACCTATGAAATTAGCGAAAACAAATACATCGGCTATAAAAGCCTTTTTTCTCAACGGAGGGGAGAAAAGTACAGGACGGTCGCTCCTTCATCACACTCGGCCGAAGCACGGTGAGCTCGCTCTCCGTCTAGCACCTGTTTTTCCTCATAATGCCCGGCGTCTCCACTGACGAAACAACACGTGGTTGGATTGTAAAGGATTGAAATCAAAAGACAAGAAGAGCTGCGGCAACGCACAGCCAACGATTCGTTACGGAATGACGCCGAGTGCCCGGCCGACCTTTGTAAAGGCTGCCACGGCCTGCTGCAGTTGAGCGGTTGTGTGAGCCGCCGACATTTGCGTGCGGATTCTGGCTTGTCCTTGTGGCACCACCGGATAACTGAACCCGACGACGTAAACCCCTTCCTTCAGCAAGGCCTCCGCCATTGATGTTGCGAGGGTGGCCTCGCCAAGCATCACGGGGATAATGGGATGTTCGCCGGGAACGAGCCGGAACCCGAGCTTGGTCAGCTCGTCCCGGAAGAAGACAGCATTGGCACGAAGCTGCATTCTGAGATGATCTCCTTGTTGCACAAGATCGAGTGCACATAATGCTCCGGCTGCGATGGGGGGAGGAAGCGAGTTTGAAAACAGATAGGGCCTCGACCGCTGGCGCAAGAGCTCAACCACCTCAGCCTTGCCGGAAGTGAACCCTCCGGTTGCGCCGCCAAGTGTCTTCCCCAAGGTACTCGTCACAATCTCGATGCTGTCGGCAACGCCGAAGTGAGCTGGTGTCCCCCTCCCTTGGGGACCCAGCACGCCGGTGGCGTGGCTGTCATCGACCACCACCGCAGCATCGTATCGTTCCGCCAGCTCGACGATTCGATCCAGCTTCGCTAGATCGCCATCCATGGAGAAGACCCCATCTGTCACGATCAGCCTCAGGCGGCAGCCGCTCGCTTCCTTGAGCTGCGCCTCGAGATCAGCCATATCAGAATGGGCATACCGAAACCGCTTGGCCTTACAAAGTCGGATGCCGTCGATCAGGCTGGCATGGTTTAGGGCATCGCTGATGACGGCATCGCTCTCATTCAGCAACACCTCGAACAATCCGCCATTCGCATCGAAGCAGGAACTGTAGAGAATGGTGTCCTCGGTACCGAGAAACGCACTGATAGCCTGTTCGAGCTGCTTGTGCAGATCTTGCGTGCCGCAAATAAACCGCACCGAGGCCATGCCATAACCATGCGTGTCCAACCCTGTCTTCGCCGCCTGGACAATCGCCGGATGATTCGCGAGGCCGAGATAGTTGTTCGCGCAGAGATTGAGAACCCGGCCTTGCATGACGTGGATATCGGACCCTTGCGGACCCATCAATCGACGCTCGGTCTTGTAGAGGCCTTTGGCGCGAATGTCGCCGAGTTGGCTTTCGAGAGCTTTCTTGAAGGTCGAATAGGCCATGGATGGACAGGACTGAGCGATGAGGACGGTCCTCGATCCTACTTATGGGAACAAGACCACCTTCCCACAACGCCCGGACTGGATCAAGTCGAACCCAACTGCAAACTCTTTCAGCGGCAACGAATGCGTGATGATCGGCCGAATGTCGAGGCCTGCCTTGAAGAGACCTGCCAAGCGATACCACGTACTAAAGAGACGTCGTCCGGTGATCCCATAGACGCGAATCCCTTTAAAAATGATTTCATTCGGCAGATCGAAGGGGACAGCACCGGTCGGAATGCCAAAGAGCGTCACCCGCCCGCCATTCTTCACCGCTTGGAAGACCTGGTGCAACGCTGCGGGATTCCCCGACATCTCCAGCGCGGCATCGACCCCTTCCCCAGCTGTAATATCGAGGATCTTTGCTGCAATCTGTTCGGGCGCGTCCACCTTGGCATTGAGAACATGGTCCACTCCAACCTGTTTCGCCAACCCAAGACGATAATCGCTCACATCCGAAGCAATAATGGTGGCCGCACCGGCCGTTCGCGCTACAGCGGCGGCAAAGAGTCCCGTGGGCCCGCAACCCGTAATCAAGACCGTCTGCCCGGTTAAGTCTTCAATCAGGGCCGCGTCAACGGCATTGCCAAGTGGTTCTTGTGCACAGGCTAGTTCAGGTGGGATGGCTGGATCCGTACGCCACAAGACACTTTCTGGCAGCGCGACGTACTGTGCGTACGATCCGTCTCGATCAATCCCTAGGATTTTGTAGTTCTTACAGACGTGTGCTTGCCCGGTGCGACATTGAAAGCAGGCGCCACAGGTCAGGTGTGATTCGGCGGCGACATAGTCCCCAACCTTGACGAGAGATACGTCCCGCCCTACCTCCACCACATGGCCACATAGTTCATGACCGATGATACGGGGCGGGTGCACCCGTCGTTGCGCCCATTCATCCCACCGATAGATATGGGCGTCGGTTCCACATAACGAGGTCGCCGCCACCTTCACCACGGCGTCATGCGGTCCCGGAGTTGGATCCGCCCATTCAGTCAGGGTTAAGCCTGGTCCAGCGGTCGTTTTGACGAGGGCCTGCATGGATTCATTCTACACCAGGTTCAATCGTTGGCCCCTACTGTTTCAGCAAAAGAAACGGGTTGCGCCGAAATCCAGTGGTGGGTAGGATGCCCACATTATGATTCATCCAGTTGTGACAAGTCTCCTTGTGGTCGCTGAATTGTTGTGTGTGCCATCGTATCAAGGCCTGGCGCACGCAAACAGGCCATCTGAACCCCGTCCCGTCACGCTTCAGGCTGGCCTCTCCGAGGAGCAATGGGCGAGGTTCGATTTCATAGGCTCGAACGGCTCCGGCAATCTCCAACTCGGTCAACCGCTTGAGCTGTCGATTACTCTCGGCGGAATGTCATCGGACCCCATGCCCTTTGTGGCCATCTGTGAATCGGCAGATTTTGAATCACAAATCGTGCCCTTGAAACCTGATCCTCGTTCACCAGTGATGAACGCAACGACTATCCTTGCACCCGTCACGCACGATCGGCTTTCCCCAGCCCCACACGTTTCTCGACTCCACGTGACCTTCGCCCGATCAACCGACACAAAATTTGAACGAGTGATGACTCGGATTATCTATCTCACAATGGGTGACACCAAGCCCGCTGGTGATGACCAGGCGTCGCTCATAACCCATCAAGCCCCTCCCAAAGACCATCCAAGTGGAATAGATTTGGCCGCTGGCCAAGCCGAGCCTTTGCCTGGTGCAATCCCCCTGGTCAGCGAGGAGGTGGTGGAGGAAGACCTCCTACCGTCTCGCTCTATACAACCAACACCAGCCTATTGGGACCAGGTCCGTGGCCTTCTGAATCGAGGCTGGACCCGTGCCACCGGACACATGTCGACCTCCTTGTCTCCCCACACCGTGCACGTGCAATTTCGGCTGTATCCTGGCGGGCGTGCTCAGTTGCTGCAGATTGCCGACGGATCGGGAGCCTCTGAGATTGATCAAGCCGGCATCCGGACGATCGCCGATGCGCAGCCATTCCCGCCCTTCCCTCTGAGTGTCGGAAACGAGCCGATCGATATTCATGTGCGATTACAGACCGGCTCAAAATCCGGGGTACGGGACTTCCGCATCGGCACACCGCAGCAACTTGGACGACCAACCAGTACGCCGAACAACTGAGCCAGCCCCTCAAATGGAGGATGTCATGCAGGAATCACATCGCATAGAGACGCGGTTCAGATCGAGCTGGACCTCTGGCATGGTAATGGTGGGGCTCCTCACACTGTTCCCAATCGCAGCCGGAGCGGAAACGGCTCGCTGGGACATCGATCCAGATCACTCGGCGATCGAGTTTCGCGTCGCCCATATGGTGGTGTCCAAGACATCTGGTCGATTCACCGATTACCAGGGATTCGTTGAGATGGACGCGGACACGAAGGCCTTGAAATCCATTGAGGCCACGATCAAGGCAGGATCCATCGATACCAATCATGACAAACGCGACGCGCATCTACGTAATGCCGATTTTTTGGATGTCGAACAGTTTCCAACGATGACGTACAAAATGTCGCAGTACCAGAAGCAAGGGGACACCTACACAATCATCGGCGACCTCACCCTGCGCGGAGTGACCAAACAGGTCACACTCAGTGCGACGTTCAACGGCGTCACCAAGGATCCCTGGGGCAACACGAGAGCCGGTTTCAGCGCCGATGGCACCCTCAACCGCAAGGATTTTGGCATGGTGTGGAACAAAGTCCTTGATAGCGGCGGGCTCGTGGTGGGAGATGAGGTCCACATCCACTTGGACATCGAGTGCATTAAGGCCCAAGCCTCGTAGCCCACAGAGCTGCAACGCTGAAACAGCCGCACCATAACAAGGTGTTAATCGATGAAGGCGATGATCCTCGATAAGGCAGGCGCTGTCTCCAGCCATCCCTTACACCTTCGAGATCAGCCTCTGCCTATTCCCAAGCCTGGTCATGTCCTCGTGAGGATTCACGTTTGTGGCGTCTGCCGCACGGATCTCCATGTAGTCGAAGGGGAACTTCCTGACCCTGCACTGCCGCTGATCCCGGGCCATCAGGCTGTCGGCACGGTGGTGCAAGTCGACCCCGAGGTTTCAGAGATCAAGGAAGGGGATCGCGTAGGGATTGCCTGGCTGCAAGGCACATGTGGTCAATGCGAGTTCTGCATGAGTGAGCGGGAAAATCTCTGTTTGAACGCCAAGTTCACCGGCTATCAGGTCAACGGCGGGTATGCCGAATATGCCGTCGTGCCTGCTCGATTCGCCTACCCTATCCCATCGATCTTTTCAGATGATGAAGCCGCGCCTTTGCTCTGTGCCGGAATCATCGGCTATCGAGCTTTGCGATTAAGCAACATCAAGCCTGGTCAGCGCCTCGGGTTGTATGGCTTCGGCGCATCGGCTCACATCGCCATCCAGATCGCACGCCATTGGGGTTGTCAGGTCTATGTCAGTTCGCTCAAACAAGAGCATCAAGAATTGGCCAGACAATTGGGAGCGGTCTGGGTCGGTGGGGCAACGGAGATGCCACCCGATAAACTGCAGGGGTCGATTATTTTTGCTCCAGCCGGTGAACTTGTGCCTCCTGCACTACGCGCCCTCGACCGAGGAGGCACCTTAGCCTTAGCCGGCATCCACATGTCACCAATTCCCTCGCTGAACTATGATCGAGACGTCTTCGGCGAGCGCGTCATCCGTAGCGTGACCGCCAATACGAGGCAAGACGGAATCGATCTCCTCCGCGAAGCAGCTGCAATCCCCATCAAACCACACACGGTCCGTTTCCCACTTGAGGAAGCAAACCGCGCATTACAAGAATTGAAAGCGGGGAGCTATCAAGGCGCTGCGGTGCTGGCGATGTGAATCGGGGTGTGCAATAACTGACTGGTCGTCGCACCTGCCTTCAGTTTACGTTTGCTTTATGCGGCCATGAATTTACGTCCCGTCCACTCAGAAAACGGGGAAGCTCATGGCAAGATTGATCGCCGATTTCCGGCGACGGGAACAAAATTGTGTAGAGAAAATTTTACTCGCAGCACAAACTCTGCTATATCACACATACACAATCACCATTTTTTAAAATCGAAGGGAGGTGGAGTACTCATGGCAACGAAGAAAGCAGCAAAGAAGCCGGCCAAGAAGGCCGCGGCCAAGAAGCCAGCCAAGAAAAAGAAGTAAAGAAGTAGGAGTCGTATCGTGAGGAGGCGTCGTCCAGATCGCCTCCTCACCATCCTGCATCCTCGATCTTCCTCACCCACACCACGTCGTACGAGTCGCTGCCCAAACAAACACTTCCTCGGCAACGTGTCCGAAAAACTGCCCCAGACAGAATTCACAACTACCGACGAGAGTCTCCACTCACTGACCAGCCCTCCAACGGGATAGAATCGGCAAAGGTGCTCAGATGCAACCGGATCCACTGAGGGAAGGCGTCTCCTAAGATGAGGAATTCAGAAAACGATGACGGAACGGCCGGTCGGCTGAGCGCACCACAAGCAAGCATCGGGCGGAAAAAGAAAGGGGAGGCGATCACCACATCGCCTCCCCCAGTTCCTTCGCACCAGGAGAGACTCCATGGCGTAAAGAAAGCAGCAGCCGAATCCTAGCATGAACCTCCCCCTAGAAAACAGAATAAAGAAATTAATATAATCAATGGCTTGAGAAATTCTCACCTGGCGATGCGACCTGGAAGGGTCCCAGGCAAGGATAATCACCAAGCGAATCAAGTGCCAGGTTGAGATGGAAGAACCGAACGTTGGCTACACCCAGGTTCTAGACATCCAGTAACACCTCCACACTATACCCGCTCGCTGGACACCCGGATTTATTCCCTGGCAAGATCCTGAACACCTCATCACGTCTGGCCGATACACCCATGCAAACCTTAACGCTTTCTGTTGAGCATGCTCGCTGCCCGCTCTGACACTTCTTTCACCAAGATTCCCATCTTGGGATGCAACGGCTCAAAATCAACCGGCCAGTCGTGGTGACGCAGCCGTTCGCTCGTGGTAGGACCGATCGAGGCAACGACCATCTTCTTCAATGCCGTGCGAAAAGCCTCCACCCGTCCCCGTCCATCCTGTTCCAGCACATGCATGACATGATCAACCTGCGCAGCGTTGGTAATCAGCACCACTTGGAGACGTCCGGTAATAATTTCATCAAGGATGTGCTGCGTCGGACCCAAGTCCTCCGGTAGAGCCCATTTATAGATCGGAACCGGAAACACATCCGCGCCTCGTTGCTCCAATTCGTACACGAGGTCCGGGTTAGAGACTCCGTATTCCTGCACAGCAACTTGCAGATCTTTGACAGGCCGATGTTGATCCAGCACGGCAATCACCTCAGCCCAGGTATTGGGCTCCGGCGCCGTGAGTGTCGCGTGAAGGCCGACAGCTTTGAGGGCTGCAACCGACTTGGGGCCACGTGCCACGATGGTCGTCTGGTGGAGAGCGGTCAAGACTGATGACCAGGGGAAGCGCGTCTTGAGTAGATCGAACAATGTTGTTGTACCGACACCCGTCAGGAGGATCAGCAAGTCGACGCGGCCCGCCATGAGCCGCACCCCGAACTCGTGTACGACCGGATTATCTTGGAGCGGGACTTCCCGCAGAACCGGAGTAACCAGTGGCCGCCCACCATAGCGTTCGATCAGACGGGTGATCTCGGTGGCCATCCGGCTTTCGAACGCAGCTATGGTCATTCCATTGAATGCCATGGGGATTATGATCGTACCATAGCCGTCCAGCACAACCATCTCAGCAGATTTTTCATTGACGGCTTAGCAGTCGTCTCCCTACTATACATGGTCTGGCGTACTCACTCGTTGCACTGACATGACCACTCCACTCCACCGAGGCCTTCGCCATCTAGCGCTGCGTGTGATGGACCTCCCTCGCTCGCGCCGATTTTATGAGGAGCTCCTCGGCTTTCGGCCTGTATGGGAACCGGATCCGGACAATGTGTATTTCAGCTCTGGGAATGACAACTTGGCCCTTCATCAGATCTCCAAGAGCGAACGAGATTCCTACGATCCCTCGAAGACCCAACTGCTTGATCATCTCGGAGTGATCTTCGAGAGCCCACAGGCGGTCGATCAGATGTACCAGAGCATCGCGCCAAGAATTGAGGCAATGGGCGGACGCATCACCAAGGAACCCAAGCAGCATCGTGACGGCAGCTATTCATTCTATTTTGCCGATCCCGACGGCAACCTGATCCAAGCCCTCTATGAACCGACGATCAGCGCGCTGCGGTTCAACGCCAACCCATAAGCCCGATGTGGACCGGTATCCCGCACAATCATTATGTGAGCCTCGTCCCCTGGTGCTGGGTGCAATTGGAGAGTGCCGAACCGCCTGGTCCCTTTCCGTTCATAAGTGGGGTAGCCCCGGAAGTCGTCGGGAGTCTCCAGGAAGCCCATAGCCTTCTCTCCAGCGCCATTGATACGGCAATCAGCGATGTCTTTTCCAAACGAGCGCCGCTCAACGATGCTGAACGTCAACGCCGATTGGAGGATGCCTACGCTGAACTAGTCAACGCGCGTCCTTATCTTAAGCAGCACATTCGCTGCGGCCGTCGCCCAGATGGAACGTTCCATTGGGATTACCCAATCGATCCAACCAAATCGGCAACCGTCACCAATGGTGGCCTTCGCATTTTTCACGCGGTCAACCGTCAAGCGCTCCCAATAGGCTTCAATACCCGTCGCCTCGGCCCATCTGTGGGCAAGCTGCTCGGCCTGCTCAACGGCACTCATACGGCTGATGCGCTACGATCCGCCATCGCCGTTATGCCTCGCGATGCACAAGGCCTGCTCATCAAATTGCTCGAAACGCTGCAGCAATATGGGTGCCTGGCCACCTCGCCTTCAACTTCGATCCATCGACATTGGTTCGAGGTCGTCCAGGATCAGGACACAGTCCACCTGGGACACGCAGCCCTGCTCTATCGACAACGTGAGTCTCTCTTCTTATTCGACCCATGGCTGCTGCCCTGGTTTGCAGAATCTCCGTTGCCGTCGCTCTGGGGTGGACTATTACCGAGACCTGCCGCCGTATTTCTCACTCACGATCACGACGATCACGTCGATCCTCGCACTCTACTTCACTTACCCAAAGACACCCCCATCATCGTTCCCAGTCGCCGAAACCGAAAACAGTTGTACTTTGATTATCGAGCCCTGCTCACAGAATTGGGATTTGATCAAGTCGTCGAGCTGGCCCATGGCGAAAGTTGGGCATTTGAAGGTGGCGCAGTCGTTTCGGTTCCGTTCTATGGAGAAGACCCTTGCGACTTAGAAATGCCGAGAAATTGCTACCTGATTTCTGACCGTGGGTACAATGTCCTCGTTCATGCCGACAGCGGTCCGACGAACAACGGACGATCGGCGATCAAGGACAATGTCATTCATCGACTAGTTGAACAGTATGGGCCGATTTCGCTCGTGCTTGCCTCACAGCAACAACTGCTCGAAATCAGAAGCCATGCGGCTCACGCACCGCTGTCCCACCCCGGAAAATGGTTGGATGTCGGCGAGAACGGCTATCTTACCAACGCCTACCTTGCCGAACTCTGTACCGCCGCCCATGCGAGATTGTTTGTTTCCTATGCGACTGGAGGCGCGGACTGGTATCCGGATCACCTGTCCTTCATGTTCAGCCACCGCAATCCTGCCAGAACCGCACTCCTGACGGCTCACTGGGAAGATCCCCAGAAATTGAAAGGCCTTCTTGATTCTCAAGAATGTCGCTATCATCGTGCCCATGCCCTCGATCTCTATCGGGCAACGAGTCAAAGCAAGATTCACGTCATCTCATCGGCGGATGCCCTCGCCCCGCTCAATTTGTATTGTCTCGACCATGGCAACCCACCATTCATGAAGTATGAAAAACAGCACTAAACATGCATCATTGCAGGAGAATCGCACATGAGCCATCAACAACCAGCTATTCTGGTCACGGGAGCCGCCGGATTCATAGGATTTCACGTGGCCAATCGTCTGCTGGACAGAGACGAACACGTCATCGGTCTTGATAACATCAACGACTACTACGACGTCTGGCTAAAAGAAGCTCGCCTCGCTCAATTGAAGGCACGCGAGCGATTCAACTTCGTCAAGCTGGATCTCGCTGACCGACAGGGCATGCGCGACCTCTTCGCCGACAACGCGATTCGACGAGTCGTGCATCTCGCCGCTCAAGCCGGTGTGCGCTATTCACTCGTGAACCCTCATGCCTACACCGAGAGCAACATCGAAGGGTTCATGAATATTCTTGAAGGCTGTCGACACGCTGGGATCGACCACCTCGTCTACGCGTCCTCCAGCTCCGTGTATGGTGGCAACACTCACATGCCGTTTTCTATTCATGATAACGTCGACCATCCGGTGTCGCTCTATGCCGCCAGTAAGAAAGCCAACGAACTGATGGCGCATTGTTATGCGCATCTCTATCGGCTGCCCTGCACCGGTCTTCGATTTTTTACCGTCTATGGTCCTTGGGGCCGGCCCGATATGGCCCTCTTCATCTTTACCAAAGCGATCTTGGAAGGTAGACCGATCGATGTGTTCAACCAAGGGAAGATGCAACGCGATTTTACCTATGTGGACGACATCGTCGATGGTGTCATCCGGACGCTTGATCATCCAGCGACGGCTAACGCAGCATGGTCAGGAGAGAAGCCGGATCCAGGAACGAGCTCGGCTCCAGCCAGAATCTACAATATCGGCAATCACCGGCCTGTTGAACTGCTGCACTTCATCGAAGTGCTGGAGAAGGCATTGGGGAAGAAAGCTGAAAAGAGGCTGTTGCCGTTGCAACCGGGAGACGTTCCAGCGACGTACGCCGATATCGACGATCTCACCACCGATGTCGGCTTCAAACCGACCACCCCAATCGAAATGGGAATTCCTCGATTTGTGGAGTGGTATCGGGGGTTCTATCGAACCTGACGTAACCAATCGGCGCTTAATAACATCCGATTGGCACAAATCCCGTCCCAAACAGTCTCGACAGGGCAATATAGCGGGCATTATCGTAAAATGAGTAGCTTGGCCCACGCTGATTGCGCCCGGTAATATCTCCCCCATAGGACGGATCAGACCCAAAGAAAAATCCTCCCCGCGTCTTCTGTACCAGATGCATCCATTCTGAATAGAGTGCACAGACTTCCTGCTGAACAGAGCCGGATGATGCAATGCCTGCATGCCAGTCACGCGCCCAGTCCGGCACCTGATGTACGATCATCTCAGACGAATGATCCTGGCGGGGGGACACTTCATAGTGGGGGGCGCCAGTGGTCAGAGTTCGTGGAGCAGTGGGCATATTCTCTAAATCGGGTACGACGGAAATCGGCTTGAGTGCCAATGCAGAACATCCATCTTTCCCTTTGTTGGTATACAGATAGCTACCGTCTGTTTGTGGACACTCCCAGGTCGTCGCGCTTCCGGAGGTCGAATCATCGAAGGCTGCAGCCCCAGAGGCAACTGCGAAGATTACCGCCGAGAGACACAATGTAGGGTTCAGTCGCATGTGGCACCTCCAGATCCCGAAGCACACGCTGTGGTTGCTTAGTCTATGGTGCCCACACCCTACGGAATGCTCTCTTTTTTCGTCTATGCCTCTTTGGAGGGGGGAACTCCAGGTGGAGCGGCCTTTTCCGTCCTGTCTATTGTCTTCTACGTCTACTGATCCTTCGTTATTGCCAACGGAACAGCGTCAAGACTAAAAGAGATCCCCTCTCTTCACACGCATTTCACACCCATATATCCAGCTTTGCCTTGTCCCGCATGGCGCGCTCAGGTATCCTGCGTATCACTTCCGTGATAGCTGGATAGCTGATCGATCGTGCGCATATTCCGGCTGGAACGATGTTGCGGCAGAACCATCGATTGACAGAATCGTTGAGTTACCACCAGTGAGATGAACCAGTAAGATGACCGACTACGGTATCCTCGGAAATTTACTCCTCATTTACACGGTCTCGATCGCCGTGGTGTTCCTCTTCCACCAATTTCGGCTGCCATCGATCGCCGGATTTCTCGTCGCAGGAGCGTTGATCGGCCCACATGGGCTGAACCTTATTTCCGATATCGAGACTGTACAGGTCTTGGCGGAAATCGGGATCGTCTTGCTGCTCTTCACGATCGGCATTGAATTTTCATTGAAACATCTGGCCTCGCTTCGCCGACTCCTCCTCATCGCGGCTCCGATTCAAGTCGGAGGCGTCATCGCCATTGCGTTGGCAGGAGGATTGTTGGCCGGCTTGCCGGCGCCGCAGGCCATTTTCTGGGGGTTCCTCCTGTCACTCAGCAGCACCGCCATTGTACTGAAAGCGCTGGCGGCCAGCGATGACAGCGACTCACCGCATGGACGGGCCACGATCGGTATTCTTGTGTTCCAGGATTTGGCCGTGGTCCCCATGATCTTGCTCACACCCATTCTCGCCAGCCCAAGCGACGGTGCGCTGAGCTCCGTGTTGTTTACGTTGGGCAAGTCTATCCTGGTCGTCGGTTGTATTGTGGCAGGTGCATGGTTCGCCGTTCCGAGACTTCTGGAACACATTGTTCGCAGCAGAAGCCGAGAACTGTTTCTTCTAACTGTCATCGTCATGTGCCTCGGGATCGCCTGGCTGACGTCACTCGGAGGGCTCTCCCTGGCCTTGGGTGCCTTCATCGCCGGACTCATCATTTCGGAGTCTGAGTACAGCCATCAGGCCATTGCCGAAGTACTACCCTTTCGGGATAGTTTCAATAGCCTATTTTTCGTCTCCATCGGGATCCTGATGGATTGGCGCATCTTGCTTGAATACCCCATGGTGGTCATCGGCCTCTTGATTTTCGTCCTTCTTGTGAAGTTCGTCACCGGGGCGACAGCTGTGTTGGCTGTATCTATGCCACCTCGCTCCGCCGTGATGACCGGAATCGCTCTGGCACAGGTTGGCGAGTTCAGCTTCATCCTGGCACAGGTGGGACAAGACGACAATCTCCTCTCGGGTGCACCCTATCAGATTTTTCTGGCTGTCTCGGTCTGCTCGATGATTATCACACCGTTCCTCATGCAACTGTCGCCCCATATCGGTCGCCGAGTCGAGGCCATACAGAGGCTTCGTCACTGGTTTCCCAGACAGACCACGGCCCATGTATTGGAAGCGGAAGGGCGGCATCTCCGGATCAAGGACCATGTCATCATCGTGGGATACGGATTAAACGGGCGGAATCTGGCGCGAGTATTGGGAGAGACGGAAGTCCCTTATATTGCATTGGATTTGGACGGCGATACTGTCCGCCGAGAGGCGGCACATGGACTCCCACTTTACTATGGAGATGCCACAAACCCAAATGTCTTGAGACACGTGAAGATCGAAAATGCGCGGGTACTGGTCGTCGCGATTTCCGACCCCTTCATGGCTCGCCGGGCCGTACAGGTTGCCCGAAGCCTGAACCCCAAGATTCATATCGTCGTGCGAACCCGCTACTTGCGCGAGTTGGAAGAACTCCACCAGCTGGGAGCCGACGATGTGGTGCCTGAAGAATTTGAGACATCCATCGAGATCTTTGCGCTCGTGTTGCGTACCTACAACATGCCGCAAGACTTCGTCATGCGGAAGGCCGAGCAGGTCCGTCGAGAGGGATACGCGCTCCTCCGACGAAGCGAACTTCCCGAGCTGGCACACCACCTTCGCGGTGGCACTCTGACTGATGTGGAAGTAGAAACCTGTAGGATCGAGGAACATTCCCCGGCGGTCGGCCAGACACTCCTCCAACTCGCGCTACGGCCGAAAACCGGTGCCTCCATCATCGCGTTGACCAGAGGCGGTGTCACCGAATCCAACCCATCGGAGAAAACCAGGCTCTTTGCAGGGGATATCGTGGTGCTGCTCGGATCGCGCGATGAAATCCAGCGCGCAATGGGGTTCATCCTGGCCAGTGAACCGGAAGCCTAGCGTACGGATCAGCTCCGCCACCGGAGCGTCACTCGTTCCTTGAGCGGATGCTCGAAGGGTTGTCCTGTCTGAACCGACTCAAGATGGGCAGCCTTGAGCTTGTAGTACCATTTGGCGGGCATGTCGGCATCGCCAAGAAACATTGAGGAGGGTTTGTGACGGAGGCCCACGGCAAGGTGCTTCATCGCTCGTTCATCCTGCCCCAGAAACATTTTCGTCAACGTCCGAAAGATCAAATTTCCAAACGGCAACCAATGTAGGCCGCGCCAATAGGCTGAAAAATCGATCCGACACTCCATCTCTGACACGGGGGTTGCCATCAATCGATTGGCCAGCCACGCGGTTCCACATTGCATAAGCTCAACCCGTTGATTCGGCAGTACGAAATCGATGGTCGTGCTTAGCGGTCCTCCGTAGATCCGTTCCATCCAATGAAACGGACCGCTGTTCTTGGCCGGCCGATGAGCGGTCATCCGAAAACCGTTCGGAATGGGCTCGAAAATTTTGGTCTTCTCGTGCATTCGAGCATCACTGCGCCACCAGGAATGCACATACGGCCCGTGAACTGGGTCGATTAAACCGATGACGCCATCGTCAGCCGTGCAGGTGTAGGTCAACGAAATGTGGAAGGTTTGTCGAGGTTCAGAGGGAAGCGGCATGCGTGGAACCGGCGGCAAGGGGTCGAGGTTTCCGCGTTCATCGGCGAGATATAACCAAATCATCCCATCGGTTTCTTCCGCCGGATACGTGGCAATGCCGATCTTATCGGTCTTCAGAATCGGTTCATCTGGAAGAGCCGGAATGCGCTGACAACGCCCCTTTGTATCGAATTGCCAACCATGATATGGGCATTCCACTCGCTCACCGTCGAATCGGCCGAACGACAAGGGCATCCCCCGATGAGGGCAGATATCACGCATGGCCGATAGCGTGCCGGTCCGATCACGGCACAGCACGATCGGTAATCCCAACATCTGAAGTGCCTTCATCGTCCCTGAACGCAAGGTATGACTCGGCATAGCCGGATACCAAAATCCAAAGAGAGGAGCACTCCTCGAAACCGTGCTTTCACCTGATGGCTGTTCGATCATTCGCAAGGTAGGAGACTCAGTCGCTAGGCATCATGGTAATGGACAGGACTATACTGGGGGTAAAGGACTAGGTCAAGCAATGGGCAAAGGACGCATGGTTGTCCTGTTCCTTGACACCCCAAACAATCACATACTATTCTCCTTATAGAGAACATTCAGAGCCTTTCGGAAGGCTCTGATCGATAAAGAGGTGATTTGATGATAGCGACACAAATTGAACCAACGTCGACGTTGGCACAGCTACAGGAATCGAAGCCGGAGAGAGTCACGATCGTGTTGCTGAGCGGTGATCTCGATCGGGCGATGGCCGCGTTTATTATCGCGACAGGTGCCGCCGCCATGGGTATGCGCGTGACGGTGTTTTTTACATTTTGGGGGCTGAATGCCATCCGGAGAAGGGGAGCAACCAGTTCTGCAAAAGATTGGCTCCGACGGATGTTTGGTCTGCTCAACAAAGGTGGCGCCGATACGCTCCCCCTATCCCGCTTCCATTTCGGGGGGATCGGCACCAAGATGATGCAGAAAGTCATGAAGCAAAATAGGATGCCGGGAGTTCCGGAGTTGATGCAGACCGCCCTCGATCTAGGTGTGCGATTTATCGCCTGTACCACGACGATGGGTCTCATGGGTATCACCAAAGATACACTGGTTGACGGCATCGATCAGTTCGCCGGCGTGACGACCTATTTGGCGGAAGCCAAGCAAGGCAGCGTCAACCTGTTCATCTGAACCGTCAACTGAAGCGAGAGGGTGTTGATGATGCAAGCCGATCTCAAACTCGATACCTTGGGTTACTTCTGTCCGATGCCGATTATCCTGACGTCCAAAAAAATAAAGGAGTTGGCATTGGGGCAAGTCTTGGAAGTCGTCTCGGATGATGAGGGCATCAAGAAAGACATGCCCGCCTGGTGTGAGACCACTGGCCATCAAATGATGGGCTTGGAAGAGGAACAGGCCAAGTCGGGCCGGATCTACAAGGCTTTTGTCAAGAAAACCAAATAGTCTGATCTTTCAAAGACGCGGAAAGCATGAAAGCCGGAAGGACGATGGTTAGTCCTCCGGCTTTTTCGTGTGGACTCATGACGGTGACATGAAGCAACTCGTCGAGTGCGTTCCCAACTTTAGTGAAGGCCGGAATCAAACGACGATTCAGGCGCTGATTGATGCCGTGACATCGACCGAAGGTGTAGTGCTGCTGGACCACTCAATGGACACGGATCACCATCGAGCCGTGTTGACGTTCTGCGGAGCCCCTGCGGTCATGGTCGAGGCCGCCTTTCGTGCGATTCGAGTCGCCACCGATCTGATTGATCTGCGTACCCATGGCGGTGTCCATCCTCGCATCGGAGCGACGGACGTGGTGCCGTTCATACCGATCAAAGGCACAACGATGCAAGACTGCGTTCAGCTCGCCAAACAACTGGGAGATCGAGTTGGACGCGAGCTCCAGATCCCGGTCTTCTTGTACGAGCGTGCAGCAGCTCACACCGACCATGCCCCACTGGAGGTCGTTCGACGAGGAGGACTTGAAGGCTTAGCCTTCCGCATGACTTCCGATCCCGATTGGACGCCGGACTTCGGCCCAGCTCGACTTCATCAGAGTGCGGGAGCGATCGCGATCGGCGCACGCCCTCCCCTCATCGCTTATAATGTGAACCTTCACTCAACGGACGTTGAGGCTGCTCGGTCGATCGCGAGGAGTATTCGCCATTCAAGCGGCGGCTTACCCCATCTTAAGGCGATCGGGGTGGAATTACCCAGCCGTGGCATGGTCCAGATCGCGATGAATTTGACCGATTACCAGGTCACTCCGATCCACACCGCTCTTCAGTCGGTCAAAACCGAAGCCGCAAAGCATGGAATCGAGGTGGCTGGAAGCGAACTGATCGGCTTAATACCGCAGGCGGCATTGAACCAAGCTGCAGCTACTTCGTTGGAGCTCAATCGGTTCGATTCCGGTCAGGTACTCGAAACCCGGATAGCCGAAGCCCTGCAGAGTAGGAACGAGACGGACGAGACTGTATCGGACTTTCTCGCTGCAGTAGCAGAGGCCACGCCTTCACGAGCGGGTGGCAGTGTGACGGCGCTCGTTGGTGCTTTGGCGGCTTCTCTTGGAGTGATGGGAGCACGTCTTGGTCGCCACCTGGATACCGAACAACGCCTGCTTCTCTTGAGCCGACGGCTTCATCAACTTGTTCAAGAAGATACCGCGGCTTACGAAGAGTTAATGAATGCTTATAAGATCCCTAAGCAACACCCAGATCGTCCGATGGCGGTTTCGACAGCTCTCAATAAAGCTACAGAAGTGCCTCTAGAGATTGCTGAACTCTCTTGTGAGGTGGGAAGGTCTATTCATTCTGCCCTTCCCTCAGCAAAACTAGCCGTTCATTCGGATCTTACGGTAGGTATAACGATGGCGATAGCGGCGGCTCACGCGGCACTTCATACCGTCAACGTCAACCTTACATTGCAATCAAATCAATACCTTATCGATGCATTGCGGTCCAGGATCAAGCAATTAGAGCAAAACCTTGAGGAACTAAAAAGGTTATGTTAGACTCCGACGCCGAATTCGTGGAAACCCTAAGCAGCAGGCTGACCTGGCCTGAGAAAGTCGAAAATCAAGCGAATGGAAATCAAGGTTTTTAACAATAACGTTGAAAAGGCCCTGAAGGTCGCGAAAAAGAAGTTGGCGGGAGAAGGGCTATTTCGCGAGCTCAAGCGCCGTCGTTTCTATGAGAAGCCCAGTGTCAGGAAGAAAGCCAAACAGCGTGAGGCACAGAGGCGTCGTCAAAAATGGCTTTCTAAGCGAAGACCTGACTAGCCCTATCCCGACCGTGTTCGTATCCCCCTCGGTCATCTTCCTTCTTGTTTTGATCCAAGTCTGATGCGCCGGGATGAAATCCATGAGGCGATCCGACTTGTCAAGCAAGAGGTTCGCCGATGGCAAGAACCGGTCCTCGGCGTCGTCGCCAAGCAATCCAACCGAGATCCGTTTCTGATCCTGATCTCCTGTCTCCTGAGCCTTCGCACGAAAGACAAGACCACTAGGGAAGCCAGTGATCGACTGTTTGCCCTGGCACACACACCGACATCAATACTGAAGCTGCCCTTGAAAAAGATCGAACGGGCGATCTATCCGGTCGGATTCTACCGAACGAAGGCCAAATCGATTCATCAGATTTGCCATCAGCTGATCGATGAACACGGAGGCAGGGTCCCGGATTCCATCGACGAGCTGGTAACCCTCCCAGGAGTTGGACGAAAGACCGCCAATCTGGTCGTCACCGTTGGTTTTCAAAAGCCTGGAATTTGCGTCGATGTGCATGTCCATCGCATCAGTAACCGGTGGGGCTATATCAAAACGAAAACTCCTGAAGAATCGGAACAGGCCCTCAGACGTAAGCTTCCCAAAGAATACTGGATCACCTACAACGACCTCCTCGTCCCCTATGGACAAAACCTGTGCTTTCCGGTTTCGCCGCTCTGCAGCCGATGCAAGTTGAGCGGGCTGTGTGATCGGGTAGGAGTAACAAAGTCACGTTAAGCGTGAACGGTGAAACGCGAGAGGATATGGCCCAAGGAAACCCCTTCTCTCACCTTTTACGTCTTACTTATCACATCTCTCAGATGAACAGTTTCGTTTCTGCCTCGGCAGTCAGCGAAAGGATGGCCGGTAGCCCCATGACCTCATCGACATTCTTTTCGACCGCGTCCGTGTCCACGCCCATATACTCCAACCCTGCACTGCAGGCGATGAGCCGGAGCTTTCCGACCTGCTTGGCATCCTGAAACATTTCGGAGATCTTCGGCACCTTTTTCTCTTTGAGCAGCCGAGTCACCTCCTCGGCTGATCCTGCATATTCCGGCGGGAAATCAATCTGATCAATCTTGCCTTCAGCAAGTTTCTTGATCGTCCAGAACAACAAGACCACGATCACGTCCTTGCCCATCGCCGCAGCCGTCATGCCAAGTGTCGCAACTTGGTGCAGCTTATCGTAGGTCGCATTGTGGGCAAAAATGACGAACTTTGGTGTGGTGGACATTTCTAGTGCTTCTGTACGCTAGTGTTGAGGTTGTTCATATATTCGGCAGTGGCCGAACTAATCTCCGCTAGAGACTCCAGTCGTGGCTCCAAACTTAGTGATTATAACGACCAGACCAAACTGCGTAAACACGAGACTTCACATCTGCTTCGCCTTGAGGGGCGCGCAGGCCCATGCTAGGATGCCGCCCGATGGATTGGCTACTGACGACGGTTCAACAGTACGTCTCAACTGAAACCCTCGTGACCCTGACGGCGCTTTCGATCGTCTTCTTTGTCGGATCGCTGATCGCCATCCCGTTCATCCTCGTTCGGCTTCCAACAGATTTTTTCGACACTCGGGTTCCACGCCGCTGGATGGAAAATCACCACCCAGTGCTTCGACTATTCGGCCACCTTATAAAGAATGTGGTTGGAGCCATCTTTCTCTTCGCCGGATTCCTCATGTTATTCTTGCCGGGCCAAGGCATTCTCACGATGTTGATCGGTGTGACCATGTTGGATTTTCCCGGCAAGCGAAGGTTAGAGGCGAGGATGATCGGCCAACCGGCGGTACTGAACACCATCAACAATATGCGCCAGAAGTTCGGCAAGCCACCGCTCACAATTGCGCCACAACTGTGAACGTGCAAACCACTCATTCTTCCCGATCACGCTTCAACAGTCGTAAAAGCCTATTTCTGAACGTTCACCAACTCTGAGGAAAAACTCCCTCCATGTCTGATGCAATAGAGTCAAGGAAAACTCTGTACCTGATCGACGGTAGCGCCTATATTTATCGGGCCTTCTTCGCCCTGCCGGCCCTGAACAATTCAAAAGGCCTCCAGACCAACGCCGTCTACGGATTCATGACTACCCTCCTCAAGATTATTCGCGAACACAAGCCGGACGGTCTTGCGGTCGCCTTTGACGAAAAGGGCCCGACAATCCGACATGAGGAATTCAAGGAGTATAAGGCACAGCGTCCGCCGATGCCGGACGGCATGCAAGCGCAGATCCCGTACATTCATCGGGCAGTGGAGGCACTGAACATTCCCGCCGTGAAGCAGGCCGGATACGAAGCGGATGATCTGATCGGAACCTTGGCTCGGCAGGCAGAGCACGCCGGCTACGACGTTGTGATTGTCACCGGTGACAAAGACATGCTGCAGTTACTGACCTCGCACGTTCGTATCTACGATCCGGTAAAAGACAAGTGGTTGGGTGAGCCGGAATGTGTCGCGAAGTTCGGCGTCGAACCTGGGCGCGTGGTTGAAGTCATGGGACTGATGGGAGATGCCAGCGACAACATTCCTGGCGTAAAGGGGATCGGCGAGAAAACCGCCATAAAGCTGATCTCGCAGTTCGGCACGATCGAGGAACTGCTGCGTCGCCTCGACGAGGTCGCACCCGCTCGTATCAAGACTCTCCTCACTGACCAGGCAGAAAATGCGCGGCTCAGCCGGAAACTCGCAACGATCGATACGCGGAGTCCTGTTGAATTTCATCCGGACTCTTACCGAATCCAACCGCCACATGAAGCGCACTTGACCGAGCTGCTGCGGGAGCTCGAATTCACATCGCTGCTCAAAAGCCTGCAACCATCGCCCAACCAATCGGACACGAAGACACATGCCATCATCATCGAAGACGAAGCAACGGCACAACGATTTGTCGGTAGCTTACCGGAAAAGACTCCGCTCGGCGTGCACTGTTTGTTGGCCGGCCAACCAGGTGTCCACGCAGACGTGCTCGGCCTGGCCCTCTCTACCGAAGGCCAAACGGCCTTTATTCCAATCGACGTGCACACCTTCATGCGAGCGATCCTCCCACTCCTACATGACACACACAGGACAAAAGTCGTGCACGATCTCAAAGGTACCCTGCTGGCCTTCCACCGAATCGGCGTCAACTTGGCCCCTCCCTACATAGACACGATGGTCGGGGACTATTTACTGAATCCGAATCGCCGTGACCATAGCCTCGAGACCATTGTCGTAGAACGATTGGGTGAGCGATTGAGTTCACGAAGCCATGAACAAGCCAAGACACGGTCGCTCTTCGAGGTTGATACCGGCTCCCGTGAAACGGCAGCAACCGCTGCAGGCACCTTGCCGAAGCTCGGCCTGATCATGACCGAACAGCTGAGAGATCAAGGGAGCTTGAAGCTGTTCACCGACGTTGAGATGCCGCTTGTGCCGATCTTGGCTGACATCGAGCGGAATGGGTTCCTCCTGGATGTCGAAGGGCTCCACGGACTGAGCAAGGAACTCGAACGAGAGCTCGATCGCATGATGGAGACCATCGCCGGAATCGCCGGCGGCGAGTTCAACATCAATTCACCAAAACAACTCGCGACAGTCCTCTTCGACAAACTCGGGTTGAAGCCGATCCGCAAGACAAAAACCGGCTACTCCACCGATGAAGATACCTTGACGCAACTCGCCACGCATCATGAGCTGCCCGCACAAATTCTCAATTACCGAAGTCTCAGCAAGCTCAAGTCGACCTATGTGGATGCTCTCCCCGAACTTATCAGGCCGGAGACGAAGCGGCTCCACACCTCTTTGAACCAGACCGTCGCCGCCACTGGACGCCTCTCCTCCACTGATCCAAATCTCCAAAATATCCCCGTCAAAGGCGAGTATGGCCTGCGCATCCGCGAAGCGTTTATTGTCCCCAAGGGCCATGAACTCCTCTGCGCAGACTACAGCCAGATCGAGCCGCGCATTCTCGCCCATCTTTCGCACGATCCCCGTTTGCTAGACGTGTTCACAAAGGGAGAGGATATCCACATGGCCACGGCCATGGAGATCTTCGGCCTCCCATCCAATCAAATCACCAGAGACATGCGCCGCGCCGCCAAGACCGTCGTGTTCGGCATCGTCTACGGCATCAGTCCGTTTGGCCTGTCACAGAACCTGGGTGTATCCCAGGCCGAGGCCAAGAAATATATCGACACCTTCTTCGAAAAGTTTGCGGCGGTGCGAGCCCTCATGGATCAGAACATCGCCGAAGGGCGAGAGAAGGGCTATACCACGACCATCCTCGGCCGCCGACGGCCGATTCCTGAGCTACAAAGTGGCGATCCAGCGCAACGTGGCTTCGGCGAGCGCATGGCGGTTAACAGCCCCATTCAAGGTTCCGCTGCGGACCTCATCAAAGTAGCCATGATCAACGTCCACAAGAAACTCCACGAAGAGCTGCCACACGTGAAGATGATCCTCCAAGTCCACGATGAACTCATCTTCGAGGTACCAGACCATGACTTGGAGGAAGCAAAGCTGCTGGTGAAGGAGGAAATGGAAGGCGTCGGTACACAGATAGGTTTGTCCGTGCCACTAAAAGTTGACCTAGGCGTCGGCAAAAACTGGCGGGTTGCGCATCCATAACCCACAACTAAGATGAGGTGACTCATGCTGACCATACGAATCTCTGTCGCGTGGACGATAGCTGCTCTCAGCCTTGGGGCCTTAGGGCTCGTGCTTGTCCTTGGTCAACCGTTCGCCGTCAAGGCGCAGGAGCCGAAACGGTTTCAGTATCGGATCATCGAGGTCCTTCCTGATACTCAGAATATGCAAACCAAGTTGAACGAATTTGGAGCAGCTGGCTGGGAACTCGTAGCCGTGTCGATGGGGGACATGACGGAGCCGAGGTTGATTTTTAAGAAGTGACGCCCGCGGCTGGTGAAACAAGTTCAAGCGATGCTTCTATAAAACGATCCTCCAAACCAGCGCACGGGTAGCTGCATAATACAGCTATGATGACGAGACCAAAAGCGTAGATCCACCATCCAACGCTTTAGAGTTGGCAGCTTTTCTGTAATTTTGAAGTGATTCTCGCATGTTAAACAATGGGGCGTGTAAAAACTTTTGGGCATGGTACCTGGGTCGCACAGGTAGAATGATTGGAGGACGACCACAAGCCAAACAGACGGTCTGATGAACTTGCGTGAGAGGCTACCTTCTCGACAAACTAAAACATTGGCCGGTCTAAGGCCTTGAACGGGCCCAGCGTGCCATCACCAAGTTCAACTATCTTCAGGAGAGTCCTCGGATGAGAAAAGTCTTCGTCTCTCAGAACTTAATCGACGTCGAGATGCGCAAGGAGCGGCTTGAGCAGGCCGGCATCCGGTGCATGATCAAGAACCAACGGTTATCCGGGCTGGCAGGAGAGATTCCATTTGCGGAGATTTTCCCGGAATTGTGGGTCATCCAAGACGAGGATGCCTATCGGGCGCGACAAGTCCTCGACGAAGAGTTAATCTCGCAGCCCTCAAACCCTGACGCCTGGGTATGCGCCGGATGTGGAGAACATCACGAAAGCCAATTTTCGAAATGTTGGAAGTGTGGACAGGAAAGCGTATCTCTGTGACGGAGTCACACTTCTACTCACATACTCGATCACTTCTTCCCGCCCACAACATTCCAGACTGACCGCGCTAGAGGCAAACCCTTCTCACCAATGAGCTTCTCCATGGGTGAAGCGCTAGACTGTGACGCCTGGAACTGGTCTGTACCCTGCACGGAAAACCGAGACCATCGACCCTCGGCCGATCTACGGCTTCTGGCCGCTTTCATCCGCCTTTTTCAAACAGTCGTTAAACGCGAGTCGTTGTTGAACGAACGACCAGAACATTTTGTATCGATTGAGCGCGTCCAACTCCTCCACATATTCCTTACACTGCTTCTCCTTCCACGGTTCGACGTTGTCCGGTGGCGCGGTCGCAATCCATGCTCCCCCGATAAGGACTGTAACCCCTAGAACCGCGCTTGCGATGATTATCATTCCTGTCTTGCCAATCATGAATCCCTCTTTCGGTACGTTGAAGGTCAAAAAAACCAGACGAGGCTTTGTTGACTCGCCTTTACCCGCTGAACCTGGTGCCGGAGACCGGGATCGAACCGGTACGGACCTTGTGAGTCCGAGGGATTTTAAGTCCCTTGCGTCTGCCTATTCCGCCACTCCGGCAAGAAGGCGGATTTTAGCATAGCGAATCCATCCCCACAGCCACTTTTATCAGGGCCCCGTACCGCCACAGGCCTGCCCATACATACGACGAACTGTGTCAAACTGGCACCGCCGACTGCCTTCCAGGCGCACGCCTGCAAGAACAATGACCTACACGAATCCCGCTCAACGCTGTACGCTACTTCTCGTAACCCGGCGATAGCGGCTCCCTCACCAGAGCCAGTAGTTCAGTCCGGTGTTCTGCAAACGAAGAGACGTTGCGTTACAATGTGCCTGTGCAGGGCTTGATATGACTGGGACGATAGTCGCAAGAGAGGTACGCTCCTGGGCACGCGCATCTCTGGTCTCCTACTCGGTACGATCATCCTCACTCTGGCGCTGCCGCCATCAGCAGCCGGGCAAGAGGCGGTACTTGATATTCTACCGCTCCGTCCCTTTAACTTCGATATCTCGTTCAACCAGCGCACCTTTGCACCAAAAACCAGAGTCATTGCGGCTCAGGTAGGCATCACCGCCCTGCGATACGGACCTCTGGAGATGAGGACGGTCTATCAATACTACAGCCACCACACTCCTACGTTCGTGACGGACCAACATTCTTTGTTCTTAAACCCTCGCTGGAACAACTTCATCGACGTGCTCGATTTCCCCAAGGCCACACCGATCAATCGAGTCATTCGGCATGTCCTCTTTGGCCCACTGGAAGATCGAGCGGTACCCTACGTCGGAACCTTGATCGGTGGAACGCTTCCGGGCCGGGACCCCGATTCCCCGGGATACCTCTATGGCGGACAAGTAGGCGTGCGATTTCCGGTCGCTCGTGGGTTTTCAGTCGACATGGGGCTTCAGTACACTCGGTTTGAAATCAACTTTAAAGGCCTGTCCGATCTCTCAGAACAATGGTTATTCACGATCGGGATCAGACTGTGATGGTACACGCGCCATGGAATTGATCGGACAACCAAGACGAGTCCCTCGTATGAGTGAGAAGCGGGAGGTTGTCGGCTGGCAGGGCTTGAGCATCTGCCTAGCGGCCGTGCTGCTGTTGCAGGGCTGCGGGCTGATCTATGATGCTGTGACGGCCATACGACCGTTGAATCGTGACGAACTGTCCTCCATCTGCGCCCGTGAACGATTGCGTGTGGGTATCGCCGTAGAACCGTTTCGCCCGTTCATTTTTCCTGCGGTGTACACCGATGCTGGCATTCGGGTTACCGGTTTGGATATCGAATTGATCCGAGAAGTCGCCGACGCATTGACCGCGCATTGTCACAGCCCACACCCGATCGTTCCAACCTTGCACGTCACCCGCTTTCCCGATTTGTTCATTAGAATGAATGAGGGTCAGCTCGATCTATTTGTCTCGTCCGTGAGCGGGACGGTTCCTGGGACAAGACCGGCAGGCTTGTGGTTTTCAGCCCCTTATTTCCGCAATGACGGCATCGCCGCCATCATCCAACGACCCGACGTGTCCGAACGCCTGTGGGCTCAATTCCGAACCCAACAGGGGAATTGGAACTCCCTCGCGGCCGTCCAAGAAAGCTTTGCCGGGTTGACGGTGGCAGTCCAAAAAGGGAGATCCGCCCACCTCTATGCCCAAGCCAACCTCAAACACATTCGCCTGGTCATCTGTGATTCGATTCCGGCAGCGATCGAAACCAAAGACCCCACGATCGATGTCATCCTCTCGGAACATTCCATTCTTGAGTACGTGACGAAGCGGGTCTGGCAGGACTGGCACCTCCTGACACGCACCGACGGCACGCCCTTGATGCTGACTTACGCAGACCTCTCCATCGTCACGAACGATGAGCATAGACAATTACAATGGTTCCTCAACAACTTGCTCTTTCAGCTCCAGGAATCAGGGCGGTTGACCCAGATGCGAACGCGCTGGATCGATGAAGAATACGCCCCCACGAGGCGGGCCACCGCGGAAGGGTTGCCGCTCGAAGTCACACAGGTGCCAGACCATTATGACCAGGGGCAATGTCGCTTGGCGGAAGACTCATGACAAAACGGAGGCGTACATGCTCGTAGTCTTGAAGGGATTCCTCTCGGCCGGTTTGCTGTGGGTGTTTCTCCATTCCCCAGATGGCTGGGCGCAAACTGCTCAGAAGGAGACTGAGAGAACGGCCGAACTGCTGGCGACCCTCCTGGATGCCGGCCGTGTCGTGGTCGAGCAACACCAACCTTTGATCAACGATCCACGGAAAGGCGATAAAGGTTTTTCACCCGATAACTTTGAGCGGCTGGTCCTCGATGAATTCTTTCGCCAGTCACAGATCGACCTGAAGAGCTCCGCTTCTTCATTGCCTCCCCACACACGAGATCTGTTGATGCGACTGCTCCACGCCAGTAAGGAGGTCGTAGCGGATGCGCAATTTGTGATCAATCAGCGAGGGATCGGATATAAGAACTTTATCCCGGCCACCTTCGGGAGCCAAGCTGCACGGAGGTTTTCCAAGCAATCACAGGTCACCATAAAACAGACGACGCTCGATCCGAGAAACCTGCAAAACACGCCCGACGCGTACGAGGAAACGGTCCTGACGCGACTTGCCCACCAACCGGCCTCAACCACGCCGATCGTCGAATGGGTCAACGGTGGACGGTTACTCAGAGCGATAATGCCGATCTACTATTCAGAAGATTGCCTGGTGTGCCACGGAAGCCCGAAAGGGATCCTTGATATCTCCGGCTACCCAAGAGAAGGCGCTCAGGCAGGCGATCTCGCCGGTGCCATCAGCATTCAGATCCCCGCGGACCATCGATAGCAGATCCAGCCGCAACGGAGGAGGGACACAACGGGTAGATCTGCCACCGATGATCGACGGTGGGGATCAGTTCATGACTGCGGCGAGTTTCGGGGTCTGTTCTTCGCAATTGTTGACAATCGGTAGCTTATGGTCAAACGCGACCTTCACACCGGACTTGACTGCTCTTCCCCACCGATTGGTCTGCGCCTGTGCCTTCCGAGCATACCGGCTGATATCCCGACGCGTATCGGATCCAGTCTGTGGAGCGAAGAGGAGCCCTAGTCCCGCTCCGATGACGGCTCCACCGGCGATGAATGCAGCTGCCTTGGCGACGTACTTCCCCTGCTCCGACATGGTGAACCTCCCTCATAAATGGTTATGATGTAGCGGACAACCATCTAAAACGTGCTTCTGACGAACATATATCAGCATGCTTTGTGCCAGCAGGGGGCATGGCTAACGGTCGGCGATTTCCTCGGAAAATCAACGAGACGACGCATACTGATTAGAAGTGACAAATATTGGGTCTCTTTTTCTCGACAGAGGAAGGCACAGTCGTTTCAGAAATCCAACACTTCTACACATTGGATCCTGGGAAATCATTTGTAGGCAAGGTTTTCCCAGGACTCTGTCCCGATCATCCTGTTCATCATAGACCCGCTTGCATTGATCCGTGAGCCCCCGTATGATCCGTCGGCAATGCTGCCCCATGGATCACAGAAAAGGCGCCTATCACCACGGTATTCTGAGTCTGTTCAGAATACGAACAATGCCATTCGGAGCACACTCCTGACAGAGAATACATGAGTGCACTAGCCTCGATACCGTACCCCAATATTGATCCCGTCATTGTCGCTCTGGGTCCCATTCAATTGCGGTGGTATGGGCTGATGTACCTGATCGGCCTGATGGCGGCCTATTTCTTGATTCAGCACAAGGTGAGCCGCAAGGGACTGGAAATCAGGAAGGACCAGATCTATGACATGGTCGTCTACGCAGCCTTCGGTGTGTTCTTGGGTGGGCGGATCGGGTATACGCTCTTCTACAACTTTTCCTATTACATCGAGAACCCTCTGAAATTGCTCGCAGTTTGGGAGGGAGGGATGTCCTTCCACGGCGGGCTCATCGGAACAATTGTCGCACTAATCTGGTTCAGCCGTAGGCAAGGGATTCCCGCCTATACGATCGCGGATCTGGCAGCCTCCGTCACCCCGATCGGGTTAGGGTGCGGCCGGATAGGGAATTTCATCAATGGCGAACTCTTCGGTCGGTCGACCGACATCGCGTGGTGTATGGTCTTCCCGACCGGAGGTCCGGTTTGTCGCCACCCCTCACAACTATACGAAGCCATGCTGGAAGGGCTCACGTTGTTTGCCGTTTTGTGGTGGATCGATCGACGTCCGACTCCTCCCGGTACGATCTTCTGGACCTTTGTGACCGGGTACGGTACCAGCCGACTGATCGTCGAACTCTTCCGTGAGCCGGATCAACACCTCGGCTTCATCTTTGGCCCCATTACCATGGGGCAGATTCTCTCCCTGCCGATGGTACTGATCGGAGTCATCATGCTCGTTCTGGGCTACCAGCGAGCCAGACAAAAGCCAGCGTACTCTTAAGAGTTCTAATCGATACTAAGAGTCTTCAGTACGGCATTTCGTCATCATCCAGACCGACATGGTGGCCGAGTTCGTGCACCACCGTGTCGTACACTTCCTGCACCACCTCCTCGGGACTTTCGCATATCCGGAGAATCGGTCCGCGATAGATGGAAATTCGTGGTGGTGGCTCACCGCCCGGCCTGAAGAACGAATCGTCCGCCAGCGATTGGCCTTGATAGAGGCCCAGTAAATCATCCTTCTCGTCCAGCCCTAGATCTCGCAGGACATCCTCGGGCGGCTCTTCTTCTACGACGACGGCAATGGACTCCATGAGTTTGGCATAGGGAGTCGGGAGATCCGCAACAGCCTGTTGGACCAACGCGGCAAAGGTTTCAGAAGAGATCGGTTCTCGTCGAGCCATGTTGATAGTCCATAAAACTTATACTTCTATGGCGACGCCGCACCGCAGGAAAAGGCAGTGGAACCGTGGTTCGGTCCCCAGTGCCTGTTTCACAGCAGCCCTGTAGACTTCGCTTTGCGTTCGGTACCGTTCGGCGCGAGCCGCTGCCTGATCCGCCGAAACCCTATCCGTCTTGTAGTCGGCGATCCACAGCTCCCCTTCAACCCGATAGAGGAGATCCATGACTCCTTCCATCACCTGTCGCTCACCCCACGGCATGATAAATGGAACTTCACGACCGAGGATCTGAGATGATTGCAGGCGCGCATAGGCTTCCGATCGGCTGAAGACCGCAAGAAGCTTCTTCACCTCATCCTCCACTATTTCAGCATGGGCTTGTTCGTCGGGGCCAAGGACCGACCGAAGAAGGGTGCCGACCTGATCCGATAACCCGGAGAGATCCCGTGAAAAATCCCATTGTTCGAGCAGGCGATGAGTCACCACTCCGACTAGGCGACCAACAGCCGGATCCTGTCGAACCGCGATCAGCGCACCTCGAATGAAGTCTTCCCCTTGGTCGAGACCAGTTGGCGTTAGATGATGCGTCCTCTCGCCGGTTTCCTGCCATCGGGCAGTCCTCATCTCCCACAGACGAGCCATCTCCTGTGGATCGATCGACCTCTCTCCGCCTACTCCATCCATGCGTCGCCGAGGCCGTTTTCGTTCCGGTGCCGTGACGACTCGTTGCGGGATCTTACTGTCTCCGATGGTCAAGGCCTCGGTCGATCGATCTCCGATCTCTCCTGTCCCGATGTTTCGCAACAGCTCCAAAACCGTCTCGCCGACGGTACGGGCCGTTACTCCGCCGGACAAAAGCAGCATCTCTTTCGCCCTCGTCATCCCGACATACAGCACCCGTCGCCGTTCGGCATCTTCTCGTAGCCGCAGCTTGTGTTGGACCAGCAATGAACCAAGCGATCGATGCCGACCGAGGAAGAGCCCATAGGTTGCGCTCGACCAATCATAGGAGACCTGCGGCGCGCTCCGCTCGCGCCCACTCCCTTGGTGCAGACCCGGCAACACGACGATGGGAAATTCCAGCCCCTTGGCCTTATGAATCGTCAGCACATGCACCGCTTCGAGTGATTCTTCGGCAAGCAGGCTTTCAGCCTCATCCGGCTGTTCTTCAAGTCGGGCGATCATCAGATCGACGAAGCTACTCAGCGTCATGTGCGGTCGGTCAGCGAGCGATGCAGCCGTCTGCTTCACCTTCAAAAGATTGGCCACAGCCTGTTCCCCATGGAGCGACGCAGCGGCCAAATCGAGGATGGGCAATCGCTCAAACACCAGATCAAGCGCTTCGGCCAGCGGCATAACGGGGATGGCTCGGTGAAGCCACAACAGATGCTCATACAGTCGCCGCACGGCTTCGGCGCGGACATGAGGCCATGTCCTCAGATTATCTGCCAAGAGATAGTTGAAATGCCCAGCCTCCTTGAGTTCATAGAGTTCTCGATCCGTCAGCCCTCCGAGTGGCGAACGAAGGAGGCCGGTCACAGCAATTTCATCATGAGGGTGGTCCAAAACACGCAGGAGATTGACGAAATCGATCACTTCCTGGCGGCGGTAGAAATGCTTCTCCCCTTCGATCACATAGGGAATCTCGTGCCGCCGCAATGCATCGAGGTAGGCATCGGCCTGCGTCAGTTTCCTGAACAGCAACGCGACGTGACCCGGTTTCACCATAGGTTGACTGAACACCTCCTCAACCAACCAGCGAGCCAGCACTTCGCTTTCAGCTCGCGTCGCGCCCGCTGCATCGAACGGTTCATCCTCGCCATCCGGCCTCGTCACGCAGAGACGAACACCCGGCTCGATTAAAGTTGGCTTCCGCTGAGGGCGTACCTCCAACCGTACGTTCGCCGGTTGGACGAGTGGGCGTCGCTCAAAGAGCCGATCGAACGTTTCATTGACCGGCCCTAAGACCTCGCCATCACTGCGGAAGTTCGTCGTTAAGGCCTGCGCGATGCCTCCCTCAGACAGGACCTTCTCCACGACTCGATCGAAGGCTTCGATGTCGGCTCGCCGAAAGGCATAGATCGACTGTTTCGGATCTCCCACGATGAACAGCTTCCCCGGTTCGAGGACCATCTCCTGCCATCGAGCCGCTTGTGCTCCATGCCGCTCGGAGACTGCCAAGATAATCTCGTACTGCGTCGGATCCGTGTCCTGAAACTCATCGACCAACAAGGCGCGATACTCTCGTTTGACCCGCTCACGGACGGTCGAGTGTTCAAAGAGCAACCTCCGCGCCCGCGCCAACAACCCATCAAAAGACAGCCAGCCCTGTCGAACAAATGATTCTCGGATGTTCCTCACCAGCGGGATAAGAAGTTGCAGGAGGTCATTCAGAAAAGCATGGTCGACCGTGAAAAGTTGTTGCGCGATCTCGATGAGGGCACCCGCCTCTCTGAAATCATGTTTCTCCCATCCAGCCACTGCACTCCCAAGATCTTTGTCGAGCCATGCTCGTTCTTCGATTGTCACATCTTGCCGACCCGCCAACCCCTTGCTTGCCACAAGGTTCAGCACAGAAGCCGCGGCAGCCAGCATCTGCTCGACCTTACGGCGCTTCGGCCTGTCATGTTCGCTCAACAGCTGGTCGGCCCGTGCTCTCATGAGCTGGATCCAATCCGACAGAGCCGGCGATATCTCCGTTGAAGCAAGTTGTTGCTGCATCGCGTCGAGATCGATCGACTCACTGCACAAGGACCAGGCCAACGACCTGACTGCATCGAGCGTGGCCGATGACAAGATTGATCGCCATATCGGATGGTGTTGGCCGTTGCGGCTCAATTCCTGATCGAGCCAGCAATCCCATGCCGCCGTAAACTGCTCCTCAAAGCGTAAGCCATCATCTTCCTTGAAATCAGGGTCGACGCCGCTTTCCAGCGGATGAAGTCGTAACAGGTGAGCCGCGAAACTATGGAGTGTGCCGATCTGCGCTTTTTCCAATTCGCGCAAGGCGGCCTTGGCTCGCACAGCGATCGTCTCACTGGTCAGTCCATACCGATCTTGGAGATCCCTCTTCGAAACGGCCCCTCCGTCGGTTGCTCGCAGCGAATCGGATTGTGGAAGGGCGAGGAGGGTCAACCGTTCTCGCAACCGCACCTTCATCTCGGTTGCCGCCTTATTGGTGAATGTCAGTGCCACCACCTGCGTAATCGACACCGGAGCCGGTGCTTTCATCAGCAGATGGACGAGACGATTGACGAGCAGGGTTGTCTTGCCGGTCCCTGCGCCCGCCACGACCACAACGTTGCGGTCAAAGGTCGTCTCGGCCGACTCTCGGGCCGCACGATCCGGTATGAGCAAATCGTTATGCATCATTGATCTTCTGCGTACGCAGCATCTTCAACTCTTTCGACTCGATTGCTCGATACGCTCTCCACCATGTCGGAGCATGCTCTCTCCGGCAGATCACACGAAACTCACACGTGTCGCAATAGCCGTCCGGGAGGATAAAAAACCGCCCAGTCCGGATCCCGTCGATCACGGTTTTGATCGACTGTTGGATCAGCCTCCCGGTCTCTGAGGCCCACGCTGGAGGATCAAACGACGAACGATCTATCGGCTTCGGCCACGTGGGTGCAAGAAACATGAACTGGACATGACGAGCCGTGGGCCGCCCAGAAACGGCGAGACAACTATAGAACGGTGGCTGCATCCGAGACCCACGGGCCGCCGACTGGGTCAGATTGCGATCTTCCGGTTTCATGGCCGAACCGAGTTTGAATTTGTAGTCGACCACGCGCAATGCACCGGAGTTTCGGTGTCGATCAAGTCGATCGATCCGGCCCCGGATCTTCAACGAATTCCCGTCTAAAATATCGGGGATCGCTCCCTCCCCATCCACTTCAAAGGCAATCGGTTGGTACGGATGTTCCGTCTGCTCCGATTCGTCTTCCTCGACAGCCGCCGCCACAAGCATCGCAATCTGCTCCTTCAGCAGCTCCCACAAGAGATAGTGACCGGTTCGATGTTCCGCTTCGAGGTCCGCGGCTGCTTGTTCAACCGATATGCAGATCGCTCGCTTCTTCCTATCGTCCGTGGTTCGTACCGCCGGCCATCCAGACTGCACAAGTTGTTCGTAGCACCGACGTAAGGCGGCGTGGCAGAGCATCCCCACCAGCGCCGCATCAGGCTGTTGCAAAATCGAACAACGGCCCGGCTCAAGTCGCAGCACATCTGAGGCAAAATATTGGAAGGGACAGCGCGCATACCGTTCGATCGGCGTTGGAGCCACACCCCGGTCCATGAGCCGAGCCCAATGGGACTCGACCGCTCCGACCATCCCATCGAACAAATTCAGCCTACTACCTTCCGATTCGATGCGATCCAGCGCCACGTGGGCATGTTGGAAGGAGACGACGTCGCGCCCGAGCGCTTGGACCAATCCGACAGGGTCTTGCCCGTTCAGAGCCATCCATTGAGTCAGTTCGGGAGGTGGTAAGAACCTCGTGATCATCGGCCGTTGCATCACTCGATCAGTTACACGGCGAGGCACCACATCGATCGGTTGTTCGTGAGCGCCGAACCGCCGACGAGCGTCTTCGACATAGGAAGAGGTCGCCAACATCCGCCCGGTTTCATCGGCCCGTTGATAGGAGAGATAGAGCCTCTGACTGGTGGCCTGACAGAGCAGGCGGAAGAGCAGCATCTCCTCCTCATAGGCTGTCAATTTTTCGTCGATTTTGAATCCAAGTGTGGCCTCGAGGACACGCCGATGGCGGTCCCTCAGAAAGGCATCTTCCCGAATATAGCGCGGAAACACTTTCTCGTTCAGGCCAAGAATGAATAGCGCCTTAAATGGGATCCCGCGAGCTGCCATCACGTCGAGCACCATCACCCCGCGTGGTGAGCCATCGCGAAAAGGGATTCTCGTTCGTTCGAATGTATGCGTCAGCAGTTCCATGAATTCCGCCCAGGTCATCTCCTCGGTGAGCGGCTCCAATTCCAAGAGAGTGCCCCAGACATGATCGATGGCATCCCACAGCCCCGGACGGTGAACAATCTGAGCACTCTCGGCAGGTAATTCTGCGACATCCGGCCGCCGTAGACGCCGCTCGACAAGAGTCCGGCAAGCCGTGACCATCTGGCCGATCGTGCCTCGCGAGGGTAGGTGCGAGCAGTCTTCTATGAGTTGTGAGACCACCTGCCAGAGGAGATCGATCACTCCCGTCGCAATGGCAAGAGAGCCGATTGGGCTCTCATCTTCTTCAACGATCAATGCGGCGTGACTGGCCCGCTCCAACCACCTCCACTCCTCAACCCCGCGAGTGATAGAGAGGGCTTGAACCAGCACTTTCCATAGGTCGGGGCGATACGACTCCGACAGGTCGTCGAATAGATCAGTTTTATAGAGCGGGGATGTCACCACATCGAGCACTGACCCGCGATAGAAATCGCTTAACGGGAGGGAAGCCAGTTGCAGTACGAGCTTGCAGATCGGTTCGTGAATCAATGGTTTCGATGCGGTCGTCTGGAAGGGAATCCGATGGCGATCAAAGATCGACTGAAGAAACGGGCTGTAGGGGTCGAGCGTCCTAGCGGCGACCCCGATTTCATCGAACCGATAGCCATTGGTTTCAACCAGATCGAGGATCGTGCGGCAGGTGGCCGCCAATTCTTCCTCCACACCGATCACACTTCTGAGAGTAAGCTGGACAGAATGCTCCGTGACATGAGCAGAGTCCTGCTCCAATCGGATCGCTACGTTGTCCGGTACTGCCAACGGTTGGATGTACCGATCGAAAAAGCGCCGAGCAAATGCATAGGCCGGATCATCCTCCAGGGGAAAAAACAAGGTCGTGTCCTTGATCCGGCTGACGGCTCCAAAGAAAGACAGCTGTACCTGCGTGAGATCATAGAACCCGTAATAGAACACGTGCTTCAACGACTGAAGGAACGAAGCGGTCGGGATAAGAGGAAGAAGCGCCTCCACCAGATCATCTTGCGTCCCAGCCTCCAGGGTTCTGCCGGCCTCCTTCACGGCCGCGTAGAGCGAGATCAGGGCCCCGAGCCACTCCTGGTCGTCCTCCTCGAAATACCCTTCTCCGAGACTTTGCCATACCTGCTTTGGATCGACATCGGCATCCCGCACGTCACGAATCGTCGCCCAGAGCGCCCCCCATGTTCCAGCAGATTGCCCGATGCGTTGTAGCGGAACCTGGCTGGAAAGCTTGCTGCGAACGATGTGACGGATCAATCGCTCAAAGAACAACTCATCCACTAGACGCGGTAATGGACAACGACCCGAGACTTCTCCGGCCAGCCTCAAAGCGAATTGGTGAAAGGTCAGTATATGAAGATTCAGGAAGGACAACCCCTGCTCGACGGACAGGAGCGTGCGAAGACGGTCAGCTAGTGGCGTGGAGGGAACGAAGATGCCTATCGGTGCAAGAGGATCGGTAGCCTTGGCGCGCGTGAGATGATCGACAAGAGCGGTTTCGAGAACAGGGTGAAAGCGACCGGTGATGACCCGCAACATGGCCGGTCATTGTACGCTACCCGGTCTCTGGTCCCAAGAGCTCGCCGTTACAATCGACGCAAGCCCAATCGCCGTCGATAAACGACATGGGATCGCCGCAGATGGGACAATCCGGTGGAGGCCCCTTGGCAATGAGGGGGAGAAGATCCGGCAGCTCAAAATCCTCTTCTTCCATCGTGCCTAGCCTTCCCGTTGTTTAATCTTGAGTTGAAGGGCCTTTTCTGCGCTCTCCCGACTCGGAACTCCGACGAACGTCAGCTTTCCGTCGAGAATCGTCGCAGGCACGGCTCGGACTGAATGGCGGTCCGCTAATTCCTGACCGTCCTTGGTGGTGATATCCACTTCACGATAGGAAAAGCTGTATTTCACACGCAACTGTTTCCATAGACTCTTCGCCGAGGGACAAGCTCCGCAACTAGGTGAGACAAGCAAGGTAATGTTCGGCATAACGCTTCCAGAATCAGGCAAAAAATATTCAACTGGTGTGATCTTAGCATCCGCGGAAAACGGCACGCAAGGACGGGAGAAAGCTCATTCCAAATTTCATTATCCACTAGGTACAGCTGGCCGTGGAAAGATTTATCACAAAGGCGTATGGTGTACGCATCACACATGCGTAGACGCATCGGGTACATCCTCCTATGGTTCGCGGTCACAGTATTATTCTTCAATTCTGCGGCTTTTGCTGAGGACATCAAACAAGATTCGGTCACGCTGCGTGTCCTTACCTATAACCTACTGCATGGTGGGCCGTGGTCGGGGTTCTTCGAGAGAGGCACCCATCTCGAAGAGCGGCTCGACATGACCATTCAGGAGCTGCAGCGCTTGCAACCTGACGTGATTGCGCTGCAAGAAGCGTCGGTCAGCCGAACGCATGGCAACGTCCCGCAACGGATCGCCGATGCCCTTGGCTATCAGATGGTGTTCGAGCCTGCGACCCAACACATTTCCGGACTCCACTTCCTAGATCGACTGATCACGTCAGCCATCGGCTTCAAAGAAGGACCAGCAATCTTAAGCCGCTACCCAATCATGGCCTGGGAAGTCTACGATCTGCCTCGCTGCGAACGGCGCATGGATCCCCGAATTCTTCTACGCGCTGCCATCGACGCCCCAGATGGACCGGTCCAGGTCTTTTCCGCCCATACGTCGAAAGGAGATGACTGCCAACTCGAACGAGTCGGAGAGCTGTTCCGTGGATATCGAGGAACGGGACGAGCAATTCTGATGGGCGACTTGAACACTGGCGAACAGTCTGCTGTTCTCGCTGAATGGCAAAGAGAGCCCGGACTCATCGATGTCTTCCGAGTTGCGAATCCGGGAGTATCTGGCGGTACCGTCTGGCAAAACATCCACGTCGAATGGCCCACCGCCGATCGCCGTGTCGATTTTATTTTTTTGGCGGATGGGACAAACGGGAAGGATCCGGTCGTGCGAACCAGCCGCCTGGCGTTTGATCAACCCGGCCGCCTCCCCAACGGCGATGCGCTTTGGCCATCAGACCATCGCGGTGTGCTGGCCGATATAGAGTTAGCGCCGGTCGAGAGGCCTCGAATAAACAACTTCTCCAAGATAGGCGCTCGGCAAAAGTCAGGTCCGCGGCAGATCGGTCTGCCAGAGCGCGGGAGGAATTAGGAGAACCAGGCAATTACACTCTGTCCTCCGACCATGATCCAGCCTCTATGGTCAGGGTTATCTCGTGAAGGGGGTTCCGGCAAGTTTCTTCGCGACGTTCGGTAACTCCTTTTGAGCATCGACTCCCTGAAAGCCAAAGGTCAGCACGAACCCCGAACATCGCGTATATCCCGCTCCACCTGGACCGCTCTTGTTTTTGAAATCGCCGACCACCATGTCACCGCCTGTGCAGACCGGGAAGGTTGTTTGTTTAAAGGCTTGGTTCTTTAAGTTGATCTCCATCACCTGTTTCATCGACGCCACTGCTTCGTCTTGCTTCTCGATATGCACATACATGGATAGCGCTTGACCGTTTGGCCATTGCCAGGCGCAGCCCTGGCCAGTACCCATCGTGGCCTGAACGGAAACCAGCGAAGGATCGGAGAGTTGGTTACATACTTGCGCGGCCATGGGCCCCGCCGCATGACCGGGAGAGGCAAGGAACAATCCCCAGGTAACAATAAGATATCTAACTTTCACCGGCTATTTCCTTTTCGAGTCGTATAAGGTGCATGACCGAGTTAGTCTTTTCGTCCTGATGCATATCTCGCCCCCGCCACGGGCGCTTCCTCAAGTGAAGAACAACTCTTTCAATTGTAATTCTTGTCGTCTTTCCGTTCAATGGCCAGTTGTTCGGCCACATAGTCGGCTTCAGGAGGCTCAAATGAGCTTGCAACACCTACCTACCCCGCAGACCTCATTGACACTTATTCACAAGTCCACAGACAATGCCTGCGTCCTGGGTACCACTCAGCTGAACCCGGCTATATCAAAGAGATAGGGCGCTACCGATGAACCAGATCCGTCGATTCAGAATGACCGCGTTGGCTGAGGGGAGCTCTTTTCTCCTTTACTGTTCATGGCGATGCCGATGAAGTACGTGATGGGTATGCCGAGAGTCGTGACCGTCGTGGGGGCGATTCACGGAATCTTATTTTTGAATTATGTCGCCCAGTTAGTGCAGCTACGAACTAGACATCAATAGGACAACAAGTTTTCTTTCTATGCTTTTCTCGCCTCGCTTCTCCCATCCGGACCATTTGTCTTTGATAAGCACTTGCGCGAAAAAGAAGCTGCCGAGCATCAAACTGACGAACTAGCCACATACTGCTGACCTACCTTTACCTCCACTACGCAGCTGCTTCGAACCCGTCAACCGCTTGCGCTCAGAACTAAGCGCGAGCATAATAAAGCCGGTTCTACTAAGAGGTCTGGCATGCGCGCCTATCGTAAGTATCTGACCATTGAAAATCCAAAACTAGTCACACTCTCCGACTTACCCTTTGCAGCTGGTGACTGCATTGAAGTAGTAATGATTGCTACAGAACCGTCGCCCGCTGCTCAATTGGAAACGTTGCACACCCTATTAAAGACCACGCAAGCGCTTCCACAAGCCCGGGTCCTGACCGATGCCGACATTGCCTCAGAAGCCGCAGCCGTCCGGACTCGATGAAAGTCGTCATAGACACCAACGTGGTGGTGTCGGCAGCCTTCAAAAACAAAGATCCGGAAGCCGTCCTTCGTGCGGTGGTCGCACAACCCGAATGGGAATGGGTGGTATCCGCGGAGATTCTGGATGAGTATCGAGAAGTCTTAGCCCGACCTAAGTTCGGCCTGCCACCACTGTTACTGCGCCAGTGGATCGCGTTTCTAGAAACGGTCACCGTCTTAGTCGAAGTGCCGGATGGGCTGGCTTATCAGCCCGATCCAACTGACGCCAAGTTTCTTGCCTGTGCACTGGCCGCCCAGGCTGACTGGCTGGTGACCGGCGATCGCGATTTCACCCAGGCCCGGAAACTGCTGACGACAACCATCCTGTCTGTGTCACAGTTCAAAACTCTTGTCTGTGATCGCACTTCATGAGGAATCGGGGCAGATATCAGGCTGCGAAACATTTTTAGCCATTTTTGATTACCGTTTTCCGTCATACCCCCGCTCTTTCCACCGCTCCAGCAGTTGAATCCGTTTCTTGAGCTGCTCAACCGTCGCTTGATCGACACGGCTCCCGGTACGGGCGATCAATTCCGCGTTGAGTCGGCGATGGTCAATCCCGCTGGTTCTAGAAACGGCACTGACAAGCAACCGATGAAGATCCCGCAGCTCGTACTTCTGCTGGTGGAGCGACACCGCCGGTTCTGGAACGACAGCCGCATCACCTTCTCCGCGCGTCTCGTCTTCCCCAATCAGGCTATCCATCCTCGCCACGGCCATGAGCGGCATGTATTCATTGGTCGAGACTGTGGTACGGCCGAAGAGGTCTCGCTGGCCAGGCGGCATGATATCTTCCAGCACATGGTCGCGCTCCGCTTTGATCTGCTTGGCATAGTGCACCAGGATGGGATCTTTCGGCAGATACAACCACGCCCGCTGTGGTTTGGGGAATCCCTCCTGCATGCGGACGAATCGACCCACGACCTGCCGGAAATACATTTCCGTGATGACGTTCGTCCCATAGACCCCGACTCGGAGTCTGGGAATATCCACGCCTTCGCTCACCATATTCACCGCCACGAGCCACTGTTGTTTTTTATGTCCGGCGAACTCTTCGATTGTGCGCGAGGCGGCAGGGTCATCCGACACCGCAACGGCGGCTTTCGTGCCGACGATGCGACCGACCAGATCCGCCACCCATCGAGCATGTTCCTGATCCATACAGACGATTAAGCCACCGGCATCGGGCTGTTCCTGCTGGCGAAGACGCGTGAGTTGCGCATGGGCATCGGTGATCACCGGACCAAGCCATGTGTCTTGGAGAAGCGCCGTTTTCAGGCGTTCCCGCTGCCGATTGAACGTCAACCCGTCCTCAAATGTCGCCTGATGCTCACGGCCTTCGGACAACCAGCTCAGCTCACCCTCGTAGCTCGGAAACACAATCGGCCGACAGACGCTGTCCCGGATTGCATCGGTATAGCCATAGGCAAAATCCGCCCGGCTTTCTCCGTGCTCATATCGAATAAACGGGATTGGATTGTTGTCCGAACGGAAAGGTGTCCCGGACAGGATCAGCCGAAAGACCGCTGGGTCGAATGCCGAGCGCAGGGCCTTTCCCCAGTTTTTTCCATCACCGGCATGATGCAACTCGTCGAAAATGAGCAGCGTCTTCTTGCTCTTACAGACCCGCTGAAAGATCTCGGGAGCCAGACAGACTTGCTGGTAGGTGACGACGGCACCGTGATAATCCGATGCTTCGGATGTCTGCTCATTGGTGAGGGTCGGATCGAGTTGCAATCCCATCTTCCCCGCAGCTTCAGACCACTGCGTGCGAAGGTGGTTGGTCGGGCAGACCACCAGCACCCTGACCGCAGCCTGCTTGGCCATAAATTCATGGGCGACGCGCAAGGCAAAGCGGGTCTTTCCCGCGGCAGGCGTGGCCATCGCCAGAAAATCCTTGGCCTCATGACCACAGACCGCAGCCAAGGCACGGCATTGCCAGTCACGAAGGGGCGCCGTCCAGGCGGGCAATGTCTTCATAGCCAATACGTGAGAGAAACTGTTTGGCTCAACGATGGCACAGATCGGAGGCGGGTCAGTCCAGCCAGTCTTTTTCTTTGAGCTTCCTCGGCAGATACTTCTTTGTCAGGTACTGAAAATCCTTATTGGCCAACGAGTCAAGTTCGTACTTCAATCCGCTGGTCAGCATGCGCTTGATCTCCGCCTGCCAGGCCGGTTTCTTGAACCACTGATAGTTCATCAACTCTTTCGCTCGGGCGATATCTTTCTCGTTCAACTTGATCCCGACATTGCGCGGGAGCTCATACCGTTCGGGGTCGGCACTGGACAAGCCCATGAACTTGGCTTTGGGAATGGCCATCCGTTGGCTTTCGAACGCCAGATTGATCGAGCCTTGCTTAATGACTGAATAGATATAGTACCCCCAGGGATCGTTATCGACCAACACATAGACCGGAAGCCGCTGTTCCTCGTGCAGTCGACGAGCCAGGCGACGGACACCTCGCGGCGGCTGGCCGTTCCCGGTGAGCAAGACACAGTTATAACGTCGCCAGAACTTGTCTTCCGAAAGCCGATTCCACTGCGTTCCTTTTTCGACGAGCAGCAGGAAATCCGCCGTACAGCGCCGAATCTCCAAATACTCGGGCTCCACGATCGACGGCACCGAATACCCGCCTTTCCCAAGCTTTGAGCAATCGACACGGTCCCCGTCGTCGCCGAAGACCACGGGGCCGACGATGCTGCCACTGTTCTCCGCCCGCACATGCAGCTCTTCCCTGAGCGCAGTAAGGGATACCTCGAGATCTTCGATCACGGGATCGGATTCATCCTGCGTGTCGAAGGTATTTTCGTGCGAGTTTTTAATCGTATGTTTCGTGCGGTAATAAATTTCTCGAAGCGAGGTCGTCAGATCAGCACGTTGCAATTCAGAGAGGGCATCGGCCACCAACACGGTCTGCATGAATTTCTTCGCCATACCGACGTTGAAAAACGACCGCTCCTGCTTCTTGCTGCCCATCTCGATCAGACCCTTCCGTTCATTGAAGGACACGTTGGAGAGAGCGCGGATTGGAATTTGAAACGTAGGGTCTTTCGATCGTTCGGCCGATTGGATCACGATATCAGCCAGACCGATCAACTTCTTCTCGACCAGCGTGGTTTTCTTGGTTTTGGTCGTCATGTTGTCCTATTTGGGTTTCCTCGGAGCCGCAGTCTTGGCCGACTTGGATGGGTGCTTGGCCTTGGACTCACCGGCACGGATCGCAATCTGACCGGATTTCATAGTCGTCTTCTTCGGCAGATGTTTTGTTCGACTCGACTTCTTGGTGGCGTTCTCTTTCGAAGCAGGCTCATCGGCCGGCGTTGTGTCGCCGAGAAGGTCCGGCTCTGCCGGCGGGACCGCGAGCCCCTGATCTGACTCGACTTGAGTCGCCAATGCCGTCTCGCCTTCTACGCCATCCGCCGTGACGATGATGGAATGGGGTAGACCTTCGGGACCACCTCCGGTTTTTCCAAGTGCTTGGTCAGTTTTCGTTCCGCCTGTGCGAGACGTTGCGATCTTCTGGAGCTGCTCTTTCAGCTTTTGCTTCGGCAGCGTGCCTCCTTTGAGTCGATTGCATGCCTCCACGACTTCTTCAATATACAGTTCAAAAATGTTTCGCCGCCGAAATTCACTGGCAGCCCGTTCACGCCGCCGCACGAAGAGACCCAATCGCCTCCCGCACTCGCGAAGAGCCAGCGTGATTTCCTTCTGAATTTCATCGTAATCCGCGATCGCTTCTTTGGACTCACTGGTAAAGGGTACCCACACCGACGCCATGTGAACGAAGATCACCATCGGTCCACCCGGAAGGGCGCCACGAGACTGGCTCAAGCCGTAGTTTTTCCATCCCGTGCTCAGCACGGCTTTGAAGGTCGAGCAAGCAGACTGTTGGTACAGGAGCGGAACCCGATTGGCGTATCGGATCACTCGTGCGAGTTCTGAATCTTCCTCCTCGTGCTCCCCTTCTGCCTTCGGCATCGCCGGTTGTTGCGGCTTGTTTTGGTCTTGCGGTCTGTTTCCGTATGCCAATCCTGCTTCAATGATGAATGGGTTGCCGCGATAGACCGCCGGTGGTCGACTGACTGCCGTGTAGAATTCCCCTTTGATCTGCTTGTATAGGCCGGAGAGGATGGCCTTTTCGCCGATCGGAGAAATACAGTTGGTCGGTGGGGCCATGATCTTCGTCTCTTGCAGTGTCTTGTAGAGCGTCTCTGCGACCGGTCCCTTCAGCTCACGGGGCTTGTCCTCAGGCGAGACCTTCGCCGCTTTGCAGATCTCATCGGCCAGTTGCGGCGAGACGCGGCAAAAATCCCCGGCGAGAAACCCGGACAGTGTGTGGCTCTTGGTGTCCTGCAACATCTTGAGGAGCATGCCGAACTCGATCCCGTAGGGATGCGGCTTGATCTCGCGCGGTTGAGGCGGCAATTCATGGTAGGTCCGAGGGTACTCTTTCGTCTCCCCTTCAGGAGTCTTATAGACCAATTTAACGTGCGGGTTGGCGATGGAAGTCTGCTCCAACCACTCATCGACCGACGCACGGCCCTTTTGATACTTGCCCTCGACCTCCAGCGTCACCTGGGTGCCTCGTGGCTGCTCCCATTCGATCTGTTTGTTTTCATGAACCAACGGCTCATTCTTCTTCGTGTCGATTTGAACTTCAAAGAAATGAGCGGCGGCCTTCGACCCGATACGCGAAATAATTTTCACCGGTTTGCCGGTCGTCAGTTGTCCGTACATGCCGGCAGCCGAAATGCCGATGCCCTGCTGGCCACGGCTCATCCGCAGGCGATGAAACTTTGAGCCATAGAGCAGCTTGGCGAAAATTCGCGGGATCTGCTGACGCACAATGCCCGGTCCGTTGTCGGTCACTGTAACGCGAAACCGATTCGCCTGGCTCGGCGCCACCGGCACCCCATTCGACACGACCTCGAGGTTGACCGTGACATCCGGAAGAATCCCGGCTTCTTCACAGGCATCGAGCGCGTTGTCGACCGCCTCTTTGACACAGGTCAGCAGCGCCTTGCGCGGATTGTCGAATCCCAGCAGATGCCGGTTCTTCGTGAAAAATTCCGAAACGGAAATTTCCCGCTGACGCGCCCCCATCTCTACCGCAGTGACCCGCTCCGCCGCTTTCGCGGCGGCTGGCTTTTTTGCGGCTGGTTCAGAGTTGGATCGAGGAGCGGAAGATTTCGAATCAGGTTCTGATGCGGAGTCTTTCCTTTTTCCCATTCACCCTCTCATGAAGCAATCGTTGAGTGTTTGGTATCATAAAACTTTCCAGGAAACAATGGGACCAAATGGCGAGCGAGTGGAATAAAGAAAGACCTAGACGTGCAACGAAGCGCCTTAGTGGATCACGGAGGGATCCCGCAAGTAATGCGCGGGCTCCATCGTCTCTGCAGACCAGACAAGCACTTTTCGGTCGAGCGTGCCGACGATCAAATAGCTTCCGTCACTCGTCCAGTGCAGATGATAGGGGGTTTTCATGTGGAAGGTTTTTCGCTTGACCTGAGACTTAAGATCCCATACGGCAAGACGTTCTCCAACCCGAGTGGCCACCCATCGATGCAATGGGTCAACAGCCATCGAGGCCCCCAATGCGACCGTCGGTCCTTTCTCAAGGACTTCGGTATCCCGTTTTGTAAAAGTGTCCAACCTGGCCATAACTTTGTTCCGAGCAGTATCCCATAGGGCAAGCGTCAACGTATTGGGTTCGCGAGCCTGCATCGTCGTCGCAACAAACGGACGATTCCATCCGAGTCCGGACCAGACCGTAGGCAGTCCGACCGGCTCCTCCACAGGGTTCCATGTCGAGATATCCCAAACAACACGGCCGGTCCGGGAGGTCGTGAGCAAGTACCGGCTTCCGTCCAGCAAGCTCAGAGTCTCCACGACGTCCCCGTGGGGCGCCCGCTTCCTGAGACAGCCTTTCGAATCACAGGTAAGGGAGTAGCCGGCATGGACCAGCTCCTTGATGATCGCTCTGGTGACCACATCCACCACGAGGACATTCGGTTGCTTCCCGGCAATGACCAGAAATCGGTTGCCGGTGAGAAACTGGAGGGCGTTGATCTGTCCCTGTCCGCTTGCATAAGATGGAAACTCCTTCCAGCTCTGCGTGTCCCAAAGCCGTATCTCTCCTTGGGTCGTCCCTGCGGCCAGAATCGCACCGTCGGCGCTGAACGCCAACGCGCTTGCCGGCGCAGACAACACCAGCTGGCGTAGAAGCATTCCCTGTCCCGGCTCCCAAATCTTGAGCAAGCTGTCATCACTACTTGTGACAAGCAAATTAGCGCTGGGAGAAGTTACCAGTGCGCGTACCGCTCGCGCGTGTACAAATGCCGGACCGGTTCCGGGAGCTGCTGGCGCGAGAAGCTTTGCGGACAACTCAGCATCAGTGACCGGCGGTGTGGGGCGCTTGGCCAACACCTTCGCCTGAGGCTGAGCAGGATCCAACACCAGCTCCGGTGAGCGCGTCTCTACATCCCACAGTGAGATGTGGCCGTCCACATCCGGATTCAGGCCACCCGTGAGTCCAAGCATGATCTTAGATCCGGTCGGCGACCACTTCAACAACGAGATGCGCGGATCCCTGTTTCGGCAATCATGATCACAGAGATCCGATAACATAGTGCCGGTGCGCAGGTCCCAGATCTGTATCGTGCCGAGCTGTGCAGACTGTCCAACCAGATAGTCCCCATCGCTTGAAACATCGACAGCCGCAAGATTCATAGAGGACGGCTCGTCTCTCCCTTGATTGGGACTGGTGAGGTGGGTCGAGAACACCAACTCGCCCGAGTCGGAGTCGAACAACATATAACTCTTCGTTCCATGACCTGCCACCAGTCGGCGGCCATCGGGCGAAAAGCGATGAAGGGTGAGAGGCCCGCTTCCTCCCCCCGCAGTCGTCGCTGTGGCTCGTCCCCGGATCGATACCTCTACCGGGTCGATGAGCAGGACCATGTTTCCAGTGCTGGCAGCCAACACCGACCTATCCGGCGCGAACAGGAGATCGAGCGGTTTTCCACCTTTGATGCTCATGTCACGAATCGTCGTGCCCATAAGGTCATGCACGCGAATCGCGCCTCCCTGGGCAACAGCCAGCAACGTCGCGTCAGACGATGCGACCACCGACTGGGTCTCTGCCTTGGTATCCAACGGAATATGCTTGAGCGGGATCAACTTCTTCCCGATTTGCCAAACCGACACCGCCTCGTTCCCGTGACGGAGCACCATCCGATCAGTCTGATTCGAATAGGCGAGCAAGGTGTAGGGCTGGCGTGATTCCTGTGGAACCGTCGCTATGGATGCTTGATTCTTCCAATCGTAAATGACGACGTCGTGCTTCACACACAGCACCCAACCATCTTGTTTCAGTAGAGCGACCTGGTGACAGGAGGCGAGCGGCATCTTGGCGACGAGCGCCTTGGATTCAAGATCCCAGAGGACCAGGTCGTCCATCTGGATCAACAGGAAACGCCCATCCTCTGAGAACGCCGTAGGAACATGTGACTGGCCAGCCTGCGCCTGCCGGATCGACGGACTAAGCAGGAGGATGACCGCTAGTGACAGGATTTTCAGCCGGCTCATTTGGGGGATTCCCACGATTCACATACGATTCTTTTCTAGAGTCCCGGGTGTAAACGACCGCCTGGTGATCCGCACGAGGTTCGCCAAACCCTCGATCCCTCGCAGCTGTTATGGCGTCGTGAGTCGCCGCTTGCTGGGCGTTGCCTCAACGCCGGTTGAGCCTTTCCCTGTGGAAAGTACATCCACGAAATGCTCGAGACCTCGCTCATCCTTCCAGCGTTCGACCGGCACGTTGGCGATCACTTGGGAATCATCGAATGTTTGCCAGGCACTTGTGAGTGTTGCGAGATTCGGACTGAGCCCCTCCACGCTCGGTTGAGTGGCTTCAGCGTTCGTCGATGAAGATAATGCCGATTGTTCCGGTAGCGGACGAACCTCGGATCGAGAGTACTCCGGTGCTGATGGACTCCGTGTAGCCTTCATCGGCTGAACGGAGCGAGGATTTGGCTTCAACGAGGAACCTGGTTTTTTCAGCAACTCTGAAGGCGGTGTGTCAGTAATATGGAGATGCCCCTGTTTATCTGTCCACTTATACAGCTCCGCTGAGCCGACAATCGGTGATAGAAGAAGCCCGACAATGATGCTCAACTCGAGGAATTTCATGTTGCCGTATCGCCACAATGGCGAGGTGATGCGTCAATGAATCAAAGTATAGCAGGCGGGTGTAGGCATGCCTGGCCGCGTAGAGGACGAGGATCGCTTGATTAGAATCAGGGGGCAGGTCCTGAAATCGGGGAGTAGATACAACTACGCTGGATGTTAAGGTGGGAGGAGCACGCACCTAACCGAGGACGATTAGGTACGGCGGTGATCTTGGGAGGACTTTAGGCTTCCCAGTACAAGCTGGTCCTGCACACCATCCTCACGCTCGATCCCCTTATGAACCATATTCCCTCGGGGCGTTAACTCCTCCCACTCATGTACGATAGGCTTCATGTCTGAGTGAGTCAAGAGGTACAGATGATTTGGATTTTTGTCATGTGGCGATTGCCTCAACCGGATGGTATGTTGTCGAGGCAATTGTTGCTGAGCGTAGAGATCCTGCCAATTTGGGACAAACGACAATGGCCACAGCCTTCACAATTCAGGATGTCCATCACGCGTGGACCGCGTTAGTAGGAGATGTGCGAACGGCAGTCCTGTTGACGCTACGAAACGGGCGACCCTTTGGTTCGCATGTGCCTTATGTGTTTGGGTCGGATTGGACCAGGGCCTACCTGCATCTCAGCCGGTTGGCGCTTCATACGCAACATCTACTCGAGGATCCCCAGGTTGCGTTGTTCATCGCGGAACCGGATGGGCCGGAGAAAAATCCGCTTGCACTGCGACGCCTAAATCTACAGGGTGAAGCTGCAATACTTTCTCCTGATGCACCAACCTATGCCGAGATCAAACGGCGCTATCTCGAGCGGTTCCCTCAATCCGAAATGATGTTTGGGTTTGGCGACTTTGCGCTTTGGGAATTGCGGCTTGCGGAAGCTCACTTCGTGTTGGGCTTTGGCCAATCCTTCGTCTCAACCGCTCCCACTCCTGCCAGATGGGTGCATCAGAAAGTAGAGCGGCCCTCCAGCAAGAAAGAGTGACCGTCGGAAGAGCTGCTTGGCTTAGTTATGAAATGGGCTTTGTCACTTATCCGCAGACTGATGGACCCTGGTTTAGGGAGGGACATGATGAGGTCTTTGCTCCCTTTTCCTGACCAAGCGATCCGACTTGCACCAATTATACTGTGTGCATCGGTTCTATGGTCCTCCACATCTTGTGAGGCAATGAACCGGAATGCGACACCGATATCCACCTTTGAACAACATGAGAAATCTTACGTGCCACGATTCATCCCGCATGAATTGCTCGTCAAATTCAAGAACGGGATTTCACGAGAGAGAATTGAATTCATCCTGAAGCATAACCGGATTGCTATCCTCTCTGAAATCCAATTTGGACGCCTATATCACGTAAAAATCTCGGACGATCGGTCGGTTGAATCGGTGATCACCCAACTCACGTCGTATCAAGAGATCGAGTATGCAGAGCCCAATCATCGATATGAGATGCAGAAGTAGACTTATGAGAAATCCTTGCCATTTCAGCAGGATCCTTTTGAAGATGGCAACCATCGCGGCAACATTGTCGGGGCTCCTACTGGAAGATTCCCTGGCGCATGCGGAACAAAAACAGGCCCATCGAGGAATGACAACGCTATCACAACAGGCGGGCCACCCAGCCCATTACGTCCCAGGAGAAGTGCTGGTCAAATTCAAGGATGAGGCATCACGTTCAGCAATCGCATCACTCAGCGCAGATATGGGTGCCAAAGAAGTCCGGGCGATGTCTGTGAATGCGACGGTGATTCACCGGTACAAATTGGATGGTGCCTTGTCAGTCGACGAAGCAGTCTTGAAGTATCGACGGGATCCCGCTGTCGAGTATGCCGAGCCGAACTACCTCTATTGGCTCCAAATCATCCCTAACGATACGCAGTTTGACTCGTTGTGGGGACTCCATAACATCGGTCAAACCGTGGGTGGAACGGTGGGAAAGACAGATGTCGATATCGATGCTCCTGAAGCCTGGGATATCAGTACGGGAAGCCCTCATGTCATTGTCGCGGTAATTGATTCAGGCATAGCCTATGACCATCCTGATCTCGCTCCGAATATCTGGACTAACCCCGGAGAAATCGCCGGAAACGGCATCGATGACGATGGAAATGGATTGGTAGACGATGTGCATGGATGGGATTTTGGCGCAAATGACAGTGACCCGATAGATCCCATGGATCTCAATCCCGGAGGCAACCCGGGGCATGGCACACATGTGGCGGGAATCATCGCTGGAGCAGGGAACAATGGAACTGGGGTCACAGGGGTGATGTGGACCGCGAAGCTGATGGCCCTGAAAGCCGGAGGGGTGAATCGATCTCTCTCTACCACCGCCATTGTCAGTGCGATTCACTATGCCGTCAGCAATCACGCTCGGGTGATCAACGCTAGCTTTGCCGGGCCTGATTGCAGCCGTGCTCTCTATGATGCGGTGAGTGACGCCAATGCAGCGGGCGTGCTCTTCGTGGCAGCGGCAGGGAATGAGGGATCGGACAACGACACCGTACCGAGCTTCCCCGCGAATTTTAGTGCTCCTTCAGTGTGTGATGGAGAACAGAAGGCCGCACTGGCGAACGTGATTGCGGTAGCGGCTACCGATGAGAATGACCAATTGGCAAGCTTCTCCAATTTCGGGTCCGGCACTGTCCATGTGGCCGCACCGGGAGTCAGAATCAACAGCACGAAACCCACTTCAAACGTTACCAATGTACTCCTACATAACTTCGATTCCAATCCAACCGGGCTCGGGTATGTCTTCGGAGGAATCAACGCTACCTGGGCAATCACCAAATCTGCATCGTCCAGCCAGCCGAACAGTCTGACCGACAGTCCGAATGGGAACTACCAAAACAACACCGATTCCTTCGCAATTGGACCTGTGTTCACGACTGAGGGACGAAGAGGATGCCGCCTTGACAGTCGTGTTCGCTTCCAAACCGAGCAGGATATCGACGGTGTTTTTCTCGAAACATCCAGAAACAGCGGAACGACTTGGGAGCCCCTTCGTCTGCTCACAGGAGATAGCAACGGCCAATTTGTTTCCTTCACCTGGGGGGACATCGCTGATGACATGATAAGTTCACAGTTTCGCTTTCGGTTTCTATCCGATGACCGTCAGGCCTTCGATGGTGTGTATTTAGATGATGTCCGTGTCGCCTGCGTTGCCGGTCCTCCATCGCAAACGACGGACTACCAGTTTCTTCAGGGCACCTCAATGGCGACACCGCATGTAGCAGGACTCGCAGGATTGTTACTCTCGGTTAACCCCAACCTCACAGTATCTCAACTCAGAAACGCCATCTTGAGCACAGTGGATCGGAAGCCGTCTTTGGGTGGAAAAGTGTCAGCACGTGGGCGTATCAATGCCAGGGCTGCGTTGGCCAGTGTGGCAGCATATTTCACGGTTACCGTAAACAAGGCAGGTGCAGGCACCGGCACAGTGACATCGGACTCTCCCGGAATTGACTGCGGAACGACATGCGATGGGAAGTTCCTGCAAGGAAGCCCTGTCAACCTCACTGCAGTACCTGATCCTGGGTCGGTCTTTGCAGGGTGGAGTGGAGATTGTTCGGGAGCGAGTTCCTGTTCACTAACTCAGAACGCAACGGTTACCGCAACCTTCAACGTTGCATCATCTGCTCAAGCCCCTAGCGATGGTGGAGGAGGCTGCACTCTCGCCCCTGGTGCGACAGGGGACGCGTTGCTGCCCGCCATCCTCGTCCTGTCTCTGGCTGCTTTGTTATGGAGAGCAAATCGCCGATGAGGACGAGTTTCGGAATCCAACAAATGTCGCCACAGCAGAAGCTGACATCCACCGACGTGGGCGAGATGAGCCGCTCAGCGCGAGTAATGGCATTACTGGGCCTTCAATACACTCGTCCCTTTCATCGGGATGCTCTATTTCTTTTCTTATTCACTCTCGGCCCGACGGTGTGGCTGTCTATAGTGCTCTTTGCGCTTCAACCACATCCTCGGCATACGCTCTGGTCACCGGTGTTTCTCTCCGTTGCCCTATGGCAACCCCTATGTGAAGAATTGCTGTTCCGTGGCGTCATCCAGGGGTATCTGTTGCAATCCAGGTCGATGCAAAAAACATGGTTTGGTCTGTCTATCTCTAATCTGCTGACATCTTGCTTGTTCTCATTGGCTCATCTGGCTAGCCATTCGATTTCGTGGTCCTTGCTCGTGTTTCTTCCCTCCCTTTGTTTCGGCTTCGTACGAGATCGCTTTGGATCTGTATATCCCTCCATCGTTCTGCATGTCTTCTATAATACCGGCTACTTTCTTCTCATTGGTGGTGGCACCCTTTTAAATTCCGGCTAAGATATCTCCTCGTTCGACTGTGTCGTGCCAAGAGGAGAGGGTCATTCGGTCTTTAAACAACCTGAGCCAGTCGGCGAGCAGTCCGAGATGCAACAACGCGCAGGCCTCGAGCCTCGTTGGTATCCTCTCGGTTTCAGTCCTCGATCGTACACAATCGTGGAGATACGCGGAGCATGGCATAGCCAAAACCATCAGGCTTTCGACAAGCTGGTGCCACATGTGTATTCAACGAAATGTCACGATTCGCGCGGTCGATTGAAGTGTGGCTACTGCCGTACCGTCGAAGATGCAAAAGAACAGAATCAGTCAGCTATCAGATTGCTTCCTGACGGTGGTGTAAAAACTTCGTTCAGATCGTTGAACGAACCGCCGGGCGTCGGTCCACCGCTGATCACATAGATGCGCCCCTGCACCACCGCTGATCCCAGGCCATGACGTGCCGTCGGCATCGGGGCCAGACGTTGCCAGGTGTCATGCACTGGATCATACGCTTCATTTTCATTGAATGTTCCAACCGCTCCTTCACCGCCGAAGACATAGATTTTGCCTCCGGCTGTAGCGCTGGTGATTCCGCTCCGCGCAGTTGGGAGATCCGAGACGCGCGTCCAACGATTGGTAGCAGGATCATACAGTTCCGTAACAACGAGATTGCGAGAATAGTCGCCATCAATACGTCCACCGATCGCATAAATCTTCCCACCGACAGTCGCAGTCGCGAGGTGATCACGAGGAGTCGGCAGCGGTTCGGCTGTTGTCCACGCATTTCGCGCCGGATCATATACTTCGACCTGCGCGTTGTTGGCCTTCCGGTCGTAGCCGCCGATGGCGTAGAGCTTTCCATCATGCTCCGTTACAGACAATGCGCCTCGGGCCGTGGGCATCGGGGCACGTTCCGTCCAGCTGTCCGTGGCAGGGGCATAGGCGTAGACCGTCGCCACCGGATTCCACACGCTCAATGCCGACTGGGCATATCCCCCGATGACATACAACCGCCCACCGCTCACCCCAATTCCGACATGGTGCAAACCAACAGGCAGCGGCGCTTTGGAAGTCCATCGGTCCGTCGCAGGATCATACATTTCAACGGACCGCGTGATCGCAAAGCTCATCACATTGCCCAAGCTCGGCCTTTCAAACCCACCGACCACGTAAATCTTCCCGTCCAACGAGGCAGCCGCCACCTCCGTCCGCTTCGTCGGCATCGGCGCGGCCGTACGCCAAGTACCTTTATCCGGTTCAGGCTGCACCGATCTACCAGGTGTCGGCAACACGACCAGAACGATCCCGGCAAGAATGGGTACTAAGATAGGAATCGACCTTGCCGAGAGCCAGATACACCTAACCGACAATCGGGAATGTCGCATGATCCGATCACATACCCGATGAAAGGCGCGCGAAAGGCGGAATTTGATCGAAGGAGAGCTGTACCAGTAGCCCTATTTGTTGTTCTTCCGACACAGTAGGCCGAACGAACTGCCGAGGGCGAGGCCGCCGAGGAAGGTGAGACCGAGGATGACGCCGAGGAGAGAGGTCGGTGGTCCGGCTTGTCGACGGATATAGCAGCGGGCTTGGGAACCGACCGTCGCTTCACCCCCCATCCAACTACGCGGGTCGTCATTCTGAGGTTCGTTCTGAGTGCTCACCAGTTTCATGCCTCTTTCCCTTCATCCAGCGCAATGCATTCGTCGATCAACGCTTCCAACTCGTCCCGATCCTGTTGCCGCACATCCAGGAATCTGACACCAAACGTCCGATCGACACTCCACTGAACCTGCGCCTGCTCGATCACGATCGGAACGTCATCGCCCGGCATCAGCAGTTTCACGACAATCGGCTTTCCCGGTTCAATATCCAGCGAACTCTCGATCCTGGCGCCACCCATGGAAAGATCAGTGGCCTTTCCCTCCACCTCGTGCGAGTTGGCCCGAAGCAGGCTCTTGACCTGCGCTGACACTCGACGATGCTGCCGCCGTTCCATATGAATCAAGAATACCCTATCTTTACCCCCAAAAGCACCTAGGAACCCGCTCAAGTCACTGATTGTTCAGCCGTTCTCTTGCAAGTCGGCGAATCTTTTCGCTAAGGTACGGCACGATGGATGGAGCTCGTTCGCGCCAAATGATCTTTGCCTGCGCGAGCGGGCTGCTCTTACCCCTCTGCTTTCCAAAGTTCGACCTGGGATTGTTGGCCTGGGTCGCGCTCATTCCCCTCCATCTCGCGCTCGATCAATGTTCCAAACAGCGGGCATTCTGGATCGGATGGCTGAGCGGTGTCATCGGATTCACCGGCATCATGGCCTGGGTTGTCACGGCTATGACGACCTATGGCAAGGTGCCGGAGCCAATCAGTTACGCCATTCTGTTACTACTCACCGCCTATCTCGGACTGTATGTCGGACTCTATAGTCTTGCGTTCGTCTGGCTCCGCGAGCTCATCCCACGCTATGGAATTTTCTTCGCACCCTGTTTCTGGGTCGCGCTCGAGTTCTTCCGAACCTATCTTCTCTCAGGCCTTCCCTGGTGTCTTCTGGGCTACTCCCAATACCGTGAACTGGACTTGATTCAGGTGGCGGATCTGACCGGTGTCTACGGAGTATCCTTTTTAGTGGTCCTGGTGAATGTAGCCGTAGCCGAACTGATCTTGTGGATCATGCCGTTTTTCCGCGGCTTTCATCCGGTTAAACTTCCGTGGGAACTCCTCACAACCGCGGCAGCCTGTATGGTCCTCTCCTGGTTTTATAGTTCGGCGGTCCTCAGCGATAGAAACGTCCAACAGACCCACCTATCTATCACGGTGGGTGTCGTCCAGCCGAACATCGATCAAGCTGTGAAGTGGGATGCATCGTATCGCGAAGAGACGATGCGTCGTCTTGATCGCCTGACAGAACAGCTGAGCACCGATACCGACTTGATCGTCTGGCCGGAGGCCGCCACCCCGTTCATCTTGGAGCGGGAAAGGGACTATCAGCTGGAACTGATCTCGTGGGCGGAACGCGCTCAGGCCCCGCTCTTGCTCGGGAGTCCAGCCCTGCGGTTTTACCCTGACCGCCGACCATACCTCCTGAACAGCGCCTACCTCCTGGGAACCGACGGGACGATCCTCGGCCGGTATGACAAGCACCATCTCGTCCCGTTCGGGGAATACATCCCTCTCAAATCGTCGTTGCTGTTTTTCCTCGACAAGCTTGTCGAAGGCATCGGTGACTTTGAGCCCGGTCCTGGATCGAAAACCCTGTCGTTCAGCCCCAAGTCGCTGAGACACGACGAGACCAGCAGCAGCCCCCGGTCTGTGAAGTTCGGCGTCGCGATCTGCTACGAAGTCATATTTCCGGACCTCGTCCGCCAATTCGCCGCAAACGGGGCCGAGTTTCTGGTCACGATCACGAATGACGGATGGTTCGGTCCCTCTTCGGCGCCGGCGCAGCACTTTGCGATGGTCGTCTTTCGTTCGATCGAAAATCACCTTGCCTTTGCGCGGGCCGCCAACACTGGAATTTCCGGGTTCGTCGATCCGTTCGGACAAATCACGCAGGCCACGCCTCTTTTTACAGAACTGGCTTTGCAGGCAACGATCCCCATTAGATATTCCCGCACATTTTACAGCTACTATGGCGATGTGTTTGCCTACGCTTGTGTTATAATCTGCGCACTTTTGTGCCTGTTCGGGTATTTCCGCACGAAGGAACCAGCCCTAACGATTATCACGCCGGCATGACGGAAGGAGGATCGTTCCATGTTAGAGGAGGTAGAAGCTCGCGTTCGCGCCCTCACCGCGCAAGTTTCGGAATTACGGGGGCATCTTTGACTTCGCTCACATGACCGCCGAATTGGAAGAACTTGAGGCCCAGATGGGCCAGCCGCATTTTTGGAACGACACCCGCACCGCGGCGGTGGTGAGCCGAAAAAAGGCCACCATCGAACGTGAACTCCAGCAGTGGCGTGAAATTGAAGCCAAGATGGACGATTTGGGCGCCCTGTTGGAACTCGCACATGAAAGCAGCGACGCAGGGCTCGAGACCGAATTGGCGAGTGAGCTGAATCAGTTAGAGCCTCGCCTTGCCACCCTTCGGCTGGAACTGCTCCTCTCGGGCGATCTGGACCCGAATAATGCCATCCTGGCGATTCATCCCGGCGCAGGCGGCACGGAGTCTCAGGATTGGGCACAGATGCTCCTCAGAATGTACGTGCGATGGGCGGAGCAGAAGAAGTTCAAGGTGGAAACGTTGGACCTCCTACCCGGCGATGAAGCGGGAATCAAAAGCGTGACGGTTTCGATCACCGGTCCCTATGCCTATGGCTACCTCAAGGCCGAAGCCGGGGTACATCGCTTGGTGCGCATTTCTCCGTTCGACTCCAACAAGCGGCGACACACGTCGTTCGCGTCCGTCTTCGTGTATCCGGAGCTGAGTGAAGATATTGATGTCGTGGTTGAAGATAAAGACCTCCGAATCGACACCTTTCGGGCCGGCGGTGCCGGAGGGCAGAACGTCAATAAGGTTGAAACCGCCATCCGCATCACGCACTTGCCCACCGGTATCGTTGTCCAATGCCAGAACGAGCGGTCCCAGCTTCAGAATCGCAACGGGGCCATGAAAATCATGAAGGCTCGCCTCTTCGAACTGGAACAGAAGAAGAAGGAGGCAGAGTTCAACGCGATCGTTGGTGAGAAGAAGGACATCGCGTGGGGCAGTCAAATTCGATCCTACGTGTTTCAACCGTACCAGATGGTGAAAGATCATCGAACGGGCCATCAAGTCAGCAACGTGTCATCCGTCATGGACGGCGATCTCGACAGGTTCATCGAAGCGTTTTTGAAAAAGAAGCTCGGAAAGGGAAGTGAGCAGCTCTCCCCCGTCGGGGGAGAGGAAGACGACCTCTAGCCACTACTCGGCGACACCATGGACGAACTGAACGAACAGCGACAACAGCGGATTAAGAAACTCGACCTGCTGCGAGAAGCCGGCGTCGCTCCTTACGGCACCCGATTCGAAGTCAAGGATCGAGCGGGCGAATTGCTCAGGCTACATAGTGAGAAGCCCAAGGAGACCTTGGATCAGGAGAAAATCTCTTGCACGCTAGCAGGGCGAGTTGTCGCGCTACGGCGTTTCGGGAAAGCCGGGTTTGCGGTCCTGCAAGATGGGGCTGACCGCCTTCAGCTGTACCTCAAGAAGGACCTGCTTTCCGAACAGGCCTACGCCGTGGTGGAACAGCTTGATCTCGGTGATTGGATCGGAGTGACGGGGACGTTGTTCCGTACGAAGACGAATGAATTCACGGTTGAGGTGCATCAGCTGACGTTTCTCAGCAAGGCCCTCCGCCCGCTTCCGGAGAAGTGGCATGGCCTGACGGATGTCGAAACCAGGTATCGACAGCGCTATGTCGATCTGATCGCCAATCCGCAAGTCCACCAGATCTTTTCGACCAGGAGCCGTATCATTGCCGGCATCCGAGCGTTTCTGATCGAACGTGGGTTTCTTGAGGTCGAGACCCCCATGATGCATCCCATTCCCGGAGGCGCCACGGCCAAGCCGTTCGTCACACACCATAATGCCCTCGGTGTGGATCTCTACCTGCGCATCGCGCCGGAACTCTATCTCAAGCGCTTGATCGTCGGAGGGTTCCCCCGCGTGTTTGAGATTAATCGGAACTTCAGAAACGAAGGCATTTCGACGATCCATAATCCCGAGTTCACCATGCTGGAGTTCTATGTCTCGTACGCGGACTACCAGGACTTGATCGCACTCACCGAAGAGCTGGTCTCCAGTCTGGCACAGCAAATCCTCGGCAAGACGGTCATTACCTATCAAGGAAGGGACATTATCCTCACGCCTCCATGGCAACGATGGTCCTATCATCAGGCCATACTCGAGGTGAACAGCCTCGAGCCGTCGGTGCTGCAGGATCGAGAGAAAGCACTGGCGGCTGCCAAACGACTGAACGTCCCGGTGGACCCCAAGGCCTCCTTGTTCACCATCGTGAACGAGATTTTTGAGGAAACGGTTGAGCCGAATTTACAGCAGCCGACGTTCATTACCGATTATCCCATCGAGATTTCTCCGCTCGCCAGGCGAAAGGATACGGACCCAACCTTGACCGACCGGTTCGAGCTCTACATCGCCGGACGGGAGATTGCCAACGCCTTTTCAGAGTTGAACGATCCGTTGGACCAACGCGAACGATTTGAAGGCCAGGCTGCCCAGCGTGAGGCAGGAGACGATGAAGCCCATCTCGTCGACGAGGACTTTCTTCGCGCCTTGGAGTACGGAATGCCTCCAACCGCCGGAGAAGGTATCGGCATCGACCGGTTGATCATGCTGTTTACCGATCAGGCCTCGATCCGTGACGTGGTCCTCTTCCCTCAGCTCCGACCGGAGAAAGCCTAAGCGTGGCCCTGCCTTATGAAATTTTCGTCGGACTCCGCTACTTGCGCGCCAAACGCCGCAACCGGACGATCTCGCTGAACACATTCGTCTCAATCGCCGGCATCACGCTGGGAGTAGCCGCCCTCATCGGCACGGTCGGAATTATGACCGGCTTCAGAGAGGATATTCAGAGCAAAATTCTCGGCACGACGGCTCATATTATCGTTCAAGAACGCATGAAAGAGAATATGTCCGACTACGACAGCCTGACCGACAAAGTTCAGACGGTCCCCGACGTCGTAGCAGCCACACCGTTCGTCCTCCGGCAAGTACTCCTGACCACTCAATCGGGTGTGCAGGGAATCGTCCTCCGAGGGATCGACCCGAAACGAGAAGCCAACGTCACCGAACTCTCGAAAAACATTACGTCAGGCCAATTGCTCGATCTCCTCATGCCCGTGAAGGTGTTGCAAGCCCCAGCCGATGACCCTCACGGCAACCTCCGCCCCGTAGAAAAACCCGGCATTATTCTAGGTAAAGAGCTGGCCCTTAGGTTGGGGGTATTTGTCGGCGACACGGTCAACGTGGTCTCACCGGTCGGTCCGATCAGCGCAATGGGCATGGTACCTAAAATCCGAACTTTTGCGGTTGTCGCGCTCTTCCATTCCGGCATGTATGAATACGACTCCTCGCTGGCCTATATCGAACTCAGCGAGGCTCAGAAATTTTTCAACATGAATGGAAGCGTATCTGGGATCGAGGTCAAGGTGACCGATGTGTTCCAAGCTGCAGAGACCGCTCGTCGGATCGAACAGGAACTCGGCTTCAGTCATGGTGCCAGGGATTGGATGCAGATGAACCGGAATCTCTTCTCGGCCCTGAAGCTGGAGAAGACGATGATGTTTCTGCTGCTCGTCCTGATCACGATTGTGGCCTCATTCAATATCGTCAGCACCCTCACCATGATCGTCACGGAGAAGCAAAAAGAAATCGCGATCTTGAAGGCCATGGGTGCGACAAAGCGCAGTATCCGGCGCATCTTCATGCTGAACGGATTGATCATTGGGTTCACAGGGACGGCCATCGGCATCCCACTTGGCTATACCTTTCTTTGGCTGATTCAAACGTTCTGGACGTTCGATCCGACGGTGTACTATATCTCGACCATTCCCGTTCACGTATTGGCAGAAGATGTGCTACTGGTGGCTGGCTCTGCCATTCTGATCAGTTTTGTCGCAACCGTGTACCCGGCCAATCAAGCCGCAAAGCTCGAGCCGGTCGCCGCCTTGCGCTATGAATAGAGAGGACGGACGGGGGTATGCTCTTCTTTACCCAATTCGAGTCTCAGCCATCGGAACTCACACCTGAGCATGATTAAGGCGATCAACCTTCACAAATCGTTTTCGATGGGCTCCTATGAGATACCGGTACTCCGGGGGATCAATCTTGAGATCCAACGCGGCGAATTGGTGGCGATCGTGGGGGCCTCTGGAGCCGGCAAGAGCACCCTACTCCATATTATCGGCACCCTTGATAAACCAAGCAGCGGGACCGTGACGTTCGATGGACAAGACCTGTTTCGCATGACGGACAGCCAACAGGCGGAGTTCCGCAATCGGCGGATTGGGTTCGTATTTCAGTTTCACCACTTGCTTGCTGAGTTCACCGCACTGGAAAATGCCTGTATGCCGGCGCTTGTCCAACGCCGAGAGCCTGCTTCGGTCAAAGCCGATGCGACCACGCTTCTCACTGAGGTTGGGTTGGGGCATCGCCTCCACCACAAACCAGGCGAGCTATCCGGTGGTGAACAACAACGAGTGGCCATGGCGCGCGCATTGATGCAGAACCCTGACTTGGTCCTGGCCGACGAACCGACCGGGAATCTCGATACCCATAGCGGGGAAGGGCTGTTCGGGCTGATGCGTACCTTGAACAAGACACGAGGAACCACCTTTGTGATCGTGACACACAACGACAAACTCTCCGCCCAGTCCGACCGCATCATTCGCATGCAAGACGGCCAGATTGCTTGAGTCGATCCAGCAGGCTTCTCACTTTCAATCCCGTTTTGGTCCGGCACCATGCCATCGGAGAGCGAGCCGGAAGGCCTGCAATCCTTGACGAACCACCATTCCTTCTCTAGACTCCCTAAATTAGCTCTGGCCAAGGATTTGAGATGCGCTGGTCGCCGTCGGTTTTCATAGGCGTGTTGCTGGCTACCTCAGCGCTTCCACCTCAGGTATCGGCGACGGAATTTGTCATTTCCGGTCCTCGTGCCATGGGCATGGGCGGAGCCGGAGTCGCCGTCACAACTAACGCACTCGCGACCTACTGGAATCCTGCCGGATTGGCCATGACGCAGACTGTCGATATCCGCGCTCAGGGAGGAGGCCTGGCGATCGATCGCCTCGGGATGGGCGATGCCCTTCATGATCTGGAGAACTTCGATGGCAGCAATACGGCTGACCCCAACTTGACGGCGAGAGCTCGAGATATCGTTGGCCGCATCAATCGATCCGGTGCCGCTGTCTCAGTAAGTGGATCTGCCGGTCTTTACGTCAAAGGTCACCTCGGCGAGCATGCGTTCGGATTCAACGTCTCAGACATCGCAACTGGCGGCGGGTTTGTTTCGGAGCCCCTCTCCTGCAAGCCAAATCCAAGCTGCACAGGCGCGACACCGATATCCCTCACCGGAGCTATGGCACTTCGTGGCCTCGAGGCCAGACAGCTGGCGTTTTCCTATGCCTATGCCTTCTCCGACAAAACGTTTGCCATCGGCATTACTGCGAAGGTGATTCAAGGTGCCTCGTACAACGGTTCGACCAACCTCCAAAGTGGAAGCGGTGTCAGCACGATCGACCACTTCGGCAAGCCGACAATCTCCACGACCTACGGGATTGATATCGGAGCGATCTACCGCCCATCGTCCTTGATTAGATTCGGCATCGTCGCGAAGGACATTAACACACCGACGTTCGATGCAGCAGGTGGAGGTGAACTCAAACTCGATCCACAGGTTCGGGCTGGTGTCGCGATCAATCCCTACTCCACCTTAACCTTGACGGCAGATGTGGATGTCACTTCGAACAAGACTTTTGTACCAGGAGTGAAGAGCCAGCTCTTGAGTCTCGGGATTGAACAAACGATCCTAACAGAATTTCTGTCGTTCAGGGTTGGAACGTTCAAGAACATGCAGGACGCATCTACCCCCTTCGTCCCCACGGCAGGGTTAGGCATGCGGTGGTTCAACTTCCGCGCTGATGCTGGGGGAGGATATGACTTCCGCGAGAAAGGAGCCTTGGTTTCTGCTTCCATTTCCTTTACATTCTGATGGTATACTAGTTTTATGCTGTCTCGAATATATGCACAGACGGTCGTTCTTGTCGGACTCGTTCTCCTGCTAACCGGCTGTGGTGGCCTGCAGGAGGTGTGGGAAGGCCCCGGTGCCAGGGTGTTCCGGCCCCAGAGCATCGCCGTGTTACCACCGATGGCGAGTCAGTACGACAGCGCCCGTGAAGACATTCAAGAGGTCTTGGCCGTCGCTCTCACCCGGCAGGGTCGCATCGAACGAGTCGTCTCGCCGGAAAACGTGACTGATATCTTTCAGGCTTCCAAAGAAGCGTTTGATTCACTCGTGTTCTATTTCTCCCGCCTCGAGATGACCGGTCAATCCGATAGAGATTCAGCCGTCAAGCTCGGACGGTCTCTCAATGTCGATTCATTTCTGGTCGTCAGGGTCAATTCCTGGGAATATGTGCGCAAGGAAGGCGACAACGTCGGCCGTGTTGGACTGAGCCTACGGCTGATCGATGCCACGACCGGCACGACGATCTGGAAAGCGCGCCATGAACGGTCCAACAGCTACATGTTCATCAAGCCGAGCCTCAAACAAATCGCCAAAGACCTCGCCGACGAGATGATCAAGTACATGCCCCCGCAAGCCAAGCCCTGACGCTGGCTGTTTCCCTTCTTAGCCCCTCACTCCTGCTTTGATACCTGTTCCGCATTTTCATTCTCGCCATGCGATACCTAATGACATGTGAGCTCTCCGCTTCTTGATGAAGCGAGCCTTTATCCTCCACCATATTCGATCCATCGTACACAATATTGGTCGTGGGGCCATTTGTGATGAGCCCTGTCGAATTGTTGACAGTCTTGCCTGTCGTATGGCCAATCGGTTGTTTTGCTATGCACAGGACACGATTAGACACCGTTGATTCTCTTCCGGGTCGTGGAGCAGAAGCGTGAGTCACGCCTACATGGTTTTCATGATAGTTGCCGACCTCATTGCCATAAACATGAACGGCAATTTGTGAATACACGGTTTTGACAGACTTACGCGATCGCCCAATCGCAATTTACTCTGACTGGCCAGCCCCTGGTTAACACCCACACGAAAGCACTACGGAAATCGCCCATTCTTCTTGGATATATCTATAAGTCCATGCACCAAGGAGGACTTATCATGTACAAGCTGACCTGTATCACACTCGCCCTCACAGCCAGTCTTACGGGGCTGCCGATTGAATCGGTGAGTGCTGAAGATAACCACAGCGAGCCTACCGCATCTCTCAAGGGTAGTTTTCGGTTCACCACGGTCAAAACCTGCACAGACAGCGCAATAGGCTCCATTCTTCACCTCTACTTTAATGGAACCATTGTCTACGATGGTCATGGTACGGCCCAGCTCACACAACAGGGCACGGTTGTCCGTGCCAACCAAACTCCCATGTCATTCGAAGAGACTGCTGAACTTACCTATACCGTGAAACCAAACGGGAGTTTTAGCCAAGAAGGGTCCTTCCAGGCAGTTGATCAGTCGTATGCGCTCGCTACTGCGAAAATGACGGGGCAAATCGATTCTCAAGGTTCGGTCTTAATCTTCAATGCCGTTATCCCACCAGAGAAAGAAAGTGTGAACGCTTCAGGGGGAGGGCTTTCAGAGTATTTCTGTGGTTCTTCGAGCACAGCAGTCCGCATGCGTTAGGAGCTCGGTGAATTAAGCTGGCTTATAGAATCTCCTCATCATATGGGAACCGATCGCACCGAGGTATACCCAACACTCGGATTAGGATCATAGTGAGGTAGTTCTTCAGAAGAGATACGTGAACGGAACAAGTCTAGGATTGGGCCTTGCTACATGCGTCAGCTTTCATCTTTACTTGAAGAACCTGCCCTAGGTAGTTAGCTAGGCTGGCACCATCGCGGCTTTGAGCGATCGCACAAACTCAGCGACCTGCCTGACCATCGCCGAATCTTGCCGGTGAGACGCGATACGTTTCACGATAGCGCTGCCGACGATGACGCCGTCGGCCATTTTGGAGACTTGCGCGGCATCCTCGGGCGTTGCCACGCCGAACCCGACCGCGACGGGAGAGGCGGAGACTTTCCTCAGTTTTTTGACGTTCTCTTGGATGTCCGTTACATTGCTGAGCTTAGATCCTGTAATCCCCGTCAGCGAGACATAGTAAACAAATCCATGCGATTCTTCCGCCACGAGTTTTCGCCGACTGGCTGTGCTGGTCGGAGCAAGCAAGAAAATAAGTGGTAGTCCTGCGGCATCGGCCGGGCCCTTGAGCGGCCCCGACTCATCCGGCGGCATATCCGGCACGATCAAGCCATCCACACCAGCGGTGCTTGCCGCAGTGCAAAACTCCTGATACCCCATCGCATGAATCGAGTTGTAGTAGAGCATAAGGACGATCGGAATCTCCGTACGTTGCCTGAGCGACTTGATTGACATCAGAATTTTCCGCAGTGTCGTGCCGCTCTTCAACGCCCGTTCGGCCGCCTGCTGAATCACCGGGCCGTCGGCGATCGGATCAGAGAAGGGCACTCCCAATTCGATGATATCGGCGCCCGCCTGTTCTAGGGCTACAACCAGTTGTTCTGTTTCGGGCAGCCCTGGGTCACCCGCCATGAGGTAGGCAATGAGCGCTTTCTCTCTCTTGGCGCGCAGACGGGCAAAGGTCGCCTCCAACCGACCGGTCATAACTCCACCCCCCGCATCTTAGCCACCTGTTGCACATCTTTGTCCCCACGACCGGAGAGGTTGGCGATGATCACCTGTGCCTTTTTCAGTTTCGGAGCGAGCTTGATGACATGCGCAATGGCGTGGGCGCTTTCCAATGCCGGTACGATCCCTTCTTCCCGTGCCAGCAGATCAAAAGCAGCCAGCGCTTCACCATCCGTCGCGTAGGTGTACTCGATACGGCCTCGATCGTGATAGAGACTATGTTCCGGACCCACCGCGGCATAGTCCAAGCCTGCTGAGACGGAATGGGTCAAATTAATCTGCCCGTTCTCGTCCTGCAACAGATAGGTCATGGTGCCTTGCAAGACGCCGGGCTTCCCACCGGAAAACCGCGCGGCATGTTTGCCGCTCACAATTCCACCCCCTCCGGCTTCGACCCCGACCATCTTGACCTTGCGATCCTCCAGAAACGCATGGAACAGCCCGATCGAATTACTCCCGCCTCCAACACAGGCCACAAGATAATTCGGCAACTTGCCCTCCGCCGCAAGAATCTGTTTTCGCGCTTCCTTTCCAATGATCGCCTGAAAATCGCGGATCATCATGGGATAGGGGTGGGCCCCAAGCACCGAGCCCAGGATGTAATGGGTCGTGCGGACATTGGTCGTCCAATCGCGCATCGCTTCACTGATGGCATCTTTCAATGTACGGCTGCCGGCATCAACTCCCGTCACTTTTGCACCGAGCAACCGCATGCGGAAGACGTTCAACGCCTGCCGCTGCATGTCTTCTGTGCCCATATAGATTTCGCATTCCAGTCCGAACATCGCCGCTGCCGTGGCAGTTGCCACACCGTGCTGGCCAGCCCCGGTTTCAGCAATAATGCGCCGCTTTTTCATACGCATGGCCAGCAGTACCTGTCCGATGGCGTTGTTGATCTTGTGTGCGCCGGTATGGCACAGGTCCTCACGTTTTAGGTAGACCCTGGCGCCGCCTAACTTTTTCGTGAGTCGATCGGCACGGTAGAGGCTGGTCGGACGTCCGACATACTGCTTGAGATAGTACGCGAGATCCGTTTGAAACCGGCGGTCTTTCTTGGCTTTGGCATATTCTTCTTCCAATTCCAAGAGCGCCGGCATGAGGGTTTCTGGTACATACCGGCCCCCATACGGTCCGAACCGGCCATGACTATCTGGCAGCATTGGCATGGAATCAACCCCTCCTCAATAACGGGTTGGCAGTATATCCGCGACGATCAGATGGACACAAGGCGTGCCGCTTCAATAAAGGCTTTGACTTTGTCTGAATTCTTCTTGCCTGGACTCTGTTCCACGCCACTGCTCACATCCACCCCATAGGGCCGCACATGGGCGATCGCGTCGGCCACATTAGCTGGAGTGAGCCCACCGGCCAAGATGATGGGCATCGAGCGAGCGGCTTCCTGCGCCAAGGTCCAATCGACCGTCTGCCCTGTCCCACCATAGGCCTGATCTGAAAAGGCGTCGATGAGAAATCCGCGTATATTCGCCCTCCCTTGGAACTCACCCAGCGCAAGAAAAGTCCCGTGATCCTTCAGGCGTATGGCCTTCAACGCGGGGCGACCGAGGCTCTGACAATACAGAGCTGATTCATCACCATGCAGTTGAGCCAAAGCAAAACCACATTCATCCATAACGCCCCGGACCTTGGCAGCCTCTTCGTTCACAAATACACCGATCGGCAGCACAAGCGGCGGAAGTCCGGCTACAATGGCTCTCGCTACCGCAGGCTCCACGAAACGAGGGCTTTTCCGGTACATGACAAAGCCTAGCGCATCAGCGCCTGCCTGTACTGCAACCTCCGCGTCCTCTCTATTGGTAATCCCGCAAATCTTGACTTTCATCGTGACTGGGCTAGGCAGACCGTGCGCTGTTCGGTCCGATCCCGAGCAACTCTCGGACCTTATCGGATGTGTCCTCGGCGCGAATGAGCGATTCCCCGATCAGCATGGCATGAATACCAGCCTCGTTCAGCTTCACCACGTCATCACGTTTATGAATCCCACTTTCGCTGATGATCAGCTTGTCGGGAGGAATGCGCTTCGCCAGCCGAAAGGTGACGTTGAGGTCGGTGGTGAAGGTCTTGAGGTCTCGGTTGTTGATCCCAATCAGTCTCGCAGTAGGAATCCATTCCAAGACCATATCCAACTCTCGCTCGTGATGGGTTTCGAAGAGGCTATCCATCCCGAGTTCAGTGGCTAACGCATAAAAATCCATCAACTGGCGCCGTTCCAATGCAGCCGCGATGAGCAAGATTGCATCGGCACCGTGCGCACGCGCTTCATAAAATTGCGCATCGCCGACCATGAACTCCTTATTGAGCGCAGGGATCGGCAAGGCCTGTTTAATCTCTTTGAGGTACCGTAGGTCACCTTGAAAAAAATCCTTGTCGGTCAACACGGAAACAGCCGATGCCCCTTGTTCATGATAGGTTCGAGCAAACCCCAGATAATCAAACGTCTCTTCAAATTCAGGACGTAAGAGCCCTAGGCTTGGCGAGGCCTTCTTGACCTCGGCAATCAAGGCAGGGCTAGAAGGAGGCTTGGTCGCATCTAACGTGACGGCAAAGCCAAGCGTCGGTGGCGCGTCGCGAATCGCCGCCTTGAGATCCGCCAGATACGAGCGACTCTGCTTATGCCTAAGTTCCGCCTTCTTATGTTCGAGGATACGATCGAGGATCATGAGTTAGCCGTACTTCGTCGTAAACGCAATGAGTCGTTCCAGTTTCTCAGCCGCAGCTCCTGCATCGATGGTCCGTTGGGCGAGAAGGAACCCTTCCTTGAGCGTTTTCGCCTTCTGTCCCACCACCATGGCCGGAGCGGCATTCAAGCACACCATGTCTCGTTTCGGGCCTTTCCGACCCTGCACAATGCTCTGGATGATCTGGGCATTGTCCTCCGGTGTGCCGCCCGCAAACTCTTTTTTCGAGACGCGCGGCAAATCGAACTCCTCCGGGGCAATGAAATAACTTGTCACCACTCCACTTTTCCCCTCCGAAACTCTGGTTCGATCCGACAGGGTGATTTCATCCAGGCCATCCATCCCGTGAAGTACGAAACAATGTTGCGACCCCAACTCCAACAACACCCGCCCCAGGATGTCCGTCCACCTCGCGTCGTAGATCCCCAATACTTGATGGGTAGCACCAGCTGGATTCGCCAAGGGGCCCAACACATTCAAAATAGTCCGAATGCCTAGCTCCTGCCGTACCCCGGCACATTGTTTCATCGCACCATGGTAGAGCGGGGCAAATAAGAAGCCGATGCCGACTTCGTCGATGCAATCCGCTACGCATTCCGGCTCCAAGTCGATCTTGACACCGAGGACACTCAGCACATCGGCACTACCTGATCTGGATGAAACCGAACGGTTGCCATGTTTGGCCACCGTGATGCCCGCTCCGGCAACCACAAATGCCGCAGCCGTGGAAATGTTGAACGTATTGGCCCCATCGCCACCGGTCCCGCAGGTATCCACCACGAGCGGCGAGCCGACCCTGATTTTCGTGGCTCGGGTTCGCATCGCATTGACTGAACCGACGATCTCGGAAACAGATTCTTCTTTCTGCCTGAGTCCCATGAGGTAGGCAGCCACCTGGGAAGAGGTGGCCACTCCGTCCATGATCTCGAGCATGACGGCTTCAGCCTCTTGTGCGGTAAGATCCGTTCTGTCGGCGAGCTTTGCAAGTGCATCTTTAATCATGGTCACACGGGGATGGCACGATTAGAGTTTCAAGTAATTGCGGAGCAAATCTTTTCCGACGGTCGTCAGGATCGATTCAGGATGGAACTGAACCCCCTCGACACAGAGCGTTTTATGTCGAAGCCCCATGATCTCACCTTCGGCGGTCTCAGCGGAGATCTCCAAACAATCGGGAAGGTTGATTCGATTCACGATCAAGGAATGATAGCGCGTGGCCTCGAACGGATTGGGCAAGGATCGAAAGATGGTCTTGCCGTCGTGTGTGATCTGCGATGTCTTCCCATGCATCAAACGGTGCGCTCGGATCACCTCTCCTCCAAACGCCACGGCCATCGACTGGTGTCCTAAGCAGACACCGAGGATGGGTATCTTCCCACCAAATCGACGGATGGCCTCGACCGAAATGCCGGCCTCCTTGGGCGTACATGGCCCAGGAGAGATCACGATTCGACTCGGACGCAACTCCTCAATCTGATCCATAGTGATCTTATCATTACGATAGACCTGCACATCCTCACCCAACTCTCCCAGATATTGCACCAAATTATAGGTGAACGAATCGTAGTTATCGATGACGAGTAGCATGGGAATACCGACACCTTGTGGATGTTCGTCGAGAGGAAAGCACGATTGATTGATCTCCTACCGGTGGCATACGAGCCTTACTCGAGCCCCTGTTCCGCCAACTCAATGGCCTTCATCATTGCACGTGATTTGTTGCACGTTTCTTCATACTCGTGCTCCGGATTGGAGTCGGCCACGATACCGGCACCAGCCTGGATAAAAGCCCGATGTCGGGAAACGACGACCGTTCGGATATTGATGCACATGTCCATGTTGCCTGAAAAACTGATGTACCCCACCGCGCCGGCATAGGGTCCACGCTTCGTCGGCTCAAGTTCTTCGATGATTTCCATGGCTCTGATCTTCGGTGCCCCTGACACGGTTCCGGCAGGAAAGCAGGCCTTCAACACGTCATACACGGTCTTGCCCGTACCCAATGTGCCCGTGACATTCGACACGATATGCATGACGTGCGAGTACCGCTCGACATTCATCAATGACTCAACGCGAACCGATCCCCGTTCAGCGACGCGGCCGATATCATTGCGGCCAAGGTCCACCAGCATGATATGTTCCGCCCGTTCCTTGGTATCGGCCAGCAGTCGGCGCTCCAGCTCCGCATCTTCTTCCATCGTCGTTCCGCGACGCCTGGTCCCCGCGATAGGACGCACCGATGCCAACCCATCTTCGCACCGGACAAGGATTTCAGGGGATGACCCGACCAGTTCGACTCCTGCGATACGCAGGTAGTACATGTAGGGCGAGGGATTTACGACACGAAGGGCTCGGTAGAGCTGGAACGGCGGAGCCTGGAGACTGGTTTCCCACCGTTGCGAAAGCACGCACTGAAAGATGTCGCCGGCCTTGATGTATTCCTGAGCACGAGACACCATCTTCTCAAAGTCCGCCTTGCTCATATTGGCCGTGAATCGAAGAGGAGATCGTCGGCGCTTCGGCTTCTGGCGCTTCAGAGGCCGGCGCAGTCTGTCGATCATGGCCTCGATTCGCCCCGTCGCTTGCCGGTACGCTGCACGAACATCTCGGTCGGAGGTCGATTTGACATGCGCATTGGCCACCACCTTGATCTTTTGCGACACGTTGTCGAAGATCAGCAGGGTTTCGGTCAACAGAAATGCAAAGTCAGGAAGATCAAGATGCTCTTTTCGGCGGGAGGGGAGCTCCTCGAAGGTCTTCACAATATCATAGCCTAGATAGCCGACAGCTCCCCCGACAAAGCGAGGGAGATTCGGAACCGTCACAGGCCGATAGGCCTCCATGAGCTCCCGCAGGCGATCCAACGGCGCTCCTCGGCTCGGGATGCGTCGGCGATGCGCCCCCTTCTTCACACACAGGTCTCCACGATCTTCATAGATGACAAGCGGAGACCCGCTCCCAAGAAAGGAATATCTCGCCCATTTTTCCCCACCCTGAATGCTTTCCAGCAAGTAGGCCGATGGGCCATGGTCGATCTTTGCGAAGGCTGAGACCGGCGTGTCATGATCCGCCAGGATTTCACGGAACAGCGGGATCAGATTTCCCTGCTTCGCATAGGAGCGGAACTCATCCAGGTTGAGCGAATACGTCTCAGACCGCATGTCTTTCCAACTACTCGTCTACCACGAGGAGTTTTTGTCCGACTTCAATGATGTCATCCGGAAGCTTATTGATCTGTTTCAACGTCCCCATCTCGATGCCATACCGTCGACTAATGCCGAACAAGGTCTCCCCCGGCTTCACCACATGCACCTTTGTGTCGGCACTGATCGACAAGTCGTCATCTGCATGACGGTTCCGATCCACTTCGCTCGGGGCAGACTTGCGCACTTTCGCTTTCTTCTGTTTGGGTGGAGAAACATGGCCTTTCCGCTGCATATCTTCCAAGGCTTTTCGTTCGAGCACCGTAGCTTCGCGAATCGCTTCCGCCTCTTCCTGGAGACGGCCCATCTGTTCGCGTGCCATCTGCACTTGGGACGATAATTCTCGATTCCTCGCCTCATATTCTGCGAGTTCGGCCTTCGCACGCCTGACGTCACTATCCAATTCAGCCGTTCGTTTTTCTTCCTGCGCTAGAAGACGTTGAAAATTCAAGCTTCTCGCCTTCTCGGCATTGTATTTTTCTTCCAACACCACACACCCATTCAGCAACGACCCGCTGCACAACATGGCAGTTAGGAGAGCAAACATTCTCACCCGCTCATGCACTGGGCGTTCATCCTTCTGCATAGATCCTCCTCTTTACCTTTTGCCCCTTCTCCATCTCCATGGACAAATGGGATTCTAGGATAGTGGCCATCGATGATAAAGTCAAAGCACCCTGTGTGTGCGTCGGTTTGACCGGTTTCGCTACCTATGCTACTGTCGCGTTCGTTCAGGCCTCTCTCCCAACTCATGCCCGACGCTGACAGCCATTGCATCCAAAAGATGATCTCCCAGGTTCCTCATCCCTAAGGACCGCGATGCGACAGGATTCACTGTACACAGACTCATCCTCCACTCCGGAAATCTTGAGAACTGACCGAGACCGACTCACAGACCTCAAGGCTCAAATCAGGCATCATGACTACCTCTATTACGTCAAGGACCAGCCGGAGATTTCCGATGGCGAATACGACCGCCTATTCCGAGAACTGGTTGAACTCGAGCAAAAACACCCCGAACTGATCACACCTGATTCTCCCACACAACGCGTTGGGGCTCCTCCCTTGGACGAACTTGGGAAGGTTCGGCATGAACAGCCGATGTTGAGTCTCGATTCCATCGTGGACCCCGAAGAAGTGCTCGTCTTTGACCAGCGGATGAGACGAGAGCTTGAAACAAACCAGATCGAGTACACAGTCGAGCCAAAATTCGATGGCCTCTCTGTTGAGCTGGTCTATGATCATGGACGTTTTGTTCGTGGTTCAACCCGTGGAGACGGCAGTTTCGGTGAGGACATTACCATTAATCTCCGAACGATTCGTTCATTGCCTCTCCAGTTACATGGCAAGAATCCGCCTGATCACCTGGCGGTGCGTGGAGAAGTCTATATGCGTCTTGGTGACTTCCACGCCCTCAACCGTCGCATGACGGAGCGCGGGCTGGATGCGTTCGCCAATCCTCGCAATGCCGCCGCCGGTTCACTTCGGCAGCTCGACTCCCAGATTACCGCCTCTCGCCCGCTCGTTGTGACGTGTTATGAAGTGATGGCGACGGTGGGGTCTCGTCCGGAATCGCACTGGGACGAACTCGAGGCATTGACCCAGTGGGGGCTCCCTGTTCCCACCCTGAGACGACGATGCGAAACCATCGATCAAGTCTTGGAGTTTCATCGAGCCACAGAGCAACAACGTGACAATCTTGCCTATGAAATCGACGGAGTGGTGGTGAAGGTCAACCGTGGAGACTGGCAGGTTCGGTTGGGAATGAAATCCAGAAGTCCTCGCTGGGCTATCGCCTTCAAATTTCCTCCACGGAAAGAAATTACCGAGGTACAGGATATCGCCATATCCGTTGGTCGAACCGGGACGCTCACTCCCCTTGCGCTCTTAAAACCGGTTGAAGTCGGCGGAGTGACCATCAGCCGGGCAACTCTCCACAATGCCGACGAGGTCGCCAGAAAAGATATCCGGGTCGGCGACACCGTGCGGGTCGAACGTGCCGGGGACGTAATCCCGGCGATCGCGGAGCGGATACCACTTCCCAATGAAACCCGGTCGGCCCCCTTCCAGATGCCGAATGCCTGCCCGATATGCAGTTCTGCGGTCGCTAGAGAAGGCGCCTATTATTACTGTACGGGCCAGGCCTCGTGCCCGGCTCAACTGAAGGGCGCGATCGAACATTTTGCCTCGAAGGCTGCCCTCAACATCGAAGGCCTCGGCAAGAAGACCGTTGCACAGTTGGTAGATCGAGAGCTCGTCAAGGATCTCTCCGATCTCTATCGACTCGATCGAGAGCAACTGTTACAGCTCGACGGATTTGCCGAGCGCTCGGCAGCCTTGTTGCTCGACGCCATCGCGCAAAGCAAGACGATGCCTCTCGATCGGTTTTTGATGGGGCTTGGGATCCGCCAAGTTGGGCAACATATTGCTAAGGTACTTGCGCGGGAATTCGGTACGCTGGAAGCCCTCATGTCGGCTGACCAGGATCGGCTTCAGAGGATCAGAGAGATTGGGCCGGAGATTTCGGCAAGCTTATGTTCCTACTTCCAAGAAAGCTCGAACCGGCGAGTCATCGATCAGTTGCAGAAGCTTGGCCTTTCGATCCAGAGCAGACCAACACCCTCCAGCCCAACAGATCTACCCTTCTCGGGGCGAAGCTTTGTCTTCACCGGAGGCTTGATACGGATGACGAGGAACGAGGCCGCCTCGCTCGTCGAACGACTCGGCGGCACCGTATCATCAAGTGTCAGTAGAAAAACAACCTATGTGGTGGCCGGGGACGAGCCGGGATCCAAGCGCGATCAGGCGCTGAAATTAGGAGTGCAGGTTCTCAACGAAGAGGAATTTGAACGCTTGATGAATCGGTCTGGGAACACCTAGCCTCCAACGGATGCTTCGACCGGAACAGCCACCTTCTCCTCTTTAAAAATGTGCACGCTTCGGATCGACCGAGGATCAGCCTCATGAACAACCAAGCGGCAATTCTCGATTCGGATCTCTTCTCCGGCCAAAGGGATTCGGCCGAGATTCTCCTGGATTAAGCCGCCGATCGTCAGCGCCTCATCTCCCCCAAGCTCGACCTTGAGGAAATCGTTCACCTTCCGCACCTCGGTCCGTCCATGAACCAGGATTTGGTTCTTCCCAATACGCTTGATGAGTTCTTCCGTGATATCCGTTTCGTCGACGATTTCACCGACCACCTCTTCGAGGAGGTCCTCAAGGGTCACCAGACCCATGACACCGCCGAACTCGTTGACGACGATACCCATATGACGCTTCTCCTGCTGAAACTGCTTCATGAGGTCATCGGCCGTCTTGCCTGCCGGCACAAAAATCGGTGGTTGAGCGATATCCCTCAGCCTCAATTCAGTTCGTCCCTTTGCCAGCTCGGTGAGCGCCTTGGTCTTAGAGAGAATGCCCGTAATGTTATCGAGCGTCGCGTCATAGACCGGAATTCTAGAATACTTGGAATTAAAGAGCTGCTCCTGTGCTTCCTTCAGGTGAAGGTTCCCATCGAGCGAAAAGACATAGATGCGCGGCGTCATCGCGTCTTCCGCCGTAATGTCCTTCAGCTGGAACACGTTCTTGATCATCTTGACTTCTTCGGACTCCAACTCCCCGGCCTTTCCACCCTGATCAAGCATAATCTTCAGCTCTTCTTCCGTGACCAAGGGATGCGTTAATCCCTTGCCTCCCGTCAACTTATAGATCAGAGGCACCATCAGGAAAAGAATCGGTTGCAACATGATCTGAACCCAGGAGATCGGGTAGGCCAACGTCAAGGTCACAGGCACGGAAAATTTTGCCGCCAGCGTCTTGGGAATCACGTCAACGGAGACTAAAAGTACGAAGGTCAACATACCGACCATCACAGCGATGGCTTCTTCAAAAATGCTCTTCTCACCGTAGACATTCAAGGTGATGAAGGTGGCAAACATGGGAATGGCCGTGCTGACCAGACGATCGCCCACCAGGATGGTCGAAAACAGCCGCTGGGGGTCGCTCCTGAGCTGTAACGCTTTTTCGGCGCGTTTGCTGCCGTTTTGAGCCAACGCTCTCAGACGTGTTTCGTTCACCGAGAAGAAGCCGATCTCGGCAGTAGAAATAATGGCGGATAACCCTATCAACCCTAAAAGGATGAGGATGTCCATCGCCGTCTTATATTAGGGACGCTGAACCAGTATGGCTGGCTTGATGAGAAGCCGGGTGTCTCCCAGAGGATATCTCTTCGTCCACCCTTCAGAGGATCTTAAGATTAGAATGACCGAACGATTTAACATAGGAGTCACAGTAGCTACATGTACCATAGGGATCAAAAGCAGGCAAGCAGTTCGAAAAACGTTACTGCAAAATCAAATACTTCCGAAACAACATTGTTGCAGGAGTTGGCTCAAATCCTTCAGCTCAGCCCCTTGCTCTCAGTCTAGCCATCGTCTCGAATAACTAATGATTTAAGGCCAAACGTTCGAGTGAACCGATCTGCAAACCGCTGCGCCTCCGACTCGGTCTGGAACCGACCCAACCGAACACGGTAACGGCGTCCCTCGGGGAGATCGACGTGGATGATCCGTCCGTCCGGAAAGTCTCGCCGGACTCGCGCCAACAACGCCCGTGCGTTCTCATAGTCTGCAAATGCTCCAGCTTGAACTCGTAACGGACCCATTCCTTCCGGTTGGGCGACATAATCAATGACTCGAAGCTCGACTCGGTCTGTTCCGTTCGTCACCATATCCAGTGCCCGAGCGCCGGCTAATGAAAGGTCCAAGATCCGCCCCCTCGCGAACGGCCCTCGATCGTTCACCCTGACCGTGACCTGTCGCCCAGAGGTCAAGGAACGAACCACTGCCACAGACCCGAGCGGCAGTGTTCGATGCGCAGCCGTCAGTTTATGCATGTCGTACCGCTCCCCATTCGCGGTCTTGCTTCCATGAAAACCTGGGCCATACCACGAGGCCTCACCTCGCTCCACTACGCCTATTGGATATCCGGGGAATCGATTGATCTGACGGGACGGTCCCGTACAGCCTTGCGCGAGAAGTCCCCCAACAAGGCCTATGAGGATAATCGTCGAAGCAATACCCGTGTGCGGCGACGGCCGCATGGGTCAAAACTCGTCGAGGGATTGATTGCGGAGAATGGTCAGCGCTTTGTCGGTGTTGGAAACCGTCAGGACGACGAGCGCCCGTTTCCCTTCTCGTGAGGGCGTACAGTAGCCACACTTGATGTTGATCCGGCTCTTCATCAACAGTTCGGCCACTTTTCTCAATGCGCCAGGCTTGTTCTCAAGACTCAACAGCAGGGCCGTTTCTTCGCCGAACTTGATCTTCGCCGAGCGAAGAGCCGCGCGAGCGCCATCCAGATCAGCCACCAGCAAGCGCAACTTTCCCGCGCCCGTCACTTCCGGGGCTGAAAATGCTTTAATGTTCACTCCAGCTTCGCCAAGCACGGCCGTCACTCTAGCCAGAGCACCTGGTTTACTTTGACCACTGATGACAAGCTGCGTCGCGACCGGCATAGCCGAACTCCTCTGGACTCTTCGCCGTTAAAACCGTCTGCGCCTCGCTAAACGAGTCACTTGCAACGGAGACCATCCCCTCCGATGCTCACAATTCCTATAAGAGTCTATCGGTTTTGAGAAAAATTTTCGAGTCCTGACCCGTCGGATCGCAAGCGCCGCCGTACCGAATCGCCTGCGCTGAAATCGCCGTTTTCTACAGCAGATGCACGATGATGGAGATTTACTCTGCATGGTCTCACTCCCTTATGAGCATCCACTTGTTGCACCGCAACTGACGCATTTGAGACAGGTGCCGTTTCGAACCATGGTGAACTGTTTGCATTCCGGACAGGGATCACCTTCATAGCCTTTGACTCTGGCGTCTTTGGCGCTTTGGATCTCCGTCAGGGTCAATGTCTCATGCACCAGCTCCACTTGTCGAGCAATCCCATACCCATTTCCGTGTCCATTTCCCTTTCCGCCGTTTCGGCGAATCGGAAGGTGTTCCGTCACCACAGAAGATTTAGCCAATGCGTCGAGGTCGGCTTCTTCCTCGAAGCATTCAGGGTCCATATCGTCTTTCTTCATTGAATCCATGCGCAGATCTTCTTCTTTCACCTGCGCCAGATCATACCGATCGAGATAGGTGACGGCAAGTTCGCGGAAGATGTAATCGATGATCGAGGTCGACATCTTGATCCGATCATTCAGTTTGACGGGACCGTTCGGCTCGAACCGAGTGAAGACGAAGGCTTCAACGAATTCCTCCAGCGGGACGCCGTGCTGAAGCCCAAGCGAGATGGCGATCGCAAAGCAGTTCATGAGACTTCTGAACGCCGCCCCCTCCTTGTGCATGTCCAAAAAGATTTCCCCGACGGTCCCGTCCTCATATTCACCGGTTCGCAAATACAGCTTGTGTCCGCCGACAATCGCCTTTTGCGTGTACCCGTTGCGCCGACTCGGCAGTGGGCGGCGTTTGGCAAGGTACCGCACGAGTACTCGCTCGGTCACTTTTTCAGCCATCTCCACGATACCGGCAGTGGTTTCGATGGCCTTTCCGCTGTCGGTCGATGCGCTCAATGGCTGGCTCAGCTTGGACCCGTCACGATACAACGCCACTGCTTTTACCATGCTCTTCCAGGCAAGCAGATACGACGCCTTGACCTCATCCACGGTGGCTTCGGCCGGCATATTGATAGTCTTGCTGATCGCACCGCTGATAAACGGCTGCGCCGCAGCCATCATGCGGATATGGGCATCGACGGCGATGGAGCGTCGTCCGATTCGACCACATCGATTGGCGCAATCGAATACCGCGAGATGTTCGGCACGCAAGTGCGGCGCACCTTCCACCGTCATCGTCCCAGAACAGAAATCGTTCGCGGCAGCGATCTCTTCTTGCGTAAAGCCGAGCGCCTTCAGCATGTTGAAATTCGGCTCATTGAATTGCCCTTCGGTGAGACCGAGCTGTTCCACGCAAAAGGCTTCTCCCAGAATAAATCTATTAAAGGCAAACTGAATTTCGAACGCCTGCCGCAACCCAGACTCGAGTCGATCTAAAGCCGCATCGTCGAATCCCTTCTGGCGCAACGTGTCATGATTGATAAAGGGTGCACCTTTGAGCGTCTGCGCACCGACACAGTAGCGGACGATATCTTGGGCCTGTTGGTCCGTATAGCCCAAGTTGCTCAACGCAGGTGGCAGGCTTTGATTGATGATCTTGAAGTACCCTCCACCCGCCAACTTCTTGAACTTCACCAGCGCAAAGTCAGGCTCAATCCCGGTGGTATCACAATCCATGACCAACCCAATCGTGCCGGTCGGAGCGATCACAGTTACCTGTGCATTGCGGTACCCATAAGCCGCCCCGAGCTCAAGCGCATGGTCCCAAGCCCTTCGAGCAGCAAGCAGCATGTCCGGAGGACAGTGTTCGGGACGGATTCCCATCGGAACAATCGTCAAACCTTCATATTCGGTATGGGGAACCTGGTATGCAGCCCGCCGGTGGTTGCGGATCACGCGGAGCATGTGCTCCCGATTCTTTGCATAGCCAGGAAAGGGCGACAATTCGGCAGCCATTTCAGCCGAAGCACGATACGCCTCCCCGGTCATGATGGACGTGATGGCGCCACAAATCGCCACCGCTTTGGGAGAATCATAGGGAACCCCCAACCGCATCAGCACGGTGCCGAGATTCGCATAGCCCAACCCCAGCGTCCGGAATTGATAGCTCTTTTCGGCGATCGAGCGGCTCGGGAACGAAGCCATCAAGACGCTGATTTCCAAGGCAATCGTCCACAATCGAACAGCGTGGCGGAAATGCTCTAATTCGAACTGCCCGTCCGCGCTGTAAAACTTGGTGAGGTTGAGAGAAGCCAGATTGCAAGCGGTATCGTCCAAAAACATGTATTCGGAACAGGGGTTGGACGCATTGATCCGACCGTCTTCCGGACAGGTATGCCATTCGTTGATGGTGGTATCGTATTGAGTTCCAGGATCCGCGCAAACCCAGGCTGCCCAGGCGATCCGATCCCACAGGTCCCTGGCCTTGACGGTCTTGCACACCTTGCCGTTTGTGCGGCGTTTGAGTTGCCACTCGCCATCGGCTTCGAGTGCGGCAAAAAACTCATTGGGAATTCTGACGCTGTTGTTCGAATTTTGGCCTGAAACCGTCTGATACGCCTTGCCATCCCAATTAGTGTCGTACTCGTGAAAGACAAAGTGCGTGAACCCTTGTTGCGCGTACGAAAACATCCGTTGCACATAGGCTTCGGGCACCAGATCACGACGGGCCAACGTCAACGCCTCGCGTAGGACCGGATTCGTTTTGTGATCAAGATCCAGCCTGAGAGCCCCGTCACCGTCGACCGTATGACAGGCCTTCAAAACCGCATTGAGGCGCTGCGCGCAGATCTTCGAACCCGTAACCATCGCCGCAACCTTTTGTTCTTCGACGACCTTCCAATCGATGAATTCCTCGATATCCGGATGGTCGAGGTCTAAACAGACCATCTTCGCGGCGCGGCGCGTGGTCCCGCCGGACTTGATCGCCCCTGCCGCTCGATCCCCGATCTTGAGGAAGGACATAAGCCCCGACGACCTGCCGCCGCCGGAAAGGCCTTCACCGTCTCCCCTCAGTTTTGAAAAGTTCGTCCCGGTTCCGGAGCCATACTTGAACAAGCGGGCCTCCCGAACCCAGAGGTCCATGATCCCGTTTTCATTGACGAGATCATCCTCGATCGATTGAATGAAACAGGCATGGGGCTGAGGATGTTCGAACGCGTTGGTGGCTTTGACCACCTCACGAGTTTGGGGATCGACGTAATAGTGCCCCTGAGCGGGTCCAGACAAACCATACGCATAGTGCAGGCCGGTGTTGAACCATTGGGGAGAGTTGGGCGCGGCCATTTGATACGCCAGCATGTAGCACATTTCATCGTGAAACGACTCGGCGTCTTCAGGGGTCTTAAAATACCCGTGGGACTTGCCCCAGTGGGTCCAGCACCCCGCCATGCGCTCAAATACTTGACGCGCATCCCGCTCGCCCCCGAGCACCGGCTTGCCGTCTGAATCGACAAGCGGCTGGCCGTTCTCATCGCACTGGGGAATTCCGGCCTTCCGGAAGTATTTTTGTGCCAAAATGTCGACGGCCAACTGAGACCAGGTCTCAGGCACATCGATATTTTCGAGCTTAAACACCGTGGACCCGTCGGGGTTGCGAATCTCGGACGACCGTTTCACGAACGGCAGCCCCTCGTAGGGGCTCACTCCGCGACGAGTAAATCTCCGATCAATTTTCACGGTGGTCCTCCCTCTGGTAGGCAATGGATTGTGGGGTGCTGCCGTTCGTTGTCATTTGCACTGCATAAAATGTGTTTGTCACCAGCAGTCAACTACATATAGCTAGCATGTTTTTTTGTCAACACCAAGTATTGTGGATCTTTGGGAACAGGAGGGAAAGGCTGTGAATAGTTGAATCGCGAATCTCACAGCCTAGTTTAGGCATTTCTCAGCGAGGTTATCCACAAAAATAAGTCGATATAAGAGGCCACCGCAGATGACCCCAGCCATTTTTTCTTTCTAAAAGGCCATTCGGCCGATTTTTAGTGCGGCCTCTTCCACGCCCTGAAGGGGAACGAACTGGCCACCAAGACCAAGGACGACGACGTTCGTGTCCGCCACGTGCGTTTCAAAGTAGCTCAAGACACCCCAATTGCGTCGTGCCGTATTCGGCCGAACGAATGATTCAAGTAGCTTCTTACTTTGCGACCGAAACACCTGACGAATGAATTGTTGCTCCCGGGTCGGTGTGCCCTGGTCCATTCGGTCTATCACGTTCCCCAATTCCCGTTCAACGAAGCCCAAATAGTCGTCCATAGTCGGGTTGGACCATGCCAAACCGACCGCTCCGGCAAGGATAACGACGATCACGCTCAGGCGAAGAAGACTCATGACTGCTTCGGGACCTTTCCTCTCACAATTTGTGATCTGGTTAACGCCAACCCGATTTGCCGATTTGACAAACGGCGGCCTGACAATTAGCTTACCCCGGTTTCGCACCCACATTCTTTGAGCCAGGAGGCGGTCATGTTCGTCTGGAGTAAAAAACTCATCGGGGGCCTGTTAGGCTCGTTTGTACTGCTATTAGCCATCTTCCTGTTCCAGGGCCCTTCGGAGAGCACGAGCGTCCTCAAGACTCACACCACGCAGTGGATCATCTTGAACTATGCCTGCCTGCTGGTCTGGCTCTTCGTCTGGATGATCGACCAAGCGCGCGTCCGCGGCAAGAATGTCTGGTTGTGGCTGGTGCCGTTCATCCTCGCTCCACTTCCGACTCTCATGATCTTCGTCCTCTTCCTGCAACGGAGATTGTCGTCATAGTTGTTCTGAAATCGGTGAAGCGACCGGTTCCGCAACGGAGGCGTGAGCGACTGTCTTCCGTTCCGGTTCAATAGAACGCCGGATTCGCCAGACGGCCCAGAGGCCAGGTAGCGCGACAACCACCGTCAGAACAAAAAACTGCGTCCACCCAACCATCTCAACAAGATCCGCCGATGGACGGCCGGCGAACACCCGACCCAATGCCTCTAGCGACGATAGCAGCGCGAACTGTGTGGCCGTATACCGCGGATCGCAGAGCGACATGACCAAGGCTACGAACGCTGCCGTACCCATTCCCCCCGTCACATTCTCGATCACGACGGCCGTCGTCAGCATAGCCTGACTTTTGCCCATTAGCGACAGCACGACGAATCCCAGATTTGAAACAGCTTGTAGGACACCGAAGATCAAGAGAGAGCGCAGGAGTCCGGACCTCGTCATCAAGAGTCCGCCGATAAAGGCTCCTATCAACGTGGCAAAAATCCCGACCCCCTTCACGGCACCGACCTCGGTTGAGGAAAATCCCAACCCGCCGATGAGAAAGGCGGTCTGGAGCGCCGACGCAAAGGCGTCTCCAAGCTTGTAGAGAACGATCACGGCCAAGAACCCTAATGCTGTAGGCCTGGAAAAAAACTCCGCCAGTGGTGCCCCAATAGCTTCCTTCAGACTTTTCGGAGCGTCAGCGACGCGCGTCGGGTCGGGACTGATCAATGTGATCACCACCCCCGCAATCATGATGGCCGCCATCGCCACATAGGTCATCTGCCAACCGACAAGGTCGGCCAGCGCCAGCGCGCCGGCCCCGGAGGCCAAGAGTGCGATTCGATAGCCGTTGACCCACACGGCTGCGCCTAACCCTCGCTCATGAGGCTGGAGTGTATCCGTACGATAAGCGTCGAAGACGATGTCCAAAGACGCGGCAAGAAATGCGACGAGCAGGGCATAGCCCGCCATCCATCCGGGATGAATCTTGGGATTGGTGAGAGCCATTAGGCAGAGTCCGACCGCCACGCAGAGTTGCGTCAAAACCATCCATCCGCGTCGCCTCCCCAGCCAAGGCGGCACCACACGATCCATGACAGGCGCCCAGAGGAACTTGAGAGTATAGGGAAGCCCCACCAGCGTGAAAATGCCGATGGTCTTGAGGTCGACCCCCTCAACCGTCAGCCAAGCTTGCAAGGTCCCGGAGGTAAGCGCAAGTGGCAGGCCAGAGGCGAACCCCAACGGCAGCATCACGATGAGGCGCCGATTCAATAACGAAGCAAAACTGAACGACCCTTGTGTCACAAGAATTCACTCGTGCGAGAGCGTGTGGAGTCGGACTGGTTTGTGTGCAGCAAACAATCCCTCAGTTGGAACGCAGGATACCATCGCCTCCCATCACATCTCAGCAGAATCAGAAAACGCGCGGGAGCAGACTCACGGTCAGCATGGAAACTGATAGGATACTGAGAAACTAACTTGATCTGTGTGGCAAGACAAGGACTCAGAGCTTTCATACACCATGGCTAAGAGCCCGCAGGCCGTTCAAAAAGGCCGTCCAGCAAGGCCGCAGTGAGCGAAAGGTCGAGGCGTACACGGTTGGTACGTTGAGACCTTGAGCGACGCGAGAACGCCGCTGGCGGTCTTTTTCAACGGCCTGCTAACAGGGTTGGCCATTGAAGAGACAAGGCTTGTATCTCGAGAGGTCGAACTCGGTGTTTTCCTGATAGACCCTCTCGTTGCCGTTGACCCCGTCCTGTTCCGGATCGTTCCACATGGTGTGGTTCCACCAATAGAACAGAGGTTGGGATTCGGTCTGGTAGATGGGATTGCCGTAGCTGCTGCGGGAGTAGTCCTGAACCAGTCGGGCCGTCACGTAGTCGATCTGACCGTTTCCATGAAGAGAATAGAGCATGATGAAGAGCCGAGCCTCATGGTCGTATAGTTCATCGATACGCGTATTAAGATCGGGTTCTGTAGGGAGAGAATCTGTACTCCATCCTGGCAGGGGATGGCTCCAGAGCAAGCAAGCAAGCACGAAACCAAGACTCTGCAGACCGAAGAGCTTCACCGTCCCCCCAACGACTTGAATCGGTCTCTTTCACACAGGTTTACGGTAATTCGCGCCCGAGGACGGCAGCATCGGCATCCACAGGCTACCTTGCCGGACCGCACACAGACTCCCTATAATACCATCGCTATGCTCGCGAGCCGTGCCTCTCTACATACGCTTGGCTGCCGCCTGAATCAAGCCGAAACCTCGATCCTCGGGGAGGGGCTCAGACGGAAGGGGTTCGAGTTGGTCGAGTTCGGCCAGCCGACCGACCTCCTTGTGCTCAACACCTGTGCCGTGACGGAAGATGCGGAACGGACCTCACGCTATCTCATTCGCAAGACCCTCAAACATTCCCCCCATGCCTTTATTGCCGTCACTGGCTGCTACGCACAAACCGGAGTGGAAACCCTGAAACAGCAGGCCGGAATCGATCTCATTGTCGGGCATCAGTTCAAGCTCGACCTCCCAGCCTATCTTCCCGCTGCTCACGAATTACGCAAGCGGTCGGCTGCCGAGATTCACCACACAAAAACGATGTCGCGAGGCGACTTCGACCTTCCGCACTTTGTGGAACCGGATTCAACCCGCGCCCTGCTCAAGATACAAGACGGCTGTAGCGCCATGTGTAGCTTTTGCATTATTCCGTTTGCCAGAGGACATGAGCGTAGCCGAACATTTCAAGACATTCTATCTGAAGCTGAGAGTCTGACGGATCGAGGCTATCGAGAGATTGTGCTCACCGGCGTGAACATCGGCCAGTATACTCAGCAAGGGCTGGATTTTTGCTCCCTCCTTCGGCGACTCGAGCAAGTCGCCGATCTTGAGCGAATCCGTATCTCCTCGATTGAACCCACCACCGTGACGGAGGAACTCCTTGATCTTCTGGCATCATCAAAAAAGTTCTGCCCCTATCTCCATCTCCCGTTACAAAGCGGCGACGACACAATCTTGGAGGCCATGAATCGGCGGCATACGGTCAAAACCTACGGCAAACTCATTGAAACGGCTCTCGCCAAGATTCCCGACCTCGGACTTGGAACCGATCTTATGGTCGGGTTTCCCGGTGAGACGGAAGCGGCCTTCCAAAACACGGTGGCCATTGCGACTGACCTCCCCTTCTCCTATCTCCATGTGTTTCCCTACTCACCTCGACCTGGGACTGCGGCACTTCGGATTAAGGAGCGAGTCTCCTCGGCAACAGTAACAAAGCGCACCAATATTCTCCTAAACCTTGATCGCACCAAGCGTCTCGCCTTTCACAACCGGCAGATCGGCAAAACGCTCCCGGTCCTCTTCGAATCCAGTGGAAAGGATTCCCATCGCTTCGGCACGACTCCGAACTTCACAAAAGTAGCGGTGACAGGCGACCGAGACCTTCGGAATCAAATCATGCCGGTAACGATCACCGCCGCGACAGACCGATACACATTCGGCCATATCGTCTCAACCCAGCCAAGACACACCGCGATGGCAATGCCATGAGTCTGAAAACCCTCCCTCACGTTCATCTCGAAACCTTCGGCTGCCAGATGAACGAGTCCGACAGCGAGTTGGTTCGTTCATTGCTGAAGCAGCAAGGCTTTGTTTTCACGGAAGACCGTGAGCGTGCCGATATCCTGCTGGTCAATACCTGCGCCATCAGGGAGAATGCTCATAATAAGATCTACGCCCATCTTTCGGAGTTGAAAGCGGTCAAGAAACAACGCCCGCTCGTCGTCGGTGTGCTTGGGTGTATGGCCCAGAACTTAAAGACCGACCTCGCGGACAAGGAACCCATCGTCGACGTCCTCGCCGGCCCAGATTCGTACCGACAACTCCCTACATTGCTGGCCACCGCGCTCGAGGCAC
>JAOUHJ010000014.1 GCA_029865225.1 Nitrospira sp.
ATATTTTGGTGACCGGCCCAGCCTCTTCCTTTGTGACCGCACGGAAAGGTTGAGTGAGGGGTGTCACGACTAGGCGGAGTATGCCGTCTCCGCGCGGCACATAGCCGGGACGGGCGATCTCGAGTTCAGCGCGGAACCCCATGTCTCGAACTAGGGGAAGTAAGACGTGTTGGAGATGAAAAGCCGAAGGGGCAAAGTCCTGAAACAGGCCCCCGTGCAATTCGACCGTGACTCGTGACCCGGCAAAGGCCAGGACCGGCAGGATGCCGAGAGCCAGCATGGTTGTCGAGCCGGCAGAGCCAATGTCCCAATGGTAGTGTCTCCCGGTCTTGAGCTGGCTTGGCTGGAATGTGAATTCCTGCGAACCGTGGGCAAGCCCTTCCGTTCTTCCATCGACAAGCTCGGCAATGGCCTCGACGACGCGGATGTGTTGTGGGCGTAACCCCGGCTTGTCTCGTTTAGCCCTCGCATTGACCATATGGATCGGCCGGCCTGTAAGGGCAGAGAAGGCGACAGCCTGCCGCACAATGGTGCCGCTGCCGGAATAGCGGGAGCCGTCGATGGTCAGCATCGCGCTGGTGGCCTGGCGCAAGGTCATGCGAGTGTTAATCCAATTTCATGTGATGTCTACGAGTCAACGGCGTGGGTATCCCTGGGACAAGACTGGTGCAAAGCTTCTCCCACTGTTGCATCTTGCCTCATCGAACCATGCATCTCTGTAGCCGCCTACCCCAGCCATCGGATGTCTGTGCTTTAAATCTCCATACACCAAACCATGGGAATCTGTGAACGAATCGTCTATGAGCGCTGTGGCATCGGGATTGCTCAGTTTATATTCAGGCAAGAACTACGCTCATTGTTCTCCAGAAGAGGAGTATCACCATGAAAGTTACCCTCAGCATCATCAAAGCCGATATCGGTTCGATCGGCGGTCATATTTGTCCCTCGCGGCAAGTGCTGGAAAGCGTTCGGAATCATATCGCCAAGCATGGCTCGGCTCTGTTGATCGACCACTATGTCAGCAGTACCGGTGACGATGTTGCAATCTTGATGAGCCACAAGCATGGCGCGGGACACGAAGCCGTCCATAAACTGGCTTGGGATGCGTTCCTCGCCGGGACCGCCGTGGCCAAACAGCAGGGGCTGTACGGTGCCGGTCAGGACCTGTTGAAAGACGCCTTTTCAGGCAATGTGCGGGGGATGGGACCGGCAGTGGCGGAGATGGAATTCAACGAGCGGCCGAATGAACCCTTTCTCTTCTTCGCGGCCGACAAGACCGATCCCGGCGCCTTTAATCTCCCGCTTTATATGGCCTTTGCAGATCCCATGAATACACCGGGCTTGATCCTGGCACCCAGCATGGCGCAAGGCTTTCGCTTCGTCATCATGGATGTGAATCATACGGAAGGTGACCGGATCATCGAGCTCAATACCCGGAAAGAACTGTACGAAATCGCCGCGCTGCTGCGCGACACCGAACGGTACGTCGTGGAATCGGTGTGGTCCGTCGCCAGCGGGGAACAAGCCGTGGTGGCATCCACCTCACGGCTGCATAACATTGCCGGGAAGTACACCGGCAAGGACGACCCGGTGATGCTGGTGCGGGTTCAGAAGGACTTCCCGGCAACGGGTGAAGTCATCGCGCCCTATGCCGTCGGTCCGTATGTGGCAGGTGGTATGCGTGGCTCTCACCAGATGCCCTTGATGCCGGTCCCGCTTCAGTCGGGCATCAGCTACTTCGATGGCCCTCCGGTGATCACCTGTGCCGCCTTCGCGATGCACGACGGACGGTTTACCGAACCGGCGGACACGTTTGCCCATCCGTTCTGGAACCGAGTGCGGGACACCGTCTCCGACAAAGCCATCGGCATGCGACGCCAAGGGTTCTTCGGCGCGGCCATGCTGCCCATGGCGGAATTGGAGTATACCGGCATCATGGAGAATCTAAAGGCGCTGGAACCACGATTCCATGTGCGCACCGGTTCGTGATCAGACACAGCGCGAGCGTTCTGCGTCGAGCGATGGATCAAGGTGTGGAGTAAGACGACCTGTCACCGAAGAATCCCGCTCACGATCATCTCTATCGCTTGCTCCGGTGTGAGCCCACGCGCCATCAACGTTTCCAATTCTTTCTTATTCACACTGCCGATGGCCGCTTCGTGGGTGACCTTTGCTTCCGGGTGAAACACCCGCACGATGGGGATCGCGCTGGCATGTGCCCGGCCCTGCACGACTTCCATGCAATCGACGTGACCGCGGGCTCCTCGTGCATGGGCTTCAGTGATGCCGGTGATTTCTGCACGGGCTTCGTCTTCGAGCACCACGCGCGTCTTGATCAGACCCCGTGAGCGTTCCCCTCGAAGAATGACGGCTTCCTTGAGCATGATCTGATCGGTCCTGTGAGCGAAGATCTTTGCGGTGAGTTCGGCGATGCCGTCTTCTTCCACTTCGACAAGATAATCGATGTCGAGATTGCCCACCGAACCGGATAGCAGCGAAAAGTCGGAGAAGTACCTCGCGCCTTTCCCGATCTTCACAGTCGCATGAGGGAGCACCAGCATGCCGCCGTGAGGGCCGTGGTAGTGGCCTTCCGTGTAGGTTAAGGACGCGCCGGGGCCGACGGCAATCGTGGCCTGCATGCGATGTTCTGCGGCGGTGGCGACAGGGAAAAGGCAATGGGAGAGCACGCGTGCCGTCGCCCTCTCTTCGACAAAGACGTCGATCTGAATGCGTTGACTGCCCGTCGGATGGGCCAGGCCGAAACACATGTGGATGGGCTGCACGATGGTCACGCCCGCTTGAATGGTCATTTTCCCCACGAGCGCCTCTGGAGTTTCTTCCACATCCAGTTGGAGACCTGGTACAGACCGTCGGCTCAGGATGCGATGGCCGTGTCCGACGACATGCGCGATCTGCTCATCAGCGAGGATTGTCGGCTCCGCTCCGACCATCGGCAAGACACGAGCGAGTTCGTCAAGTTCGGACATATCCGCAGACCTCTCCATCGCATCGGACGCACGTCCGTCCGCGAAAGTGTTCGATGACATGGGCGGGATCGCCGGAAAAAATGATCCGGCCGTTGCACAATTGGGAAGCCGAGTCGGCAATCGCTGCGACCTCTTCCTGATGAGTGATAAGCAAGACCGCCCCGCCGTGATCCTTGAGCACGCGGATGACGTTGATAATATGACTGATCGAGAGCATGTCGATGCCGGCGGTGGGCTCATCAAGGATGGCCAGCGTCGGCTTCATCGACAGGACGGAGGCGAGCTCCACTCGATGACGCTCGCCTCCACTGAGGGCTTTATCAACTCGCCGATTCAGGTAGCGATCGGGGTCCAGGCCGACTTGGAGCAGCGCCGGCTCTGGATCGAGCGAGGTACGGCCCAAGGTCAGGTACTCGCGGATCGTGAGGCCTTCGAACCGAGCCGGTTCTTGCCAGGCGAGGGTCAAGCCCAACTTCGCTCGTTCATGCGTCTTAAGTGAGAGAAGGTCCGCACCGTTGAACATCACGGTACCCGTCGTCGGCACATAGCCGTCACAACCCATGAGCAGGTAGGCAAGGGTGGTCTTGCCGGAGCCGTTCGCTCCGAGGAGAGCATGGATTTCTCCCGGGTCGATTGTAAGACCGAGTCGATCGAGAATCCTCTGATCGCCCGCCGTGAAGGTCAGATTGCGAATGTCTAAGAGAGGAAGAGTCACAGTCCACACCACGCCTCTTAATTTCTTGTGCATCGTGCGTGCCGTGAGGCAACACAATCAGCAGGCGATTCCTCTAGGAGTCAGTCAACACAAACGTGGCGTTCTGCAGCAAGGGAACGAACTTGTGTGGGGAATTAGTCCCCACTTCAACCCCATTCTGAAATTTCTCGGTACAACTGGCGATCCTACTTCAGCCTAAACCATCAAGGACTTTGCGATGGTGAAGTGTGTGGCATCGTCATTGCTGAGCATCGTCATTGGTGAGGGAGAGTGCAGACCTGCGTAAGCGGTAACCCACATGAAGACCACCGCTGTGTCAGAACGAGATCGGATTCTAAAAGAAGTGCGTGCCGCCTTCGAGCGGGAGCCGCGCATTAACTTGCACAAGTGTCCGATTGGGATGGAATTTAGCGACGGGGTCCTCACCCTGGAAGGCGAGGTTGAACATGTTGCCGCGAAAAAGCTCAGCCTGGAGTTGGCGATCGCGGTGCAGGGCGTCACCGGGATTATCGACCGCCTCCGCGTCACCCCGGCAACACGTATGGGAGACGGAGCGATCTTGGATGCGGTACGTGATGCGTTGCTTCAGGAAACCGCCCTCATGAATTGCACGATCCGCCTAATCCGCAAGGGACAACTGGAAACCGTTCGAGAGGTCACCAACGAGCCTCATGGCTCGATCAGGGTTTCCGTAAACGACGGGGTCGTGTTGCTCGACGACCATGTGACCGGGCTCACGCAGAAGCGGTTGGCCGGGGTGTTGGCCTGGTGGGTTCCAGGGAGCCGTGATGTCATCAATGGGATGGAAGTCGTCCCGAGTCAGCCGGATTCGGATGAGGAGATCGCAAAGGCGGTTCGAATCGTCTTGAAGAAAGATCCGTTTGTGAACGAGGAACGAATTCGTGTCATGGCGCAACGATCCGTGGTGACGTTGGAAGGCGATGTACCCTCCGCGCCGCAGAAAGAAATGGCCGAGTTCGATGCCTGGTATGTCTTCGGCGTGGATAAGGCGATCAATCGGTTGGAGATCCGTCCATAATAAAGAGAGGAAGGGCGACATCACGCCGCCTGAGGATAGAAACCACAACAAACCCCCAGCAAGGAGGATGTGTCATGGCCAAAGCAGAAGAAAAAGCCGTCGCCACCAAGAAACCGAGTGAAATCGCGTCGCGAGTGGAGGACATCGAGCATTGGATGGAGCGTTTCATGGACGACATGTGGCGGCGTCCATTTCCCAACCTGTTCGGACGGGACCGTTGGTTACCCCTCCGTCCGTTGTCGGTGCGTATGCCCTCACTCGATGTCTATGAGGAAGAAGACTCCGTGGTGGTCAAGGCCGAACTTCCCGGGATGAAGAAGGAAGATGTCGAAGTCAATCTCGCAGGGGAAACCTTGACCATTAAAGGCGAGAAAAAAGACGAAAAAGAAGTGAAAGAGGACAATTACTATCGCCGTGAGCGGTCATACGGGTCGTTCTTGCGGAGCGTGGGTTTGCCTTGTGAAGTGAAGAGCGACGAAATCAAGGCTTCCTTCAAGGACGGTGTATTGGAAATCCGGATGCCGAAGACGGAGGAAGCGAAGAAGAAATCCGTCTCAGTGAAGATCGATTAGTACCGTGTGAGGTCGGAGCGTATGAATCTTCGATTCATGATTGGGTTGTGCGCGGTTGTGATCGGGGTATTCGGTGTGAGCCTCTGTCAGCCGCCGATACCCAGGATTGCCAAAGGCGGAGGACCCGCAGACGTGATTGTGTCCTCCATCAACGCCACAACGCAGGACATCCTCATGGTCTTAGAACCCGCGGACCAGGCCATTCAGGTGCGAGATCTGGATGGCCTGCTCTCAAGCTTCTCGAAGCGCTCTCGTTAGTACGAGCTCAAGCGCTTAGAATTGTGTAAGGAACCAAGGGCTTCTCACCTTGTGCGTGGCTCGATGTCTGAGTACTTGTTTGAAGCGATTGTCACGCTTGTGGTCGCGAGTGTGCTGGTTTGGATTTTTTGGCGAAAAGGAAAATCCGACTAGTCGATGAACGTTGCTCCATCGCCCAGCAGCTGTTGTCTGAAATTGGGGCAATCTCCCCCAATTTCCGTCCAGGCCATCCATCATGGTACGAGCGGCTTTCCCTCAAACTTCTGCCGGTGACACATGAGATTCCGCTCGCGAGCTCGCTCGCGTTTTGGTCAGGCATTCCTCTTGCTGAACAAAGGTTGCATGGATCTTCGACGTGCGACGAGCGTCACAAAAATAATTGCGGCTGTTCTCTCGATCCTAGGGGTTGTGGGATGCGGCGGTGTGCCGGTTGTACCACCCGATCTTCAGCAAAAAATCGAGCGAGATGTGTCATTTCAGCAAATAAAAGACTCGCCGCTCTCCTACAAAGGTCAGTTCGTCGTGGTTGGAGGAACCGTGCTTTCAGTCAAGCCGCTTAAACAGAACGGAACGCAGATCGAGGTTCTCCAACTTCCACTCGCGAGCGACTACGAGCCGCAAGGGCGACTGACAGATTCCCATGGGCGCTTCCTCGCGTTCCACAAAGAGTTTCTCGATCCGGCGACCATTCCTACCGGGACACGAGTCACGGTGGTGGGCGAAGTGACCGGTTCGACGACGCAGATGTTAGACGAGGTCGAGTATGCCTATCCGACGATCGATATTGCCTCGTTGACGGTTTGGCCTCCCAAGCTGCCGGCCTTCTGGTTCCATCCTTATCCATACTTCGGTGCCTATTGGGGACCGTACTGGGGGCCTTACTGGGGTCCTCCGCATTGGAGTCCATATGGATTAAGGAGAAGATGACATTGAAGCACGAGGCTACGGCATGACGATCGTGTATCTTCTCTAAGAGGGTGAGGAGCCATCCCAGTGCCAGAGGTCAACACGAAGAGGGATTATTACGAAGTGCTTGGTGTGAATCGAACCGCGACTCGCGATGAGATCAAGCATGCCTATCGGCAGTTAGCCTTGCAATACCATCCTGACAAGAACAAGGATCCCGACGCGGCGGCAAAGTTCCGTGAACTTGCGGAAGCCTATGCCGTGCTGTCCGACGATACCAAGCGAAAAGAATACGATACGACCGGCCATGCCGGCGTAAGTGAACGGTGGTCGGCAGACGACCTCATGCGGGACTTCCAGTTCGGGGATTTCTTTGGAGGTCGGTTCGGCGATCTGTCGAGCATGTTTGGGGATTTCTTTGGGCGGCGCATGAGGCCCGGACCGGATGCGGCGAGAGGCGCGGATCTTCGCTACGATGTCGAGCTAACGCTGGAAGAAGCTGCTCGTGGCGGAGAGCGGGAGATCCATCTCACACGATCAGAAAAATGTACGGATTGTGGAGGTAGCGGGGCCAAGGCCGGTACGAAGCCCTTGTCCTGTCCCGATTGTCGAGGAAGCGGACAGAAGCAAGACGTGAAGATGAGGAAGGATGTACGACTGGTCACCTTGACCACATGCGGGCGTTGCCAGGGACGGGGGCAGATCGTTGAATCTCCCTGTCCGTTCTGTCAGGGCAGCGGCTATCGATTTCTCCCACACGCGTTGAAGGTGAAGGTTCCGCCTGGAATCGACGACGGCATGCTCATTCGGTTGCCTGGCCAGGGCGAGGCGAACGCCAACGGCGGGCCTCCAGGCGATCTTCTCATCAGTCCTCATATCCGGCGGCATCCCTCGCTCGAACGTCATGGCGACGATCTCTATATGGTTCAATCAATCACCTTTCCTGATGCGGCGCTCGGCAGAAAGTTGCGCGTGACGGGGTTGGGAGGAGAGACGCTGCAAGTCGCGATTCCGCCTGGAACTCAGAGCGGCACAGCGCTTCGGCTGAATGGGAAAGGCATGCCCAAGGTCGGAGAGAAAGGAAAGGGCGATCTCTTTGTCGTGGTGGAGGTGCGGACGCCTACCGAGATGTCGGATCGTGAACGCGTACTCATGCAACAATTGGCTGAGCTGCAACAGTCTTCGACGCGCGATAAACCTCTCAAAGTCAAGCAACCAGGCTCGTCCATGTTCTGAAGGCTGGATGTCTAAATGGGCCGTCAGGCAGCCGGTCTCTCTTTACCTCATCATCGCTTTTCTCAGGCCCGTAAACCGCCCATATTGATGGTCTCAGGGAAACCCATTGGGGTAGCCGAGCCGTACAGTTTCATCGAGGCATGCTGATCTCCGATCGTTCTCACATGTGCCTGAAGGTAGACGTCCCTGACCAAAATTGAGGGCTTGCGGGACCTACGTAAGAAGACTAGAATTAAATTCTCTCGCCATGAAACCCAAGGCCATCAAGAAAAAGCGTTGGGTAAGGGCAAGGCCACTTTCACCGGTCCTTCACCCAGGAGATCGGCAGGAACAGTCGGCCAAATCGGCAAAGGACGAGTTCTTCGCCGAAGCCTTTCGCCTGAGTCCCCACCCGATCGGTATCACGGAACTTGAGACCGGACGCTGTCTGGAGATCAATGACGCGTGTCTCGAGATCTTTGGTTTTCGTCGAGAAGAAGTCATCGGAAAGACCACGTTGATGTTGGGAATCTGGCCCGACCCTCTCGACCGTGCAAGACTCGTCGATCGACTTCGTGCTGAAGGGGCGGTCAGGAATCATGAAGTCTCCATGCGGATGAGGAATGGAGAATACCGACAGTTCCTCATCTCCACGAACATGATCACCCTCAAAGGGAAGGCGTGCATCCTCACGATCGGCAATGACATCACAGAACGCAAGCAGGCCGAGGAGGCGCTTCGCCGGTTGAACGAGACGCTTGAACAGCGTGTCGACGAGCGCACGACGGCATTGAGGACGGTGCAAGCCAGGCAACAACTTCTGCTGACGTCCACTCCGGTGGTGCTCTACGCCTGTAAGGTGGACGGGGATTATGCCGCCACATTCGTCAGTGAGAACGTGGTGGAACAGCTCGGGTACAGCCCGAAAGACTTCACCAGTCACTCGGACTTTTGGATGAGTCATATCCATCCCGATGATCGTGCGTATGTGTTGGCGGGTCTTTCGAGAACCTTTGAATATGGTCGTCATATCCACGAATACCGGTTCCTGCATAAGGATGGGGCCTATCGCTGGCTTCGCGATGAAGTCCGCCTGCTTCGCGATGAGGCGGGTGCGCCACTCGAACTCATCGGATTTCAGATCGACGTGTCCGACCAGAAACGGGCGAATGAAGCACTGCGCGAAGGCGAGGAACGGTTTCGTTTGTTCATCGAACACGCCCCTGCCGCGATCGCCATGTTTGACCGGGACATGCGTTATTTGGGGGCGAGTCGGCGCTGGATGGAGGATTATGGGCTCTACGGAGATATTTTGGGTCGGTCCCACTATGACCTGATTCCTGATTTTCCGTCATGGTGGAAGGAAGTCCATCGTCGAGGTCTGACGGGAGAAATACTCAGTGCAGATGAAGACAGCTTCGTCCGATCCGATGGCAGCATCCAGTGGATCACCTGGAATGTTCGCCCGTGGTACAGCGGGGATACGGTCGGCGGTATCGTGATTGCAACTGAAGACGTGACGGCCCGTGTGGAAGCGAAGCGCGCCCTTCACGAGAGCGAGGAACGATCAGATCAGGTCATTCGCCTGGCGAACTTTGGGATTTTTGATCATGACTACCGCGCCGGGACCGTCTACTGGTCGCCGGTGATGAGAGAAATGTACGGAGTCGGTCCCGATGAGCCGGCTTCTGTCGAAGGGTATCTCGCGCTCATCCATCCGGATGACCGAGAAGCGGTTGTGACGGCGATGAAGCTGACGAATAATTCAGTCAGTGACGATCTGAACCTGATGGAGCATCGTGTGGTGCGGCCCGACGGCAGTATCCGTTGGTTGAGCTTGCGATCATGGACGCTGTTTGACAACGAGGGAACAGATCGTCGTCCCACGCGGACCTTGGGAGCGATGATCGACATTACGAAACGCAAACAAGCCGAGGAGGCACTGAAGCTCAGCGAGCGTCAATTTGCTTCCTTTATGGATAATTTGCATGGCTTTGCGTGGATCAAAGACGGTCAAGGTAAATATCTGTACGTCAATCGGCTCTTTCACGAATCTCTACTGGCAGGTTTAGATTGGAAAGAGAAGACCGCCCGTGAATTGTGGCCTGAAGAAATTGCCGAGCAGTACGAGAGAAGTGACAAGAAAGTGTGGGAGACTCGGATGCCGATGCACTCGGTCGCGCCGTTCATCCAGAATGGAAAAGTGCGACATGCCCTCGTCAGCAAGTTTCCCATCGTTGATCACAAAGGGTCCCCTGCCCTGTTGGGTGGCGTAGCCGTCGATATCACTGAACGCCAACAAGCAGAGGAGCTGCTAAGACAGCAAGCGGACTTGCTGAATCAATCCCACGATGCCATTTTTGTGTGGAAGATCGGTGGAGGCATCGTGTATTGGAACCGCGGGGCGGAAGAACTCTATGGATGGCGATCGGATGAGGTGATTGGACGCAGCAGTCACGCCCTGCTCAACACGAGCCCTTCGACGACAACCAAAGAGATGGAAGCTCGCCTTGCGCAAGAGGGCCGGTGGTACGGTGAGATTACCCACATCGCCAAGGATGGCCGGCGGTTGATCGTCGAGAGTCGGCATGTGCGGGTCATGTACGGTGGCCAGGAGTACGCGCTGGAGTCCAATCGTGACATCACTGAACGCAAGCAAGCGGAAGAGGCGCTTCATCGGCAGCAGGTGCAGCTGGAGGAGCTGACCTCGAAGCTCCTGACGGCGCAAGAACACGAGCGACGACGAATCGCCCGGGATTTGCATGATGATGTGAGTCAGCGACTGGCGGCCTTGGTCCTGGAAGTCGCGTCGTTCGAGAACCATTCTTCGATCGTCCCGGCTGAACTGACGCAAGCGTTGATCACGTTGCGGCAAGGATTGGAACAGGTTTCGGACGATGTGCACAGCCTCGCCTACCGCCTTCATCCGTCACTCTTGGAGCATGCCGGACTGCGCCCGGCTGTCGAAGATCATGTCCAGCAGGTTGCTCGGCGCACGGGTCTGCCGATCCGTCTCAAGATTGCCGGGGTTCCGACTGCTGTGTCTCTCGATCACGCCACCTGTCTCTTCCGGGTGATGCAGGAGAGTGTCCAGAACATCGTCAAACACGCGCAGGCTACGCAGGCGACCGTCCGGCTTCGTGGGTCTTCCAAAGGGCTTGGGCTGTCCGTCCTAGACAATGGGAAAGGGTTTAACGTGGATGAAATGAGCGCCCATGAACAAGGTCTGGGGTTGAGTAGCATGGAGGAACGATTGCGGCAATTGCACGGGGTGTTCAGAATTCAGTCGAGACCGTCCCAAGGGACGAAGGTCTGTGCGTGGGTACCCTTTGAGGTGGAGGTCACATGAAGCGGCCGCGTATTTTGATGGCAGACGATCACGCCATTGTTCTGGCCGGGCTACGGAAGCTGGTCGAAGCCGAGGGTGAGGTCGTTGGGATGGTGGAAGATGGGCGTACGCTGGTCGACATGGCTCAGCAACTCCGTCCCGACATCGTCTTGCTCGATATCTCGATGCCATTGCTGAATGGGCTGGATGCGGCACGTCAGTTGACCAAGTTGGTGCCGGAAAGCAAGCTCATTTTTCTGACCATGCATGCGACACCGACCTATGCCACTGAAGCCTTTAAGGCCGGAGCCGCAGGGTATTTGATTAAGCGCTCAGCGGCGGTGGAGCTGAAGCAAGCGATTCAGGCGGTGATGCGAGGTCAACATTACATGACTCCGCTGATTACGAAGGATGTGTTGGCGGCCACACTGCAATCCCCGGATGGGCAACCAAGTAAGCCGCTCGTGACGTCCCTTACTCAGCGACAACGAGAAGTGCTCCAACTTGTCGCGGAGGGAAAGGGAACCAAAACGATCGCCGCCATTCTCAATATTTCCGTGAAAACCGTGGAATTCCACAAGTTTCGGATCATGGGTGAACTTAATCTGCATTCCACCGCCGAGCTTATTAAGTACGCTATCGCTGAAGGCCTCGTGAGCGTGTCGACCTAGGTTTAGACCGGAGGCAGCTGGCTGGATGGGTCTTCAGGTCATTGCGAAGCGCACCTAATCACTAGTAAGATACCTCCTTCTTTCTAGAAACTTCCCTAGTTCACAGAAGTCGTACGAACTCGTTAAGATTCCGTATAGTTCGGTACCGACTTAGTTTAGAGAATGAAATGACTGACACAAAGAAAAGCTCCTGTGCCGAAGAGGGATCTATGAGGGTTTCAGCTATCATAGACCGCGTCTATCATGCGCTGGAGGAATTCGGTGCCAGCTGTTCGATGGAGGAAGTTGTTGGGCTTTGTCCCGATCTGACGTGGAATCAGGTATATTTGGCCATCGATTACTTGAACAAGACAGGAAAGGTTCGCGTGACGCTCGATCCAGATAGAACATACTCAGTTCAGGCCTACCCGGTCACAACCGACCCATCCCACGTATCTTCAAGACAAGGTCACGTTCAGACCCCTGCCTAGCAGTCTTAGGAGACTCCGTCAGAATCAGTCTGCCAAGAGGGCAATCTCATTGTTTTTTCTCGGTGTGCCAGGTTTTGCCTCTTGCTACCGTTACACCGCACTGGTCCTCACTGCTAACCATAACAGGGCTGGCGAAGCTCAATCCTGCGAATGTGAACCAATCTTCGTCGGTTCATACCAGCGATCAGCCCTGCTATAGAAATTGTTGGAAAGCCGGCCATGGTTCCCAACCTCTTGAAAACCAGTCATTTTTTGTTGAACGCCTGTATAGTCTTGTCGGCAACACATCTGCCTCCTCACCTGCTCGCGTGATACCTCATAAACATGAGAGTGCACTGAAATCCAGGATGGAGGTTATGGTAGAGTGCCCGACCCATGAAGGTCTTTGTTCTGGGAGTGGGGGCGACCGGCTCGCTCGTGGTCAAGCTGCTTAAGCGGCAAGGCCATTACGTGTCTTGCGGTGACCGTGATCCTATCCGTGCTCGAGAGTTCCTGGGCGGAAACTCCGATATTGTCATCCAACGCGTCAACGCCCGGAACCTCCGCAGTGTCGTCAAGGCAGCCCAAGGATGCCATCTCCTGATCAATGCCTGCCCGGCTGTCTTGAACAAGGTCGTCATGCGTGCGGCTCTGCGATTGCGCGCCCATTACCTCGATACCGCGTCACATTTAAGGACTCACCCATTTCGACCGGAGCAGTTTTTCTTCGATAGACAATTCCGAGAAAAAGGACGATTGGCGCTCATCCACGCCGGAGTCGCGCCTGGATTGACGAATCTATTCGTTGCGCAGGCCGCAGCTGAACTTGATCGGCTGGACAAAGCAGAGGTCCGACTTTTTGAGGAAACGGCGTCTCAGAATCCTGTCTCACAGTGGTCGGCCGAGACCTCCTTTGAAGAAGCGGTGTCGCGCCCTGGTGTCTATCGTGACGGCCGTTTCGGTTTCGGTGCCCGATTCGGCGAGCGAGAACGGTTCAGGTTTCCCCCGCCAATTGGGCTGGTCGGTGTAGTTCTTGCCGCCCAAGACGAAGTTACGACTTTGCCTCGCGTCTTTCATCTTCAGAATGTGGACGCGAAAATCGGCGGGGCCGACATCGACCAACTTCGGCGATGGTATCGACAAGGGAAACTCACTCGGTCGCGCGGTCTCAGCCCGGTGCGATTCCCAGCGACGGCTTCTCCTCATACGATGATCAGAATGGTCCAGGGAGGGATTCTGCACAATGCTCGCTTTGCCGTGGCGGTGTTAGTCTACGGGTACAAGCGGGTGCGTCCTTGCCTGATCCGTTGGGATGCTCGGTTCCCTTCACTGTTCGCCTTGCGGCGCAGAAAACTCGCTTACTCGCCAATTGCGTGGAGCACGGCGCATCTCGTGACCATGTTTGTCAAACATATGCCGCGCGGCCTGGTGGGTGTTCAAGTGCCTGAGGCCTTACCGGCTCGCACGCGACGGGCGATCCTGCACGATACCAGTTCATACGGCATTCGCATAAGCAGAACGGTAACAAACTGGAAGGTGCCGGAATAGTTTCTGCCGACGATTCAAGGTAGCTCTCCATTCCCTGATGCCGAGAAAAGCGAATAGCCCTTGTTGGAGACAGCAGATCGCGTAAGCCTCACGTTCACCCTCCCCCTCACCTTGCTCCAAGCTACTCATGCTAGACCCTGTGTCTAAACCAGTTGACAGTACCTCTTCTTCAGATTAAATTTGGGGCCGATATTGGTTCCCAGAGGTCCAGGGGCCGGGTTAGCGTTTGGCATCCGACGCTGTGGTGTCAGGCTTAACAGTTTGTTTCAGGGAGGATGTCTATCGGTCTCAGACTTGGGAAGTGTGCTGTGGTGTACTACTTCATCGTGTGATTGGTCCGGACGAAAGGAGTAGCTATGGATAGTACCTTCTTAATCTTTGTGGTCGTGATGCTCGTGATCTTCATCGGCGGTATCATCGTGTACAAGAAGAGCGTCTAGGCATCGTTTTACCTTGTCCCCACATCTTGTAAGTGGCTCAACACCCGATGCACCTTTGCCGCGCGAGCATTGGGTGTGCTGAGCGCAAGCTAATTGGTGTGCGATTTTCCTTTCGACGCACTCGCACGAGAGTGTTCGCGAGGCATACCAAGAGAAGTCACACGAAAACCACCGAAGAGAGGAAGGCTCTTATCCGCTATTCTCGAATTGCCTTGGCTCGCTTTTGAAGGTAGGCGTTACGGACCGCTGCATAGAGATCCAGAGTCGACTCCTCCACCCCTTGAAACTTTTCCAAGTTCAGTGAACGATCATTCACGATTTCGGTTCCCCGTGCGGTGATCAGGATCAAGGAGGTCGTCACCCGATTATAATGGGGGATCACAGAAGGAATTGCGTCGATCTCAATGATCGGGAACATCAACCAATAGACAGGGTTTAATGCAATATCGCCGACATACCCGACGAGGTCACGAACTGTATAGGGTTGCAGGAACGGCAACACGACATAGGGCCCTGGCTGGATCCCGTAGAATCCAAGTGTTTGGCCGGTATCTTCTTCTGGCGTCACGAGACTGAGGTATTGCGCCACATCGAAAAATCCGCCGATCCCAGCGGTCGTGTTCACAACAAACCGTCCAGCTTCTATACCGGCTCCTTTAAATTTCCCCTGGAAAAGATTATTCATGAAACGTGGAGTCACGCGAATATTATAGAAGAAATTGCTGATGCCGACCTGGACGAGGTCGGGGACGACAACGTTGTAGCCCTTGGCCACCGGTTTCAGTAGCCAGCGATCAAACTGCCGGTTGAATTCAAACACTTTTGCATTAATTGGCTCCCAGGGATCGTATTCCTCAACGGTCTCCTCACCCGGTTCGGCAAAGGGATCAAACGGCTCATCCGAAGATTGATCGCCAACGGCTGTAAGGCTGGAGGACGAAGTTGGGGAGGCATCTGCGATAAGTACTGCCGAGGAGTTTTCCTCGACGTGCGGAACCTCGGAGCGCGTTGAGCCAGTCTGCACCGCACAACCGGCAAGCAGCACACATACACCGACAAGGACAAGTCCACCTATACTCCCCATCGACCGGGCCGGCCTACAACCAGTCTGTATTCGCATACTTACCGTCATCCTCCTAGGAATCCATGAATCCACAGTGCCAGTGCGGCCTCGCACTGTACCAAAAGTCGAGTCGTGCGCCAATCTCTAATTTCTGAACCCTCTATCCAAACAAGAATATGGAACGCACACGCTTTCGTGTCATCATGGCATTATGATTGCTTGATCATTCGTTGGCCAACACGGACCGCGTTCGTAACCGAGTCTGGCGTCTGGAACCGGGCATGTGCATAAACCGCCTGTAAGTTCCAGAACACCTCATGACAGTGGATAAGGAGGATGCCGATGAAAGCCGTGATCGGAGTCGATGGCTCAAAATATTCGGAGTGGGCGCTGGGATGGCTGGGGCGGATTCCCTTTCGTGTCGCACCTCGGGTGATGGCCATTCATACCATAGATTTCAATTCTGCTCGGACTCCGTTCGTCACGCATCCAACCGTGACCGGGTATGAACCGGACGTCGGCGAGGCCATTCATCTCTTGGAGTCCCGGGCCAAGCGGGTAGAAACGGAAACGAAGCAGCGGTTGGAAGACCTGGGGTTGAATGGGTCAGTGCGTGTGGAGAAAGGGCAAATAGCACAGGCACTGTTGAAGCATGCCGGGGGTACCGCCTTGATCGTGGTGGGCAGCCGCGGCTTGGACGCGATCGATCGGTTCATGTTGGGGAGTGTCTCGACGGCGATAGCGCTGCACGCGTCATCTCCCGTCCTGATCATCAAGGAACCACCGCAAACCCTTCGGCGAGTGTTGGTGGCGACAGACGGCTCGGCATCATCCAGTAGGGCCATTCAGTTTTTGCTGAAACAGGTGAAAATTGATCCGGAGGCCGAACCAATCGTGATTCTGTTGGTTCATGTCATGCCCTTCTTGCGGTATACGGTCGTGAAGGAAGCGGGAGAAAAATTACTCGCGCGTGAGGCTGCCAGTCTCGAACGAGCCGGCTATCTGGTCAGACAAATCCCACGGGTAGGACCGGCGGCTGAAGAAATCTTGCGGGTGATGAGCCTTGAGCAGCCTGACCTGATCGTGACCGGAGCAAAAGGACGGAGTGCGGTGGCTCGTTTTCTCCAGGGAAGTGTCTCAACAAAGCTGATCCATCAGAGCGCGTGCTCGACTCTCATTGTTCGGTAAAGGGAGCCCCTCCAGCGCAGTATGTGCTTACAGCCATCGGCGTTGCCACTCTGCCCCGCAAGATAAGCAGCATACTCACCGGAGGGACGAAGAATAGGTGAAAAACACCACCAACCAGCCAGAGGAAGAACCGTTCACGTTAGAGTCTTCAGCTTCCGCAGAAAGGCACTCCTCAGAGATTTGGAGGTTCTTTCCTTGACGAAGTCTTGGAGCTCCTCGTATGGCGCGTTACGCACTCTTTTTGTACACGACGAGTCCGGCGATGAGGAGTATTCCCATCACTCCCATGAACATCCACAACATGTCCATAAAACGCTCCTTTCGGTTAGTAACGATAGTGACTACGAGAGAGGGAATAGCAACTCCTGTGCGAGCAACACGAGAAGGAGGCTAGCCATAACGTTGCGACAATAAGTGTGTCTGAGCAGTACTGGGACGCACGGTTCGGGGAATTGTGGAGAATGTCCCCATAGTCGTCCAGTTGACTAGACAAATTTTGAGAAAGAACATCTTCTTGATAAGACCTTGGCCCAGACCCTAGCCAAGACATTCCTGCCTACAAAGAATAATGAGACGTAGAGATGACAACGCCCAGCTGCGGCAAGATAGCTCGAGTTACCGTCGACCATGACTCATTCGAGAAACGTATACGGCTGGCGCTTCCACTCACCGCCTGGCGATTGTTCATCTGGAAATTGAGGCTGGACAGTCATATCGGGTTGACTCCTTTCCAAAACGGTTTCTCTTCAACCCTCAAGTCACGTGGGACAGTACGAGGGTCGTCTGTCGCATTTTGCTACAGCGACATTCTTGTACCGTGGCAATTGGCTACGAATATCGGACTTTGCCGGGAGAAAACAACGACTATAAGGGGGCATGCCACGTGCGAGAGAGTTGACAGGAGGACCAAACGCAAGGCGAAGAGGGGTTGAGAGCAGTGATGATTCATGACTGACGGTCGTATGAAGCAGGACAACGAGAGACCATTCACCCAAGAGTTGATTCGCAGTTTAATGGTCTGTCTGATCATCGTAGTCGGGCTGGGTTGCGAGAACCGGTCCGCCGACACCACCACGATTAAGAAAGCTTCCTTTTCCTCGCAATCAGGGCTGTTGCGTCTGACAACAGAAGAGGTATCCCGCATGCAGCTGGAACTTGTGCCGGTGGCGCAGGGGGAGCTTCTATTACACCGACAGTTTCCTGCAACCGTCCAAGCCAACCAAAACGAATTGGCCGAGGTCACGACCCTGATCCGTGGTCGGGTTGTGAAGGTCCATGTCGATGTTGGGCAGGACGTGAAGAAGGGTGCGCTGTTGGCGATGCTCCACAGTGTGGACCTAGGCGTGGCGGAAGGAGAGTACCTGAAAGCTGGGGCGAGGGTGCATGAGGCGCAGTTGGCGTATCTTCGAGCCAAAGAACTGTACGAAAACAAGGCCATCAGTCTCGCCGAACTCCTGCGCCGTGAGGCCGCGATGAAGACCGCGCGAGCCGAAGTGCGTGAAGCACAAAACCGTCTGGAACTGCTCGGTGTGCCTCAAAACGAGATCGACAGACTGGATCGGGACCATACGATTAAGGCCGACGTTTCGTTGCGCGCCCCGTTCGCCGGACGGGTGATCACACGCAACCTCACGCAGGGTGAAGTGGTTGAGACCGAGCAGAAGCTGTTTACCGTGGCGAATCTCACTGATGTGTGGGTGATCGGCAACGTACCGGAGAAGGACGTGCAATACATCCGAAAAGACCGGAAAGTCGACGTGATCCTGGCCGCTTATCCGCATGCCATTTTTTCGGGAACGATCACCTACATCGGCGATACGCTTAATCCGGCCACTCGTACTATGAGCCTACGGGTGACCGTGCCGAACCCGGATCGCCTGTTGAAACCGGAAATGTTCGCCATTGTCAGCGTGTACGGGACCTCCAGCGAGGATGTGTTGAGCGTACCCCTCGCGGCTGTCCAAGACGGGCCTGACGGCAAGATGGTGTTTGTTCTACGGGAGCCTAGTGTCTTTGAGGTGCGGCCCGTGAAGTTAGGGCATGAAGAGGGAGACGTCGTCATGGTACTGGAGGGGGTCAAGGTTGGCGAGCAGGTTGTCACCAAGGGCTCTTTCGCACTCAAATCTCAAATGGAACGGGATAAGATCGAGCCCACGCCATGATTGCCTCGCTTCTGGAATTTTCACTGCGGCAACGGATATTGGTCATCGGCTTGGCATGTCTGTTGTCCGTCGTCGGAGTGATTGCCTTTGAATCGATCCCGATCGATGCCTACCCCGATGTGACAAACATACAGGTGCAGGTGTTGACCGACGCGCCGGGCCTCTCGCCGGAGGAGGTAGAACGATTCATCACCTATCCCCTCGAAATCCAGATGACCGGCCTGCCTGGTTTAGCGGAAATCCGGTCGTTGTCTAAATTTGCGCTCTCCCAGATCACGATGGTGTTTGAGGACGAAGTCGATGTCTATCTTGCCCGCCAATTGGTGTTGGAACGGATGATCGCGGCGAAAGAACGATTACCCGCAGGGATTGAGCCAGTGATGGCGCCGATCGCCACGGGTTTGGGCGAGGTTTACCAATATTATCTGGATGGGCCGCATGCCGCGGAGGGTGATCCCAAGCTTACGGAGGCGGAGTTGACGGAACAACGGACGATTCAAGACTGGGTGTTGCGTCCGCTGCTCAAGAGTGTGCCAGGGGTGATCGATGTGAACGGAATGGGCGGGTTCGTGAAGCAGTATCAAGTCCTGGTCGATCCGGCCAAGCTGCTCAAGTACGACTTGACGCTCAACCACATCCATGAGGCGGTGGTGAAGAACAATGCTAATGTTGGGGGCAACGTGTTGGAACGGCATGCCAACCGGTCAATCGTTCGTGGCCTTGGGTTGATCAAGGGTGTCGATGATATCGAGTCCATCATCGTGAAGGAAGTCGGCGGTACACCGGTATTCGTGCGCGATGTCGCCGAGGTCCGTATCGGCCACGCCGTCCGTCATGGCGCGGTGGTGCTCAATGGTGAGCGGGAAGTCGTCGCTGGCATCGTGCTCATGCTTCGCGGAGGGAATGCCCGTCAGGTGGTCGAGGCGGTCAAGACGAAGGTGGATGATATCCAGCAGAACAATATCCTTCCAGCCGGTACAAACCTGATCCCTTTCTATGACCGCATTGAGTTGGTGAATGCCGCCATTCACACGGTACGCGATGCCTTGATTGAAGGGATTGTGCTGGTGGTCTTCGTCTTCTTTTTCTTCCTGGGCCATGTCCGCAGCGCCATCGTCGTGACTGTCACGTTGATCGTCACCCCTCTCGTGACGTTCATCGTGATGGAACAGTTCGGGTTATCGGCCAACTTGATGACGCTGGGCGGCCTAGCCATCGCCATCGGCGAGATTGCAGATGGGTCGGTCGTCGTGGTCGAAAACGTCTATCGCCATCTCGCGCAGAGTAACGGCCTGAAGGCGAAGGACACGATCGAGGTGGTGTTGCGAGCCACCAAAGAGGTAGGACGTCCCATTCTCTTCGGGATCTTGGTTATCAGTGTTGTGTTCCTCCCGCTTATGACGCTGCATGGCATGGAAGGCAAAATGTTCGCGCCGTTGGCCTATACACTGGTGATCGCGCTTCTTGCTTCGGTTGTGGTGACGTTGACCTTGGCACCGGTACTTGCGTCGTTGTTCCTGCGCGGAGACCATCCGCAGGAAACGCGTCTGACTCGGTGGATGAAGCACCGGTACTTGCCGGTATTAGAATGGACCCTACAACATCGCAAGGTCGTTCTGGTCGGTTCGACGGCAATCGTGCTTGCCAGTTTGACCCTCGTGCCCTTCATCGGGCGTGAGTTCATCCCTCTATTGGAGGAAGGTGCGCTCACCCCTCAAATCGTCCGTCTGCCGAGCGTGTCGCTCCCGGAATCCATCGAGATGGAAAAGCAGACCCATACAGCGATGTTGGAATTCCCAGAGGTTCGTATGGCCGTGAGCAAAATCGGGCGGCCGGAAATCGCTTATACGCCTGAAGAACCATTCGAGAGCGATCCGGTAGTGACCTTGCACGACCGAAGCACCTGGAAGACGGCCAGGACGCAGTCGGGACTGACCGACGCCATTAGGAAAAAATTGGCTGAGATTCCTGGTATTTCCGTGCTCATGAGCCAGCCGATTCAGGAACGGGTGGATGAGCTAATCTCCGGCATCAGGACCGAATGTGCGATCAAGCTGTTCGGCGACGACCTCGACGTTCTGTGGCACAAAGCGGAGGAGATCGCGTCTTTGCTGCAGCAGATTAAGGGTGTCAAAGACATCAAGGTCGAACAGACTTCCGGACAGCCCTATCTGACCATTGACATCGACCGGCAGAAGATCGCCCGGTTCGGCATCAACGTGGCCGACGTGCAGGAGATCATCACCACGGCGATCGGTGGGAAGCCGGCGACGCAGGTCTATGAAGGTGAGCGGCGGTTTCAGCTCATCCTGCGATTTCCGGAGCCGTATCGGAACAGCGTCGCGAGCGTCGGAGAAATTCGGGTGAAGGCCGTCTCCGGTGCCTTGATCCCAATGAGCGATCTTGCAACCATCGAAATGCGGGAAGGACCGGTTCGCATCAGCCGTGAACAGGTGAAGCGCCGCATTTATATCGGATTCAATGTTGTCGGGCGGGACATCGGCGGCGTCGTGGATGAAGGCAGGAAGAAGATGGCGACGCAGGTCCATCTGCCGGTGGGATACAGCGTCGTGTGGGGCGGGGCATTCGAGAACATGGAACGGGCGAACACGCGCCTCATGATTGTGGTGCCCATCACGCTGGGACTCGTCTTCTTCCTGTTGTTTTGGGCGTTCCATTCTTTGCGCTATGCCACGTTGATTATCGTCAATCTTCCCTTTGCATTGATCGGCGGTGTGGTTTCTTTGTGGTTGACCGGGCAGTACCTGAGCGTGCCGGCCTCCGTTGGATTCATCGAGCTGTTTGGACTTGCAGTTGGGAACGGGATCATCCTCGTCTCGTATATCAACCAGCTGCGCTATGAAGGCAGGCAGGTGGAGGAGGCGATTCTGACCGGGTGTAGTCTGCGTCTTCGCCCGGTCGTGATGACCATGATGACCACGTTGCTGGGCCTCCTGCCGCTGGTGCTGGCGCAAGGGATTGGCGCCGAAGTTCAGCGGCCGCTTGCGACGGTCGTGATCGGGGGGCTCTTCACTTCGACAGCGCTGACGCTCGTTGTCCTACCAGTACTCTATAGTCTCTTTGGGGGACGTGAGATGAGCCAGGAAGAGGCGCCGGAATGGGTCTGAGGAAATGCCTTCGAGAGGGAGGGTAGGAAAAAGGTCAACAGTGCCGCCATAGTCTGGCATTGATCTTGTAGGCATTTTGGGGTAAGCCTGCCCGTGCCGTCCAGGCTTGTTAAGGCTCCAGCCGACGAGACCGAATTCACGGTTCTATATAGAGATGGGGAGGAGGGTTCCCATGAGAGACCTGCTGGTGAGAGTGATCTTGCTGTGCCTCTTTGTGGCTTCAGGGACGGTCGTGCATGCAACCGGCGTCGGAGACCAGGACTTTGCGACGAAAGGTGCAGCTCTGCTGAAACAAAAACAGTATGCGGAGGCGCGGAGTGTGTTGGAAGCCGGCCTGCTGAAAGATCCGTCGAATAAGCAAGCCCATTTCTACCTAGCAGAGGCTTGTCGAGGTATGAAATCCTGGGTCTGTGCAGAAAAACATTACGAGACTGCGATAGAGCTGGAGCTGGATGTCTCTATAGCGAGTGGATCGACGGTCTCTCGTCTGCCAGTGCCAAGACACAAAGCCTGGCAATTGCATAATGACGCGAAGGTGTGGCGGTTACTGGAGGAAGCGAGGGGTCTGCTTGTCGGTGGGCGGGGTCAGCCAGAGAAGATGAAATTGGCACAGAACGCGTTGGACAAGGCCAACGAACTGGGTTTCAGCGATGAGCAACGGCCCATCCATGAATACTTGCTCACGAAGCTCCCGGGGCAGCGAAAGGTCGGTCCGAAGCCTGACGGCTTGTCGGCACAAGGAGCGCTACCGGAAGATCCACGAGAAGCGCCGATGGTCCTGGTGCCGGCCGGGGAATTTTCCATGGGGAGTACCATGGGAGATGACGAAAAGCCCGTCCATCGTATCTATCTCAACGCCTTCTACATAGACAAGTATGAGGTGACGGTAGGACAGTATGCCAAGTATTTGCAGGCAACGGGCATGGAGGAGCCTTCAGACTGGAACATTATGAATCAAGCGCAACATCGCAAACGCCCAGTCGTCAACATCAATTGGTCGGATGCTGCCACGTTTTGCAAATGGGCGGGCAAGCGCCTGCCGACTGAAGCGGAGTGGGAAAAAGCGGCACGGGGAACGGACGGGCGTATCTATCCCTGGGGTGACGAAGCACCGACTCGGCTCCACGCGAATTTTGGCAAAAAGGAATGGGACAACCATCTCGCCTTAGTTCCGGGCGGGTCGTTCGAAATGGGTAAGAGTCCTTATGGCATCTATGACATGGCAGGCAATGCCTGGGAATGGGTCAATGACTGGTATGAACATGACTATTACAAGAAGAGCCCAGCGAAGAATCCGCAGGGACCGACAAAGGGTGAGTCTAAAGTGGTGCGGGGCGGGTCCTGGCTCTATGTTCCCGATTTTTTACGCACCGCGTTCCGTTTTAATGCAGAACCGTCCGGTCGACACTTCGGCTATGGGTTCCGCTGCGCCAAGACCCCGTAACCTGAGTCTGTTGGATTGATGAGCGACCGGGGTAGACCTTTGGGGTTCGACTCAGCGATATTTGGCAAAACAGATCAAGTCGAGGTGGTCATAATGGTCAGGCAAAATGGTTTCGGCTTTGTAGCCGAGATTGAGGAAGAATTGAATATTTCTGGCCGTACGCAGCATGGTGCAGGCGTAAATTTTATGGGCATCGGTTGTCACTCGCTCAATCTCACGGATCAACGCTTTCCCAACCCCTCGAGATTGAGACGCCGGACTCACGGAGAGCAACCGAATCACGCAGACGCCGGCCACCGTCCAAAAGCGCACGGAGCCGACGATCTCTCCGTTTGCCTCGGCCACGAGGATATGCTTCTCTCTCGCATCGTCTTTCAGACTTTCGAGGGTTTCCGTCGTCCATCCGCTCAGTTTGTAGACGCCGGCATATTCGCCAAACGCAGCCTGTTGCACCTGGAGAAGAGCGGGAAAATCGTCTTCGGTTGCCGGTCTGATGTGAACCACGACAGAGCTCCTGGGGCAAGGACGGTCCCCGTACTTCATAACGGAAGGGAACAAGATTCGCAAGGACGATTGACGGCATTCCGACAGGGACGAAAGAGCATCCCTGGGGGTGCCATGGTATTCCATCAGAGGACGTAAAGGGAGGATTCATGCTGAAGGAAGTTGCAGGAGATATCTTACGGTCAAAGACCGAAATGGTCGCGCACGGTGTTGCTCCGAACGACAACTATGCAAACGGCCTGGCATTGGCCCTAAGAGAACAGTGGCCAGCCATGTATAAGGATTTCAGGCATTATTGCCAAACGTTCACGCCAAAGACCGGGGGGTTGTGGGCCTGGGCGGGTGCCGGCGGCGTACGAATTGTGAGTCTCTTTACGCAGGAACCAGCGCCCAGCCATGGGTCCAGACCGGGGAAAGCCACGATCGAAAACGTCAATCATTGTCTTAAGGCTCTTGCTCAGTTGATCGAAAGCGAGAAGATCAAGAGTGTCGCACTCCCTCGGTTGGCGACTGGTGTGGGCGGCCTCGACTGGAAAGACGTCAAGCCGTTGATCGAGAAACATCTCGGCCACTTGTCCATCCCGATCTACGTGTATTCCACGTATCACCCAGGTGTCCAAGCAAAGGAAGAATAACGCCACGCGGTCCTGTCGAAGCGGCTCGGTCAGGAGTGGATTGGAGTAGAGAGGGAATCCAAATGCCATTAGTTCCTCAAGATCTCTATGACCGGCTGGTGGTGGTGCGAAGAGATCTGCATCGATATCCGGAATTGAGCTGGCAGGAGTCACGGACAGCCAGCGTCATCAGCACGTTTCTTCACAGCCTTGGGGTTCAAAGCCGCACCAATGTCGCGGGTCACGGAGTCGTGGCCGAGATTCCTGGGCCTGCCGGGGTGCCTTGCGTGGTGCTCCGGGCCGACACCGACGCATTGCCGATTCAGGAAGAGACTGGTCTTGAGTTCGCCTCAGTGCATGACGGAGTCATGCATGCCTGCGGCCACGACGGACACACGACGATGTTACTTGGTGCTGCTGCACTGCTTGTGCAGGAGAAAGATCTGCCGGCGCCGGTGCGATTGATCTTTCAGCCGGCTGAAGAAAAAGGGTCCGGCGCCATCGCGATGATCCAGGAAGGCGCACTCGATGGGGCCGGCCTCATTTTCGGAGGCCACCTGGATCGCCATTACCCGCCCGGCGCCATTGTGGTGAGTGAAGGGGCCGTCAACGCATCCTCCGATAACTTTACCGTTGAGATCATCGGACAAGGCGCGCATGGTGCCAGACCGCACGAAAGCATCGATGCCGTGATAGTCGGGAGCCTCATGATCATGGCCTTACAAACCATCGTCTCGCGTGAGGTTGATCCGTCTCGTCCCTCGGTGGTGTCGGTCGGTCAGTTTCATGCCGGGACGGCACCCAATGTGATTGCCGGACAGGCCAAACTGGAAGGGACAGTACGAGCCCAAGATCCGACGGTACGCCGACAATTACTGAGCTCGATTCGTCGTATTGCAGAATCGATCGCGCAGCTCCATGGGGCGAAGATCCAGATCACCGTCACGGAAGGGACGCCGCCGCTCATCAATCATCCGGAGATGGCAACCCTCGTGCGTCGTGCCGCAACCGAGACCGTTGGGGAGGAACATGTGCTGCCGCTGAAGACCGCCAATATGGGGGCGGAAGATTTTAGCTATTACCTGGAAAAGATTCCGGGCGCCTATGTCCGATTCGGCAGCCAAGTTCTGGGTCGGGAAGGCTATCCGGCGCATTCCAGTAAGTTCGATTTCGATGAAGGAGCGTTGGCTGTTGGAGCAGCGTATTACCGGGCAGTTGCCAAAATCGCAGGTCGGCAATTGAACCAGCAAGTGGCGGCCAATTGATCAACGCCTGATGTCCGATGATTCGAGTCAGGGAAGCTCGGGAAGAAGACGTCGGCCAGATTCGCGAGATCTTTCTCGCGGTGTACGGGACGGATTATCCGCATCGCGAACTCTATGACGAACTCTGGCTGAAACGTTCCGTCTTTACCGATGACGCGCTCATACTGGTGGCGGAGGATACCGACTCAGGTCGCGTGATCGGCACCGCCTCGGTCCTGTTCGACTTCGGTGCCCATTCTGATCTGGTCGGAGAGTTCGGTCGTCTTGCCGTGCATCCCGAGTATCGTCGGATGCAGGTTGGAAAGTTGCTCATGGACCGGCGGCTCGAGGCCATCAGAAACCGCCTTCACGTCGGCCTTGTGGTGGCTCGGACCGTCCATCCCTATGCCCAGCGCATCAGTCTCGCGCAGGGATTCATTGCGACGGGCTTTCTGCCGCTCAAGCACCTCTTCCGTCACCGCGAAAGCTTTGCGCTGCTGGCTCGGTATTTCGGGGATGCTCTGGCCCTACGCCGCAATAATCCGCGCATCATCCCAGAGGTCCATGCCTTGGCGAATCTCGTGATGAACCAACCTTCACTCACTCCAGACTTTATCGTGGACGAGGACTCCGCATCCTATCCAGCAGGCGGCGACTATCATCTTGAACAGATGCAGGCCGAAGGGTATCCGGCGTTGCTCCGAATCGAACGAGGCCGAGTGAGGAATCGCGAGATTTTCGGACCGATGCGACTGGACTATGGTTTTTTCAAACTGCAGTCTCGCCAGACGAATTACTTTCTTGCCCGAGCAGGCGGTCAAGTCGTTGGAGCGGTCGGTTATACCATGGATCCGGTGGAACATACGGTTCGGGTGTTTGAGTTGATCGCGCTTGCCGACGATGTCGTGCGCTTTCTTCTGGCCGAACTCGAACGAAAGTGTCGGGAAGAGATGGCGATCGAGTATATTGAAATTGATGTCAGCGCCTATGCGCCGCGTATGCAGCGGACGTTGCTGGAGCTGAATTTTCTTCCGGTCGCCTATGTGCCCGCCATGGTGTTCTACCAGGTCGAACGACTCGACATCGTGAAGATGGTGCGTTTGAACGCGTTACAAGACTTGGGATCTCTTGGTCTGACCGAACCGGTCCAGGCCATAGCCGATGTGGTGATGAGGGGGTTTTCCACGTGCGTCATCGCTCCCCGAATGGCACAGGCAATCAGAGAAGTCCCGTTGTTTCATGGGATGAACACGGAACAGGCGACGAGGTTAGCCGGAGTCTGCTCGGTGAAGAACATTGAGGCAGGGGAGCGACTCTTTACTAAACACGAGCCGGCCGATCGGCTCTATCTGGTGCTTCATGGGCGTCTCGCGATCAGCGGTGCATCTCCCTCCGACATCATTGGATCTATCCACACTGGAGAGACCTGTGGCGAAGTGTCACTCCTCTCTGCGAGGCCCCACTCAGCCACGGCCAGGGCTGTGAATAACCTCGAGGTGGCGGAGCTGCATCGGCGAGATCTGGAGGAACTCATTCGGCGTCGCCCCGATATCGGCGTCATCATCTATCGAAATTTGGCCGTCGGACTTGGAGACAAGCTCCTGCGCTCAGGAGATCGGAAGCAGAATCAAGCGAGGAGTGAAGACGAACGCCTTCCCCTTGCATAGCCGAATGTTGTAGGCGGGATATGACCGACCTTTCGTCGGGAGTTGTGGGTGCAGCCTCGCCTCGACGTTGAACAAGGATGTATACACCTGGGACGGCTGGTCCGGGAGTGAGCTAGTACCGTTCAGGCGGCTTCACGGCGTCGTTCAGAGTCTCTGGGTCTCCTTGACCTTTGGAGGACACGTTTATTATTTCGGATCACATCGTCGACGATCATTCCACAATTGACGCACCGCCAGCCATGAAAGTTGGACGAAGAACCGGTCTGGATTGCGAAGCTGTCGTCGCGGACGGCAAGGCCGTTACATCGCATGCAATTCATCGTTCATCTCCTGATAGATTGTCTTGTTCAACCCGAGGAGCTGGGTTGTAGATTCTGCTTTTCTGTGTCGTGCGCTCAATCCGAGCGGTGCGCAACAACGCCGTACCGTCACGGAAGCCGAGCATGTATCGATCTTGGATCTCTGGAGGGCACGAGCGGTAGTCTTCAGTGTGGTCACAATTCAACAAGGCATCACGCAGTCCGTGCTCTTCGGCTCGCCACCCGTCCACCTCTGGTTCCGTACGAGCCTGTGCAATCTGGCGTCTGCACCAGTTAATGCGAATGGAGATGGGGTCTGTTGTCCGTTCCATGGTTCACCCCCATAGGTGCCCGAGAATATCTTCAGAATATGGAAAAGCAAGTTGAATGCCATGGCAGGAAGCATCCAGGAAAAGCGTTGTGATCTGCGCTCGCAGTATTCCAGTTTGTACGTAATTGTAACGAGTTACAGCCTAGAGTCGCATCGGTAGCGATAAGAAGTGCGGATGCCAGCGCCGGCGATGGATCTGTAGGAGGTGAAGGGTGCGGAGATTAGTGTTTCATAATGATACTAGGTAAAACACTGGCTCGAAGGTCTAGAACCTTAAGGGGTGAGGGAGGCGAAGGATTCAAAGGCGACCAGTTTCCCATGCCGGCCATCGCATTGGGATCAAAGTCATGGTGCCTGTGCGTGGCAGATCGTAATGGAGTATAGTGGTCGCCATGAATCTCGGGCTGAAACGACATGGGCCGTGTATTGAATGACTAATGATCAATCGGTTTGTGGAGCAAGGAGTGACTATGACTGAGTATGGGGGCGGAGCCGTTCAAGATTTTATGCATCGTTACCTGGAAGTGGTTCCTCGCAATTCAACGATTGTAGCTGCGGCCGAGAGGATGAGTGTTCGGCGGATCGGTTGCCTGCTCGTGGAGTCGGATGATCCCACAAGAGGTCCGATCGGGATCGTGACGGAGGCGGATCTCGTACGGAAGGGGCTTGCGGAGGGCTTAGATCCAATGGCCACGAAGGTGGATCACGTTATGGTGAGCCCAATCTTGACGATTGCCGGCGAGCGCACCATGTTGGATGCCAGTCAGTTGATGGAAACCCATCATGTGCGTCACCTTTGTGTGGAGGAGGCCGGTGAGATCGTCGGCATCATGTCCGTGCGGGATCTCGTGCGATCGTTTGTGGATGCGGAAAGCGGTCCAGTCTGCGACCTTGATAAGGTATACCGTCCGCTGAGTGTCCTGATGGCGACCACGATTGCGACCATCCAGAGCGATGCCTGCCTTCGTGCATCAGCTGAGCTTATGCGAGACAGGCGAATGGGTTCATTGCTGACGATCGAGGCCGGCGAGATCGTCGGTATCGTGACCGAACGCGATTTGGTTTGGAAAGGGCTTGCCGGCAGCCGGGATCTGGGCGGCACTCACGTGAGTGCTGTGATGAGTTCTCCACTACTGGGCATCGATGTTAATCGCACCATACGCGATGCCAGCAAAGCGATGGCCGAACAGAGTGTCCGTCACTTGGCCGTGACGGAAAACGGCAAGATCGTCGGGGTCCTCTCTGTACGGGACTTGGTGAAAATGGTCTCCATCAGGGATCGGCCCAGATTTCTCGGTAAGACATGAGAGGGAAGGAAGCGACTTCGTGGACTCTGGGTTGTTAACCGACAGTACAGTCCGCGCGAAGCCACCTTCGTCAGCCTACCCTCTGTAGCCATTGACCTGGTGACCAGGTGATCAAGTCTACGCGGCGCCCATGCGTGACCGGAAGCGTTCGGTCAGGTAGGGAAACTTGCTGGCCTCTGTGTAGCGAGCCGCGACACCCTTCGCTCTGCCCAATCTTTCCGACGTCGAGGGATGGGTTGAGAAGAACAGTGAATCCGCTGTCCCTTCCTGGCTCTGGAGGGTGGCGAGATAATCCCTGAGGCCGTTCGGATGATATCCCGCCCGATAGGCGAATTCGATGCCGTAGGTATCAGCTTCGAACTCCAGCTCCTTGTCGAGCCCTTTTTCAAACAACATATCTGTAGCCGCATCGATGACGTTCGAAAACAGCTGCGGATCCTTGTTCATGGCGCTCAGGCTGAACTCGGACACGTTCGCCAGGATTGTGCTTCGCTGGAGAGTCTTCAGCATATGTTTCTGCGTCACGTGCGCCACTTCGTGCGCCAGGACGCCGGCCAACTCCGCTTCGTTCTTGAGAGTCTTCAGCAATCCGATCGTGACGAAGATGTAGCCTCCAGGTGCCGCGAAGGCGTTCTGCTCCCTGCTGTTCAGAATGGCAAAGCGGTAGGTGAGTTCGGGCCGGTCGGAAACCTCCGCGACGGTTTTCCCGACCAGATTGACATAGGTCGTGAGCGTTTCATCCTTGTATTCGCCGCCGAATCGGTTGAACGCCTCAATAGCGACGGCCTGGCCGATGGCGATCTCTTCTTCAACTCCGATCGGTTGGAGTGATTGAACGGCTTTGAGCCCCTTCTTGAAAAGACCGATATCCTTTTCCTTTGCCCCCAGCAATCCTCCGAGTCCATCGACCAACCCCTTGGGTTCTCCAGGCTGAGCTTGTCCCGTCCTTTGACTTTGCTTCTTTTCGGCAGATGGCTTGACTAATTGATCGAGAAAACTCCACGACCGATCGGCAGCCCCCATAATTAAAACGATCGATAGTGTCGCAAGGGCCCATTTCATGATCAACCTCCAGAAAATTCACCGACCGACCCTTCTCGCTGGAATTTGAGAAGATCTTCCCTGGAGATGGCACGGTCTTCCATTTTCTGCACTGCATTTCTGCTTGCGGGATCGATTTGTTTGGACTCGGCGTAATGCTCCGAGGTTTCTTTCAAGCCTCTGATGCTCCCCCCGGTGCTTGCCTCGCGAGCCGCGATGCGGGTCTCACCCGTCAATCCTGACAGCATGTCTCCCCCCCCTCCGCCGCCGACCTTCTGATCGCTCAACTTGAACTTGAAGACCCACCCGGTCTTGCCGGACTGAGCCCGTATCTTATAATGGCGATCGCTTTTTTCGAGGACACGAACCTGATCTCCCAGACGAAGCGTGTCCACCACCCGGGACATCGGCGACTTTTCCTCCGTCACCTTCACCTCATCCTTGCTGACGTACATCGTCTGGGCCGAGAGAAGACTGGGAACCAGCAGCACCAATCCCACGATCGCCGTTGTAATAGATCGTCTCACTGCAAGCATCATCGTCTCCTCACGCTAGATTACCGATAATCTCCCACCAATGCCAGCCCTGCCCAGTAGGCCGGGTGCGGGAATTCCTTCTTGACCAACAATTGAGCTTGGCGAAGACTTGTCGCCTTATCCATCTTGGCGTAGTTGCGATAGAAGTGCTTCATCAGCACGGAGGTAGCTAGATCGTCCACGCGCCACAGGGCCGACACCAGAGCGTGGGTCCCGGCGTAGATAAAGGCCCGATTCAGGCCGATCAACTCTCCGGCCTCCAGTTTGCCCAGACCTGTCTGACAGGCGCTCAGGGTGACGAGATCCGCCTGAATGTTCAAACCGAAGACCTCCCGCACCGTAAGCCGGCGATTGCTCGGATTCTGGGAGGCCAGCCAGAGTGACGACAGCAAGGGGTTGAGGTCATCAAACTCTCCATGGGTCGCCAAGTGGATGACCCCGTAGTTCGCGATGTTGTCGACGATCCATTCCTTCGTTGCCTTGGCTCCTACCAGGACGTCAAGGTCGGGAAAGTCCCACCGGATGCTACGGGCCTCAAGCTCCGCCAGCGGGAGCTGGTAGTTATAATTGCCGAGGTCAGGATTTCCGATCGCGAGCACCTTCGTGAGCTTGGTTGCGCTCCGCTTGGCGAAGGTGAACTGCAACACCGAAGCCGCCGGGGAGTAGAACAGCGGGTAGGTGTCGATCAGGGCTCCCTCAGGACCGGAAAGGGCGGCGAAGGACAGGAAGTGCAGTGGTCCGTCCGGAATAATCCCCAAATAGCGGAGGCCAACCAGATCCGCCAAGGCCGGGGCGATCAACAATTTGGAGAGACGTCCCAGCTCCTCGGAGACGGACTCCAGGCGTTGCACCCGCTCACGATAGGCACGGACTAGTAGCTCGATCTCCCCTGCGGCAGTTGGAACCTCAAAAAACTTCGTGCCCGAGGCAGTCACCAGCCAGATATAGACTTTATCCCCGGTCACCTTGTACGACAGAAGTCCGACACCCGGCTCGAGCAGCGCCTGCACCTGGTCCTGCCTCAATGGATCGACGGCCACAAAACTGCTCAGTTGCGGGCTACTCCGCTTCAGTTGCACTAATGCCTCTTCGTAGGCCGCTTTTGTCTTGCGCACTCGGTCCACGAGATCCTGAGGAGGGGCTGCGAACGAAGCGAGCTCACGCGACGATGCATCTAGTTGGGCCTGCAAGGTCATGACCTGGTCGAGCTCTTGTTGATCCCTCTCCGTTTTTACCTTGAGCTTCTGATTTCCTAACAGGTCGATGAAGCTCCTCGATCGTGACCGCTCGAGATAATTGAAGGCCTCTCCAGGACGTCCGAGTTCGATCAGGAGGGTGATCGTGTCACGGTACAGATCCTCAGTCTTCGTCTGAAAACTGTTGCGAAACTCCTCGATCTTGAGAGCGGCGCGCATGCTTTCGACGATTCCCACTGCATCGGCGTACCGGCCGACCGCCTCCTCCTTCCTTCCGATCAAGCGAAGCACGGCGCCGTGCCCGGCTGCCGCACGCCACAGGACTTCTTTCATATGGTGCCGCTTGGAGAGGTCGTAGGTGCGTTGATAGTAGTCGATTGCCGCTTCGTAACCACCGGTTTCTCGATGGACGTTGCCGAGCTCTAGTAGAGCCTTGGCCCAGTTATCGACATTGTTGATCGCAGCGCTGTGCCGCTCCGCCGCTTCAAAATGCGCTCGCGCATCGGCATGGCGGCCCAGCTTCATGAGAGAGATGCCGATATTACGATGGTCGTAACCCAATCCCCATCGGCTGTTCATCTTCTCGTCGATGATCTTGGCGAGTGTGAACTGTTCAATGGAAGCCTCAATCTGGCCCCGGTCACGCAGCATGAGCCCAAGATTGTTGTGAGAGGAGGCTCTTTCAGTCTTGATGTCCACTCGCTTCGCGGTGGACAACGCCTGCTCCGCATAGACCAGCGCCTTGTCCAGGTCGTTGAGGGTCCAGTAGAGAAGCGCCTTGGTGTTTGCGATCATGATGGGAAGCTGAGGATCATGAGATGTTTCAGCTTCCTTGGTTGCAGCATCGAGGTGATCGAACGCCTCTTGATACCGTCCCCTGAACCAACACGTATTGGCCAAGTACAGCGATCCAGTCGCCAGTACAAAGGGATCTTTGATTTCCTCACCGATGCGGCGTCCTTCGATATAATTCCGATCAGCCTCATCGAACAGGCCGGTCTTCTCATAGGTCAGGCCGATCTCGTACAACGTCTCCGCTTGCAGGCGACGCGCTCCTTGGTCCTTATAGATAGCCAACGCAGCCGTAAACCCCTCGCGGGCGCGCTCGTACCGACCAAGACGGAGATAATCGATTCGGCCAATCCGGCGGTGCTGCATCGCCATATCCTGTACCTCTCCCAGCTCTTGATACAGTTGCAAGGATTGTCCGAATGCATCGAGGGCATCCTCGTAGACGCCCATGTTCTCCTTCACCACTCCCAGGGTGGCGATGCCCTCGGCGAGGCGATCGAGCTCATCCTGCTTGCGCCACAGGGCGATGGCGGATTCGAGATGTTTGATGGCCGATTCGAACTCCTCCAGCCTGGAGTAGAGAATGCCCAACCGGTACAGGGCCCCTGGTTTGGCCCGTTCATCTCCGGTCTGATCGATATGCTCGACGAGCTTTGTCTGGTGAAAGACGGCCGTCCGATAGTCGCCGACCCTGAAGGCGGTGTCGACCGCCACATCCGTCAGCTTGCGGAAGTCTTGGACTGCCTCGGTGAAACGGAGAAGAGAAAGGGCGTCTTCAGCACGGTGCAGTGCGGCTTCGTACCTTTCTGCCCGGTAGGCGGCGACCGTCTCAGCCACAGCATGCGTATATTCGAAGGCGGCAAAGGCCGCCTTCTGATCCTGGTCCATACCGACATATCCATAAACCTGAACCGACCCGTTGGTCGGATGTTTCTCTGTGGCCGACACAGCACGAGATGCGGTCATGGCTGCCTGGTCCGTTCGTTGCCATTGCACATGGCTCATGAACGATTCCACGAAGGCCCTGCCTTCCTTGGGCAGTAAGCCGGTCGCCACGACGACATGGGCAAACCCTGTTCGAATAAGAGCCGGTGCGAGAATCAAGCGGATCGCTTCTCGATCGATCCCAGGATCCAGAATGATGGCGGTATGACGAAGTTTTTCAAACAGGCCGGCAAGTGGAACTGAGTTGCGCACGCCCAGCTCGGAACCGACGACAAAGCCATTGTTCTGATGTGGGCCGACCGTGACCAATACGTGCCGTCCCGCGAGCAACGCCCTGTCCCGGTCCATGTCACCAGTCAGAGAGGCGATGGAGAACTCAGTCCCAAGGCTTTCTTCCTTCAGCGGAAGGTTCCCGGCGACAGCAACTCTGGAGGTGAACAACGTCCGGAGATGATAGGCGTTGAGCACGTCATAGACCGTCGCAACTTCCACAATGGTCGCCTTCTTCGGGAGAAGAGGTGTTACCAACGGCCGCAGATCAGACGAAACGGAGAGATAGATGGCTGTGGCCTGGTCGATCGACAATTCAGAGCCGGTCAGACCCAGTGGTTGACCTTCCGATCGTGGGACACGCATATGCCGCGCGGTGCTGCCATCATGAAGAAACAGGTGCAGGCTGTTCAATCCCGGCACGACCTTGAGGTACGGGGTGGAAGGACTGACTACAGTGGATACAACATGGGGGGACGGCTCGTATTGATATAAGTACGAGACCGACCAGGGATGCTCCTCCTGCAGGGCAAAGAGCAGGTCTTGAAAGTTGGCGGAGAGCCCGTCCAGGTCTTGAGGCCGTCCTTCTTGGATGGCGTGCTGCATCTGCTGAAAGATCATCCTGAGCTCGTCCGCGTAGTCCCCGAGGCCGGTCAGGAAGAAATCGGTCCCAAGCCGGTCGTACAGTTGAACCGCCACCTTTCGCATCGCGAGCTGCTCGCTGATCGAAAAAGCCTGCTCAATGTCTCCACGCTCCGCCAGGAGATCGGTGATGAGCGCGGTCAGCCTGTCGTGCAACGGCAGCGTACCCAGTCCGATGGGTCGCGAGAGGACTTGGGGTGGCAACGCCAAGAGCCTTTTCACCGACTGTCTGAGCAAGGGTTCTCGCTTCTCCGCTTGGTCGACCTGCTCTGCTTCCAGCAACGGAGGCAGCCAGGAAGCGGCCGAAGGGCGCTCATTCAGAAGATCGGCCACCTCGGTCTTCAACTGCTCACGGACGGCGACCTTCCCGGTCTCTTCTGCGAGGTCGAAGAGATTCAGTTTCAGCATGAGGCGCGCATGCGCCACTTCTTCTGGGGACAAGACGTGTTCCGTTTCCACAAGATGGAGCGCCGTTCGCAAGAACGAGACAGCATCTTGTCGCGCTCGGTACACCCGATAGAGATCCTGCGTGCTGTCCTCTACTGAACGGCCTGATGCACCTTCCACGTAGTCCATGTCGGCAAGGAGACAAGAGACGTTCGCCAAGAGATAGAGGATCTGACGATCCGGTTTCGTCTCTTGCAGGACCCCCTGCAGTCCATCGACAAGGGTCTCAATCAACGAGGGCTTCACGGTTGAGCCGGCCAGACGACGTTCCAAGGCCAGGCGTGAAAGATTGTAAAGATTCACCTTTGTGCCATAGCTCAGACCCAGCTCACGTGTGCGGGTGAGGGACTGTTCCTGATATGCCATGCCGTCGTCGGTCTGCCCCAACGCGTGGCTGAGGACAGCCAATCTATTCAGTACCACCGCCTCTTCGGTCCGTGCCGAAACCGCTTGGAGCCCGGTTCCGCCGGCGGAAATCAACGCCAATTTCTTCAGGTAGTATTCCTTGGCCTGGGCCGGCTCCGACAGCTCCTCGTAGGTACGGGCGATATAGGTGAACATCAACTTCTCTTCCCCGCGACGATCGAAGCCGGATGCCGCTCCGCTGCCTGTCTCGCCAAGCGCAATCTGCACTTGCAGGAGTCCTTGTCCCCCCTCCTTCTGTTTCACGCCGAACTGGTGTAACGCCTCCAGGCTGTCGAGTTGGCTCTTTAAGGCCCGCTTGAGCGTGCTGCGTGAGAATGCCGAGTCGGTTATGCTCATGTTGTAGAGATTGACGCCGATGTTTCGTCGCAGGCGGACCAGGTTCGCGGTCGTGCCCATCCGGATGTTGAGATCCAAGGCCTCGGAAAAATATTTGACCGCGCGCGAGTAATGGCCCGCATCCTGTAGTGATAGGCCGATTCGCTCAAGCAATTCCGCTGTGAGATCTTCCTTGTCCTTGGGCATGAGCATGAGCGCCCGTTCATACTGGGCGATCGATTCCTCCGTTTTGCCTGTCTTGAAGCAGGCCTCCCCATAACTCTTCCGGTAGAGCAGCTCGCGCATGACATCCCTGTCCGCTATCCCCGTTTCACTCCGGCGCGCATAGTGGCGGTAGGCCTCGGCGTAGTTGCCGAGTCCCATGTAGGTGTTGCCGAGATTTAACAGTAGATTGCGCTCCACGTCAGGGAACTGGAAGCCGTCGTTGAGCTCGAGCGCGATTCGATACTCCCGTTCCGCTTGCTCCAAGGCGCCGGCTTTGCCCATGCGCTCAGCCTGCTCGTACGCCCATCCCAACGTCTGGTGAAAATACGATACCCTGGGATTTCTCTGGGTCGCCTTCTCGATCACCTCAATAACCCGCCCGATGTCGGGGGGGGTGGAATAGGAGAGCGCCAGCCCCAGACCATACCAGTACGAGGGACTGTCCGGAGCCTTGCCGGTGAGGTCTTCGTAGACGTGCCGGACCTCCTCTGTTTCCTTCAACATCACCTTTGTTTCGATATAACCTCGGTGGGCTTCAATCGAATCAGGATAGGTGTCGATTATCCCACGCAGGCGCTTGGTGGCGATGCGGACTTCACCAAGTTCCCGTTTCCTGATCGCGCTTCGCACGGACTGTAGGACCGTGAGGTTCCGCGCCTGCTCAAGTTCCTCAAGGCTGCGTCCCGTGAGACCCGTGACCGCCTCGTAAGCTTTCGCAGCTTCTTCATACTGCTCTGCTGCCGTGAGCACCGCTCCCTTCTTCCGGTAGGCATCCGCCACCAGAGTCGTCTGGTCCGGAAACTCCTCAATAGCCCGGTCCAAGAGCTCGATGGTCCTGGCTGTCTCACCCCGCTCGTGGTAACGATCCGCAGCGCGCAGGAGGGCTGACGCGGCGAGATAGGGAAGCGCGCGGTGTCGATCAGCGAGTTCCGTTAAGGACGCGATGGCCTTTCGGAAATCTTCCGGTTGCTCGGCGATCCCTACGGCGCGCGCCACCGCACGACGTCCCCAGAAACTCTGTTCACCGAATGCGGTGATCACATCGATGAACACTTTCAGCAGTTTGTCCTCTTCACCGAGCCGCCGGTATACTTGTGCGCGGGCAAATAGGCCTTTGGCTCGAACTTCCTTGTCCTTGGCTTCGTCAACCCTGCTCAGGAAGGTCAGAGCCGTTAACGAATCGTCCGCCAGGAGATGGAGCCGACCGGCCTCCAAGAACGCAACGTCACGGACCGTATCGTCTTGTCCCTCGGCTGAGGCCGCAGCGAGAAGTTGCTTGGCCAGCCGATCGACCGTTTTCTTGATCTCGGCTGGACTCAGGAAGGGGACCTGCTCCTCCAGATCGATGACGGGCCACGAGAGACGATAGAGGACACCAAGCTTCCCCTGAGCGGATCGATAGCGAGCCAGGATCTCCTTGGCTGCCGCGTATCGCCGCGCCTCACGCAAGAGATCCACGAGCGCCAGGTCGAATTCGGTTTGCTCCGACAACGGAAGGTGCGGGGCAAGGTTTATAGAAATATTGGTGAGGGTGACCAGCGCAGCCTGTATCTCCCCTCGATCTAGCTGGATGGCAGCCAACTCACGGGCGCGCGACATATTCGAATAGGTCTGCAAGAAATCAGATAGATGGAGCCGGAAGATGTCCTGCCGCTTCAGATCGGAGTAGTAGATGTAGTTCCCTGCAGCGGCTGGATAGAGATGAAATTCCTGGCCGGGGGTGAGACGGTACAAGGCCGTTCGTTCTCCGGTCGAAACATCCCATTTCAAGAGATAGAGAGAAGATTCATCGTCCGCATCGACGGTGCCGTCTTGGTTCGTGTCTTCTTGATAACGGCAGAAGACCACTGTGTTCGCGTCGACGAAGGAGGGCCACGCATCCACGAACTCGCCGCTCGTGAGGGAGAGCGGCTTGTCCGGCAAGGAAGGGTCGACAGCCAAGAGCTTCCGGCCGTCCGAGTAGACAATTCTCCCGCCGGGACCTATGGCAAAGGAGAAGGCGCTCTCAACGATCTGTTCGGATTGCCTTGTTGCGAGGGACATGCTGACGATGCCTCGCGCACGTTTGTCGGGGGCTTCGCGCAGAAAGTACACCGTCTCTCCTTCGCCCCAGGCAGGCGCCAGGTCCCCGCCGGTCTCGTCGGTGAGACGAGTCTCCCTGCCGGTGGGGACATCAAGGAGAAAGATGTCCCCACGAGGGTCGGTGCGATAGGACACGTACAGCAACGAACTTCCGTTCGCATTCAAGGCCGGTGACGTGTCCTTACCAGGATGGCTCGTCAATCGTCGGGGGAGCGAGAACATCCCCGCGAGAGACTTGAGCCAAATGTCAGCAGTTCCGTTTTGTTCAGAGACGAACGCCAGGAAGCGCCCGTCGGCGGAGGGAGATCCGGCGTAATCAAGCGCCGGATGCGCGGTGATCTTTTCGTCGGCACCGACGGAGCCGACACCGATGAGGAGGGTAAGCTGCAACGCCGTCGCTGACAACGCTAGGAAGTGCGGTCGAATCGGCCTCCACATCACGTCCGCCTTCTCATCCTTGCGGTTTCTGAATCCATGTTCCTTCCTCCAGCTGCACGAAGTCGCCTGGGCGAGCACGATCACGATTGAGCGCGGCGAAGGTCCCCCGTATCTTTGGCATGTCCTGCTGGGTGAGTTTTTCGTTGGTCGCGAGGATCCGTTGCATGAGGACCTCCCGGTCTGTGTTTTCTTCGTCCACGAGATTTGTTACGAACGATTGCCGGTCCGAGGCAATCTTGTCCGGCGCCACGATCGTGACACCCCCTACGTTGTTCTCACCCAAGATCCCTTGAGCCTTGAGGCGATCGATGTCGTCTTTGTTGAAGGCGGACCGTTGCATGGCTCGGATCGCTGCCTCTTTCCCTGGAGGCAACGCGGGTCGCGCGACAAGTTTCCCTTCTGGGTCGATATACCGAACTGAAGCGACGAGGAGTACTTCCTGCGAGAGTTCTTGGTAGGTCCCCAGCACTTGGTTCTCAAGCGCCGTCTTTTCATCGACCACCGTGACTCCGACGAGCGGCCCGCTGCAGCCGAGTGCGGCCATCGAACAAAGCGCGAGGCACTGACGAAACCACATGTTCCGAGGCGACCGAATGCGTGCCATGACGGTTCCCATCTGACCCAGCAAGGGCCTCTGTTCACTGCAAAACAAACTCACCCTCCTGATCCACCCCGTAGTGCTCGGCCCCCACCACTTCCATGATACGCCGGATCATGTTCCAATGGGGAATGTTCTCTGTGAAGTTCTGAACCTGTTTGATCTGGCCGATCGGGATGCGGTCCATCTTGAATCGTGACAGCAGTCCTTCTTGGAACAGGATCTGCAAGCCGACCAGTCCCTTGGACAGGGTGACCTGCGCGGAGGAAGGATTCGCCAGCTTCACCGCGGAGCGTGCGCCGACGATCGAGGGGTTGGATCCCTTCTGGTCAAGGAATCGCAAGACTCGATCCAGTCCGTCTTGGCCTATCCTGGACAGAGAGAGGTCCAGCTTGCTTCCACCGAGATCCAGGCGACCGCTGCTTGCATCGAAGAGGACCGACGCAGTCAGAGTCCCGTCGATCAGGCTGTCCCCCCGTATCTGCTCTGCCAGCGGCAACAGTCGATTCATGTCGATCCTCGTTGCTTCAAGGCGCATGTTCAGTCCGAAGCCCTTTCCTCCTGTGAGGACAACCTCGCCCCCAAGCCCTCCGTCAAGCATGGTCATAGCCAGATCCTGAAGGACGAATCGATTACGATCGAAGAAGAGACCGGCCGAGAGATCCTCAGCCTGCAGCGCTCCAGCCTCCACCTGCCTAATATGGATGTGTTGTCTTGAGGGTGATGCAGCCCGGAGATCAGGAAGCAGTCGCGTGGGGGTGAACGAGGACTCGGGAGTATGGCCGTTGAGCGCCGGTATCCACTGGAAGACCTTCCGGACCTCGATCGCTCCATCGAACTCTTCGACATGGTTCGAGTCCTTGGTCAACGACAGCCGACGAGGAAGCAGACTCAGGCGCACATCAAGAGGCCCACGCTCTCTCTTGAGCAGATTCATGCTGAATCCGGCGCGTCCCGATCCAATAAGGCCGTATGATCGGGCGACATCCTGAAACTTATCAAGGTCGATATTCGCGTTGGAACGCATCTTCACAAAGACAGGTCCGAGCAGTGTGGGCAATGGTTTGTCCTTCCGTGTCAGGAGGCGTTTGACTCCCGATACCTCCCCTTCCAGCTTCGCTTCTACACCGTCGGCGCCGACGATGAGCCGGTCAAGCGTGAGATCGTCAAAATCCTCGGCTGATAGTCCGAGATCGACCGACAATTTGTTGAGCTGTTTGATCGGAAGACCGCTTCCCATGTCGAGCCGATTCACCTGAACCTTCACCGAAGAGGTGATCTTCTGACGATCTTTGTGTTCCATGGAAATGCGGACCGCGCCATTGACGCCGGTGATTCTTTGGTCCCGGTACGCGCCGGCGATGTCGTGCATGTCCAAGTTCATGAAGGCCGTCACCGGAATCTGGAGTTCGGCGACCTGCTCCGGCCTCGGTATGGTGCCGGATCCACGGGCCTCCAGAGACAGGCGTCCGGAGGGTGCCACTTCAACAAGAGCTTGCACATCCGATCCCGATACATGGTTTCCAAGTCGGCCGATATTCAACGAGGGTATCGAGAGGTCCACGGAGAACTGCTGGTTCCGGGATCGAAACTCTCCCTTGATGATGCAATCCAGGAGGTCCTCGGCGGCGACCCGCAGCGACTTGAGACGGTATGACCCTTCCATGATGTCCGCTTCGATATCGCTCGATGCCGTCATGCGATCGAGTCGTCCGCTGATGCCTGGCGCGAGGTATCGGGTATGGCGGGTTTCCATTTCAAGCCGGTGCGAGGCCGTGAGACGGCCTACTCCCATCTCGGGCGTGACGCGTCCCTTGAGTCGGCCGTTGAATTTCAGTAAGGCGGTCCCAAGCGCGAGCGATGCTCCTTGTTTCATCTCAGCGAGGCCTATCACGCCTGATAGCGTGGCCATCAATGACTCGGCCTTGGCCCTGTAGGTCGCATGCATATCAACGGCCATTCGGTCCAGTCTTCCTGATACATCCGAGGCTGCCAACGTTGCATGCAGACCAGCCGCCTGGAGAGAGGCATCCGCGCTGGCCCGTTGCGGTCGCAATTCGGGATCAAGCGTTCCGGTCAGGTCAAGCGTAAGCCGCTGGCGACCGCCTCGTGAAGCGAGCGTGATTCCTCCAATCACGGAGCGAGGTAGAGCCGAAAGAAGCTTCGTGACATCGGTTTCGACGGAAGCCTTCATCCCGAAAGGGCGCTCATTCGCAACCCCATCGAGGGCTCCGACCTCACCGCTGGCAAGGAGATGCACTATGTCGCCGACGCGGGCCGCCACCTTGGCCAACGAGAAGGACATGTACGTCTCGTCCGCGGACGCGTCGATTTCAAGCTCGACCGGCTCCGAGACGGCCTGGCCGGAGGGCGGCAGGGTGGCAGATAGCGTGCCTGTCATCGTCATGTGAGCGGAGAGCCGCCCGGATTCGGCGCGATCGGCTTGAATCTCGACGGCAAGATTGCGCAGGGAGTTTGTCCCCGAGGACGCGGCCCTCGAATCAATCGACAAGTCAGCACGAATTGCGCGAGGCAGGTTAGCGCGGACAAGGGCCTCACCCGCATGCAAGCGAAATGACGTGGGCTCGAGGGCAAACTTGAACGCGGGAACGGTTCCTCGTATGTCGATGCCTCTGAGGTCCACCTCGACCGTTCCGTCAAAGCCTCTTTCAGTCTGACTTCCTTTGATTGTTCCCGTCGGCGAAATCGTGCCGGCCACGTGTGCGTCCATAAGCGGCGGAGGCAGAAAGGGTTGTGCCAACAGCAGGAGCCGTTGGAGGTCGATGTGCCCTTCCAGAACCGAGAGGGTCACTTCTCTGGAAGAGACCATATGATCGAGCTGGCCTTTCACGGAGAGACTCATGACCGGATCAGACCGGACATCCAGGCGTTGGATGACGAGTCGCTCTGCCGGGAAATCGACCGCCAGGACGAACTCGAGGTGCAGCGGAAACCGCAACTGTTGCTTGCGCAGGACGACCTCAATATCGGCGACGTCGAAGGTTCCCGACAGATCGCCCATATTGGGGCCTGCGCTGAGGCCGGCTTTCACATCAACATCGCGTAGGGTGAGCCGGAGGCCGTCTTGACCGGCTACGCTGATCTGAGAGTTTTCTATCCGAATGGTGTCGATGCCGACTGCGAGTGGGAGCGTGGGGAGAGTGGCCGGAGCGGGCGGTTTTGCGGAAGGTTCCGTCTCGGATTTGACGGGCAAACGAGTGAGATCGAGAAACACCTCGGCGCGGGTGAGCACCAGTTCGTTGACGGAGAGCTTTCCGTGGAGGAGATGCTGGAGATCATACCGAAGCACCAGACGGTCGAACCGGGCGAAGCGCGTTCCGTCCCGTTCCATCTCCACTGCGCCGAGCCGGATACCGCTCAGCAGCTCCCATTCCAGAGACGCGATCCGCACATGGCCCTGGAGTTGTTGCGAAAGAACGTGCTCGAGTTCCCGACGGACTTCTTCCGCAGGAAACCAGTACCGCACCGCCACAAGGACGCCCGCCAGCATGAGCACCAGAACGCCGCAGACGAGGGCCAGGATTTTGAGTATTTTCATTGCCGACCGTCGCCCCACCGTCTTGCGCATGATTCCGGGCGGTTGAGCGGCCTGCTCGCTGGGTGACGGATCACCATTGCTGACAGAGAGTAAATGACCCTCCCCTCGTATTCAACAAGGCGAATGGCTCCATCCAAAATGTTACCGAGCGATAGCTCTCATCCTCCGCCCGCATGGTGCGGGGCCCGAGGATGGTGGGGATGGAGGAAGGCAGAATGGCACCACGATTGTGACAGGAGTATAGAGTATCTGATGGTGCTATGGCAGTACGATTAGAAGGCAAGACGATTCGGCTGGTTTCGGCGCGACCACCCGAAGCCGAGCTGCGTGGATTCACACAGGCTCGGCCTCGCTCCTGGCGGTCTATTGAGCCCTCTTGCGGCGTTGAGACCCGTCAACTGCCCGGATGAGCGCCGCTTTTGGCGTGAAGGTCTTCATGGTCAAGTAGGACAGCAGGAAGACCGTCAATAGGGGGCCCATTGCGAGCGACCCTTCAACTAGGCTATTCACCATGCGTCACCTCTTTCTGGACCGCCGTTCTCGCGGCCCTACTTCGTGAGATCCACGGCTGGGGAAAAAGATTCATTTCTTCTAGCTAGTCGAAATTCAGTGAGGCGATGGGTGGGGAAGAAACTGAGTGCGGGCATCTTGCTTTACCGCCGGAGTGGGCAAAGGTTGGAAGTGTTTCTCGTCCATCCGGGGGGACCCTATTGGGCGAGGAAGGATCACGGGGCCTGGTCGATTCCAAAGGGCGAGCACGGTGAAGGCGAGGATGCCTTGGTCGCCGCGAAACGGGAGTTTGCCGAAGAAACCAGCTCTCAGGTGACGGGATCGTTTCACCCGCTGGCGTCATTGACTCAGCCGAGCGGGAAAGTGGTGTCGGCCTGGGCCGTGGAAGGTGATCTGGATCCCGCGACCGTCAGGAGCAACAGTTTCTCGTTGGAATGGCCGCCGCGTTCCGGGAGGAGGCAGGAATTCCCCGAAGTCGATCGTGGAGCCTGGTTCGACATTCCCGCGGCATACGTCAAGCTCCAGGCCGGACAGAGTGGTTTTCTCGATCGGCTACAAGCGCTGCTGAAGGAGAAGGTCGTCGCGAAGCACGAAGCGGCTGACGATCGCACAGTCAGGGAGTTGCGATAAGGTCAGCGATACCACTTAGACAGACCAGGTGCAGGACCGCGACCATTCCTGCCAGGGTCTGGCGCTCACCCCATCAGCAGGGTAGCCAGCTCAGGCAACCAGGGGAGCGTCACGACACCTAGGCAAATGGACAGCGCCACGATCGACGCGACCAGCTCTTCATCAAGGCCTGTTTCCGCGGCGAAGATGATGGAGTTGACAGCCGAGGGCATCGCGGCTATCAGCATCACGACCGCACGCTCCAGGCCGGTCAAGTCCAGCAGGAACACTGTGGCGAAACCGAGCAACAGCCCACCTCCCATTCGCACTACCACCCCCAGTGTCGCCAATCGCACGCTCCGGCGCACTGCGGAGAAACTGATCGTCAGACCGAGTACCAAACTGGCGAGGGGCGTGGTGGTCAGGTGTAATGGTGTGAGCAGACTGATCAGCAAGGGAGGCAGGTGATAGCCCGATAATTTCAACGTAAGGATGCAGGCCAGCGCCCAGAGGGGGGGAGAGGAGAGGAAGCGTAAGGTTGCCGATGTTGTAGTGAGAGAGTGTGCACCATGCCAGACGGCTAAGCCATAGAGGACCGTGAGAGTCAGCGTGGATTGACCGAGGTCGAAGAGCACGGCTTGAGTCAGGCCTTCTTTGCCGAACGTGGCGAGGATAACAGGAAAGGCAAAGTACACGGAATTAATTGAACTGGTGGCCAACAGAAACCCACCTTTCGTTTTACGGGGAAGCTGCAGCAGAAGGGCTAGGAACCAGGAACAGACCACCATTGGAAGGGTGATGAGACAGGCGGCTAACGGGAGTTTCCAAGCTGTCTGTGCAAGTGGTACAGGATCCAGGGATACGAGGATTGTCGCTGGTAGACTCGCGGAGAACACAAACGTCGACAACCGTTCAGTGTGGCTCTTGGTCAGCACTGCCCACGATCGAAGGAAGGCTCCGAAGATGAAGATCGCGATGAAGGCCTGAAGAGAAAGCGGCATGATGGCTGATGGATCAGAAGGGCATGATGCCTTCCTTATGTGGAAGATACAACCGGTTCAACCAAGAAGATTCGAACCTACCTCAAGCTCTTTATGAGTCCAACTACAACTCCAGAAAGTCCACATACCTCCGTTCCACACCATGAGGCAGAGGTGCTGAACAGACGGTCAGGATGATACCATCGCCGATGACTCCGATCGTGCCATGGCTTATGAGAGGTGGGCATGGTCATCCATTAGAGAAGGGACGAATAAGGGATGGACGGAACAGCACGACGATTCTTTGCCCCCTGCCCGCGGGGCTTGGAGGGGGTGCTTGAGCAGGAACTTCATGATCTCGGTGTCCCGGCCACATCAAGGACCGACGGCGGCGTCGGTTTCACCGCCCCCTGGTCGACGATGTATTGGGTCAATCTCAAGAGTCACATCGCCAGCCGTGTCCTCTGGGAACTCGGACGCAGCACCTATAACACGGAGGATGACGTCTATCGCGCAGCCTATGCGCTCCCCTGGCCCGACTGGTTTGCGCCCTCGCAGACGATTAAAGTAAAAGTCAGCGCGCGCCGCTGCTCACTTCCCAGTCTGGATTTTCTCACCCTCCGGATCAAAGACGCCGTGTGCGACAAGTTCGTCGCCACGCGCCAGCGACGGCCCAGCGTCGATACGGAACGACCGCACATCAAGCTGGACGCCTTTTTCGATCAGAGCACCGTCACCTTCTATCTGGACACTTCCGGCGAGCCGCTCTTCAAACGGGGCTACCGGATTGCGTCCGTTGAAGCGCCGTTGCGGGAAAATTTGGCGGCGGGGATTCTGAAACTCGCCGGCTGGACGCCGAATGACGTGCTGCTCGATCCCATGTGCGGGGGCGGGACCATCGCGCTTGAAGCCGCGTTGATGGCCCGCCGGATTCCGCCCGGTATTGCCCGGCGCTTTGCCTTCGAGCGGCTGCTGATCCACGATGCCAAACTCTGGGGCCGTCTGCGCGAAGCGGCGCTCGCCAAACGATTGGCCGAAGTTCCCGCCGCCATCTACGCGTCGGATCATGATCCCCCCGCGGTGAAGATTGCGCAGCGGGCGTTTCAGGGGGCGGGGGTCGTGGTCGATGTTCGGTTGAAACAGAGCGATATTCTGGATCTGGAAGCCCCGGCGGACCAGGGCATTATGTTCATCAACCCGCCCTACGGGGTTCGCTTGAGTCACACCGACGAACTGGCCTCGCTTTATCCCAAGCTGGGCGATTGGCTCAAACAGCGGTTCGCCGGATGGCGGGCCTATGTACTCACGGCCGACGCCCGCGTGCCGAAACTCATCGGCCTCGCCCCGTCAAAACGCATCCCGCTCTTCAACGGCGACCTGGAATGTCGGCTGTATGAATTCGTCATCGTCCCGGGTGGCGCCCGACGGCGGCTTGGGGCGAGGCAAGCCTGACTTGAGATCCTCAATCATGGATGATGAGTGTGGCTACCAGCGAGTTCGAACCGGATATTGAGTGATCAGTGGGTCCGGTGTCAGGAGCAGGCAATCATGTTCGATGGCCTGGCAGATGAGCATCCGATCAAATGGATCCCGATGCAGAGCCGGAAGTTTGTGAAGATGAAGGACGGCTCGTTCGTTGAGCGGAAGCGCCGCAATCCCGTGTCGCTCCCGTTGCTCAACGATGAATCGCTCGATCGCGCTCGGCAGCGGTAGCTTGCCGAGCGCATACTTCACGGAGATTTCCCAGACAGACACCGCGCTGAGTAACATTTCGTTCGCAGGATTCGTGAAGATCTCCTTCGCGGTGGGAGACAGTTCTTTCGCTCCAGCGATGATCCACAAGAACGTACACGTGTCGAGCAGGCACCTCACCCGTGCGGGCCTTCGAACGCTTCGAGCAGTTCGTCAGGCAGAGGTTCGAAAAAGGAATGGGGGACGGAGAATCGGCCCTTGGCTAGGCCGATCGGACGAGGCTGAACCGGATGTTCCGGCAAGGCCATGATCTCTGCAACCGGATGATTGCGTTTGCATAGCAGAATCCGCTCTCCCGCCTTCAGCTTCGCCAGATACTTCGAAAGGTGAGTCTTGGCTTCATGAATGTTCAACTTAATCATGGCTAAAGACTAGACCAGGAAGTGAACTAAGTCAACCCAACGGATTCCCCTTCTCAACGGCGACCTGGAATGTCGGCTGTACGAATTCGTCATCGTCCCAGGCGGCGCCCGACGGAGGCTTGGGATGCAGAAAGCGTAATGCCATTGGATCAAGCAACTGCCAATGTTGACAGAACCGAGCCTCGAACGTAGGCTGTGGCATTAACGGAGATTCACATGCAGGCAGTGTCCCGCCTCACCGCGCAACGAAGACTTCGCCGATACAGTGATGCCTTGAAGCAACAACTGCCCATGCTCAGGAGGCGTTTCCACGTCCAGTATCTCGGCCTCTTCGGTTCGTATGTTCAGGGCACTCCCCGGAGGCACAGTGCTCTCGACATCCTGGTGGACTTTTCGAAAACACCGAGCTTGTTCGAGTTCATCGAGCTTGAAGACTATTTGTCGGACCTCTTAGGCATCAAGGTCGACCTCGTCATGAAGGGCACGCTCAAGCCACTGATCGGTCGCCGTATTCTCGACGAGGTCGTCGGGCTGTGACGCGCAAAGGCGAGTTTCTCGATTATCTCACCGACATCCGGGATGCCACACAACATATCTCAGGGTTCATCGCGGGCATGGCCTGGGAGGAGTTTGCTCAGGATCAGAAAACCAGGTATGCCGTAGTCAGAGCGTTCGAGATCATCGGTGAAGCAGCAAAGAAGATTCCACCTGCCGTGCGCAAGCGGCATGTGAACGTTCCGTGGAAACAGCGGTAACATGTCAAACAAAGCACGGCGTTCTACAGATCTTCCCAAAGCAGCGGTGGAGGCGTTACGGCGTGGGAACTTGATCGAAGCGATCAAGGTGGTTCGTCAGGAGCGGAATATCGGGTTCAAAGAGGCCAAGGAAGTGGTCGAGATCCATATCGCCTCTCAGCCGGCGCTCAAGAAGAAGATGGACAAGGTGCTTGTCACAGCGCAGCAGAAATTTGTCCGCTGGATGGTTGGATTTCTGGTATTTGCCGTTGGCGTGGTACTACTCGTGATGCTGGGAAGGTGAATCAGCGATCGTTCACAACGGCGAGACCTTCTACCTGGTCCTCGGGAATATTCTTCAACTCATTGTGGTGGACCCGCCGATCCTCGAATTGCTCTATTCCCTCAGGAAATCCATTATCCTCGTTTCATTCGGCGAAGCTGGGCGTGTTGTGCGATCGACTTACGGAAGAAGATGTTCGTGAATCTCGCGCAGCAGTCAACGCTTTCTGTGAGGTCAGAGACAAGATGAGATGGATACCCAGCAGGTTTTGCAGTACACTGACTCCCCTCAATTGGGCAACGGAAAATTAACGTCGTACGAAGGGCTATTTCGTACACGGGGCATCATTCACGTTTCTTTAGAACAGACGATCGAGCGCCAGAGGAGGCAGCAGATGAACGGACAAGACACACAACGGGCGGTAGAGATTCTCAACCGAATTATGGAGCACGAGTTGGCCGGAGTGGTGCGCTATACCCATTATTCGCTCATGATCTACGGCTATAACCGCATTCCTATCGTGTCGTGGCTCAAAAGTAATGCGAATGAGAGTCTTGCCCATGCGCATAAAGCCGGAGAACTGGTCACCTTACTCGGTGGGCACCCGTCGCTAAAAATTGGGACGCTCTTGGAAACCGAGAAGCATGATGTGGGGGATATTCTGCGGGAAAGCTTGGAGCACGAGAAGGGTGCCATCGAAGCCTATTATGAACTGCTGAAAATTTCTGAAGGAAAGTCCGTCTTGTTGGAAGAATTTGCACGAGAGATGATCGTAGGTGAAGAGCTGCACCTTGACGAGGTGAACAAGATGCTGCGTAAGTCCGGTGATGTCGAGCCATTTCGCTCCTAATCCTGCAAGCAGTCGGGAAAGACAATAGTTCCAACAATACCGTTCCCCTCATCGCATGGCGGGTGATGTGCTTCGTTGATGGAGGTGCCGATGGGACGATGTGGCAAGGTGACAGCGAGTATTGGTCTAGGTCTGGTCTTGTGCTTGGTGTTGGTGGTGGGGGTAGTGTCGGCCAAGGTGCAGGTGCTATCGGAGACAACGTTGTTGGTGGGGGGAAAAAAAGTGACGGGACATAACGAGCTGGCCACTCATCCGATGGTGAAAGGCCTACTCGCGGCATTTGACCGCGCGGAATCGGCATTGAAGAAGGAAGATCTCAATGCTCTGATGCAGTTCTATGCGCCGACCTATGACTATCATGGATTGAAAGCGAACGATGTACGGCGAATCTGGGGTGAGGTATTCGAGCACTACAAGGCTCTGGAATCACTTCATCTGTTCTCCGATATCAAGATCACGCAGGAGGACAATGAGCTTCATGCGGAGGTCACCTGCACCGGTGGGTTGTATGGAACCGACGAACGCAGTGGGAACCGCATCACACTCGACAGCTGGTTTCGTGAGGTTCATTACCTGGTGAAGGTAGATGGTGTGTGGCGATTTCTCGGAAATGCCGGTGAGGTACCGACCGGTGCACCCTTTGCCTCGGTGCCACATCACCCACTGTTCTGATGCATCGTGTCATTGTGAAACGATGCCTCTCGGAGTCGAGCGGTTATAGTCGGCATGACCGCGAAGAATAAGAGGCTCATGTAGTAGGCAGTACCGGAAATAGGATCGCGGTTGAAAAAGACTCCCGCGGGTGACATTCCCCGGAGCAAGACCCCGACAGCCAGGTCGGCCATCAGCACAAGCCCCATGGCAATGAATCCAATCGCCAAGGTTAAAGATGACCCGGGGTGATCGAGCCGGTGCACGACGATCCATCGGGCTGACATAACGATGACGACCAGCATTACCGGTATCTCCCAGAGCTCCGCCCTTCTTTCTCCGAGCAGCGGAACCAGGAAGAGAACTCGTCCCGTTCCCAGCATGAACCCCGCACCAAACACCACAAGGAAATAAAACACCCCTGTCTTGAGTATCTGCACAAGCCCCATGCCTCATGATACGGGGGGGCAGTCGAAAAGGTGTAGTGGGGAGCGACGGGTGGGACGAATGCTGCCGTACCTCGCGCGATGATTGTGTTTCGGCGCCATCGAAATCAGGAAGACGCGGGCAGTGTGTTTCTGGTACACTCCCCTTCATTATGAGTGAAGGAACTATTCAGCAGACTCTTCCCAAGAAGGCATTGGAAGCGCTGTCGCAAGGCGATAGGGAGGACGCGATCAAGCAGGTCATGCTTGAAGGAAACCTCAGTCGGGAGGATGCGAGGGAGGTGGTCGCAAGTTTTCTGCTGACGCAACCTTCTCTGCTTCGGAGAATGAAGGACACTCAGTCCGAGACCAAATGGGGGCTCATGCGTTGGCTGATCCTGCTCCAGGCCATCGTGGTCGCTATTGGGTACTTCCTCTTTTTTCGAGACCAGTGGTGAGTGAGCTCGTTTCCGCGGAAGCGTATCAATAGTCCGCAATCTCCCATCCTAACTCTCCCTCAACATCGTAGCGCCTTGATAGATTCGTGGTGCGCCTAGCATAGTCGACACGCCTTTTGGTGAGCATGGGGCCTGGATCGCGACGGCCTGTGAAATCCCCTTCATCTACAGGATGTTGGGGTGAGAATGTTTTGAGAATCTGCATATGGGGAGATAGGGTTACAGTGTCTGTGGTTCGGATAGGAGCGACCAAGACGATCGTCTTCTCGATAACTCACCGCTCCTGACCCATCACCAAAATAATGCATCAAACCACTAGCAATTGCCTGCTCTATTCTGGTTATGATAACGGGCGTATTTAGGTGCTTCTGCCGAGAGGCGTGTTCTCACGGCGATCCAGTGGTGAGCAAAGTAAGCGAATCGCAGATGGTGACTGAACGCTGGTGCCGAGATTTCGATCCGGAAGGTTGATAAGCATCAGTTCTCTACCAGGGAAGCGAGAGTTGGAACAACGGACAAAACCCGCTGTGAGGGTAGGATATTTGTCCAATGCTCTTCAGCTGGCGATAACGGCACAATAAGGCAAGTAAACATAACGAGAATGCAGAATACTGTCAGCAAGAGCCAGGTGATGGCTGATCACACGGTCACGGTGAGTCGCCTTGAGGAGGTTGTCTCGACGGCGGACGAATTTGATCGAGTTGTCTCACAGGCCTTGCCGGTGCTGTTGGATCGGGCCACCGGATATACCAAGCGGTTCTTGCGGGAAACCGGTCAATGGAACGATGATATTGAGCATGAGAAATTTGCGCTGCGTTGGGGCTCCGAATATCTCGAGCGGTTTCTGGTCTGTGGACGTACTGAAGTTCCATGCCGGCCGTTATTTCTCTTCGATTCGCTGGTGGCTAAGCAGCACAGTAAGCCGGAACCGTTTTGCTATCATCCGGACCTGTTGCGACCGCTGGGGAGGTTTCTGGACGGGCTTGTTGCGAGGGCAGTGGTCAGCCGTGATGCGTTGATCGCCTTGTATCACCACTCCTACGGATGGGGTCCTGGTGAAGTGATTGCGGCCACGGGACTCAATGGATTGGAAAGCCAACGCATCTATAAAAACTTTCGACGATGGCGTGACAGTGGATGGCAACGTACGATGGATGAGATGGGCCTCACGAAGGCTGAGTTGGCGGAATTGAGCAGTCAGCAACAACGTCATCGTCAACGATTCAACAGCGAGGGGGAGCGGCTGATCAGAGTTGCTCAGGCCCATTACCGGAAAAGTGAGCCGGATCATTATCCCTGTCTGTCGCGTTCACAATGGCGAGAGATGTTTACGCAAGGCTACGGGTGCGATTACCGAATTTGGCACCTCGCGCTGTGCCTAGACTGTGTGCAAACCGCATGGGGCTTGGGCTCCAACGGGTCGTTGACCGAGGAAAAGCCACGTCTGGAGTTGCAGGTACGACCCTAGGCGGGTCACCGAAGTATCCTGCACCGGACAGGAAGATAGAGAGAAAGGAAGCACGGAGGTTGTTATGGGGTACGAAGAGGATTTAGAAACATATCGATCACAACGCCTTCAATCATTGAGCAGCCAACCCAGCCGATCGGTTCGTGGCGGGTCGGATCCGATTCAGGTGTATGTCAATGAGCGGCGCGTTGGTGAGCTTGAGGGGGTGGGAGTGGATGCCACTCTGCACGTGAAGAACCTTGAGCACATCGAGACCATACAGCTTCGAACTGAAGACGGAACGCTCCTGGGAGGGTTGGTTGCACCAGAATATGGGTATCGGACCAGCCGTATCCAGGTATCGTCCGATGCGGTCGAGCTGTGTGTCCATAATACCGCCCAGGGAGGAGCGCTCAATGCGGCGTTTGTTCCCGCCCCGAGTTACTGGAGTCGAACTTGGAAAGCCCTCGCTGACGTAGCCGATAGGCTGGCAATACGGCGTCCGGATACGGCGATCGCGCACAGCATGCGAACCATTGCCTTCACTCAGGCGTTGTTGGCGATCCTGGTGGTGGGATTGGTGGTCGACCGAATGGCGATCTGGATGAGTCCGGAGCGAATGCTGGCTTCCGTCGGACAACCAGAGGCTCTGCGGACTGTCTCGGTGACTGAGATGGAAAAAGTCGAGCGGCAGTTGGGTGAGCTTGCGCGGATACAGGAGAAAGTCGGAACGGCCTTGGAGACCCAACAGAAAGGTATGGCGCAACTCCACCAAACCATGGCTAAACTGTCCTCAAGCCACGAATCCGTGGCGTCCAGTGTCGTCATGGTTAAGGAAGAAATGGAGAAACGTCAGGAAGGCTCTGAGACTGATCGACCGATACAACGCCCTGTTAGCGACTTCGTACAGAAGGAGCAGCTTGAAGCGGCGATTAAGAGCCTGACTGTCGATAATGCTCGGTTATCAAACGAACTGGCCAGATTGGAAGAGCATAACCAGACTCTGTCGGCTAAGCTCCAGACGGCGAGCGTGAATGCCTCGAAGGCCGTCGCTCAAAACCCGGAGCGGTTGTTGGCGAGTCAGCCAGATGTGGAGAGTAAGAATCAATCGGTGCAGGCGGCCGAGAGTTCCCAGAACTCCCAGACGCAGCCGTTCCTCTTTTGGGTCACTTTCAGTGATGGAACGAGTCAGGAGCGTATCGATCAGTGGGTCCATGAAAAGAATGGGCGCAAAGGTGCTGTAAACGAAGGGTGGCAGGAAGTGCGGATTGTTCCCCCGGCAGTCCCTCCCGATCTATTTCTCGAGCAAATCAGAGGAGAGAAAATCGTCAAGGCCGCGCGGATCCGAGAGTAAATAAGTTGATCCGCGTGCCTAGCGTCGTGCTGGTGTTGTGGCGAAGGTCTTGGGCCATCGCGACAGCCAGGGCGGAGAAGGTCTATCCCTGTCTTTGAAGTCAGATGAATAAGAGGCGGTGATTCATACCTCCATCGAGCGAACGGGAATTGTAAGGCCGAATGGCAAGTCAACCTGGGGCGTCTGGACATATTTCGGTTGGGAGCCAGAGGTTTTGTCCGTTGAGTTGGAAAAGATGGGTGCGTAACATGACCTTCATTAGGAGGATACACGTAAGCAGCATGAGTGTCTCACCCAACAGCCCATCGGTGATCACCCTTCAATCAACCAATCGCCCGGCACACACTAACACCTAACAGGTAAACAAGTTGACGACTGGTTAGCCTAGTTGATTACGAGAGAAAGGAAGACACATGAGAATCGCACAAGTAGCTCCGTTGTGGGAAAGCGTTCCACCGAAACTCTATGGAGGAACTGAGAGAATCGTTTCGTATGTGACAGAAGAACTGGTTGCGATGGGGCATGATGTGACGCTGTTTGCCAGTGGGGACTCAGAAACGGCCGCGCGGCTTGAAGCGATTTCCCCACAGGCGCTCCGATTGAAGACAGGCCTCTTCAATCGGGATGCGTACTTGATGATGCTGCACGAACGGGGGCTTGGGTCAGCCCATGACTTCGATATTATTCATTCGCACCTGGACTTCACCGGGTTTCCCTTAGCGCGAAGGAATCCCGTCCCAGTTGTGACAACCCTTCATGGTCGTTTAGACCTTCCGGAACTTGAGCCAGTCTATCGGGAATTTTCTGAAATGCCCCTGGTTTCCATATCGGACGCGCAACGTCGACCGCTGCCTTGGGCCAACTGGGCTGGCACCATCTATCATGGGCTTCCGCGTAACATGTATTCCTTTCAGGAGAGATCCCAGGGGTACTTGGCATTTTTAGGGCGGATCGCTCCGGAAAAACGACCAGACCAGGCGATCGAGATCGCCAAACGAGCTGGGATTCCCCTTCGCATTGCGGCAAAGGTTGACCCGTCGGACCGTATGTACTTTGAAGCCGAGGTTGAGCCATTGCTCAACCATCCGCTGATAGAGTTCGTGGGGGAAATCTCCGATGCCGAAAAAAACGAGTTCATCGGCAATGCAATGGCGCTGGTATGTCCCTACGACTGGCCTGAACCATTCGGGCTGGTGTTGATCGAAGCGTTTGCCTGCGGCACTCCGGTGGTCGCCTATCGGCGCGGCTCAATCCCGGAAATCATCGATCACAGTGTCACGGGCTACATTTGCGACAATCTTGACGAGATGGTGGATGCTGTCGGTCAGGTTCCTCTCATTGATCGAAAGCAATGCCGAACAGCATTTGATGAACGGTTTACAGCGGATCGGATGGCCCGTGACTACGTGGCGTTGTATGAACGCCTTCTGCTCGAAGATGGGGCGATGCAAGCCCCACGAGGCATCGAATTTGGTCGATCAAGCAACGAGTCGTTCAAGTCCGCATCGCACTCATTTCCTGGAGGGCGCCGACATGTCTGAGGTTGTAACCGATTCAACGGAAGTCCCTTCCACCTCAGGCCGCAGGCGCGGCTGGGAGCTCGTCAAGACGAGAGACTTTGGTTTCTTGTTCGCGGGTCAGACGATCTCACAAATCGGTGACAGCCTCAACAAAGTGGCGTTGCTCTGGTTTGTCTACGATCTGACAGGATCGGCCCTCAAAATGACGATGGTCGGGTTGCTTCAAACCCTTCCGCCTCTCCTGTTTGGGCCATTGATCGGTGTGTATCTCGATCGAGTTCGAAAGAAGCCGGTCATGATCACTGTCGACTTGCTTCGTACGCTCATGGTTCTCCTGATCCCTGTACTCTATGCAATGGGAGCCTTGACGCTTGATAGGCTCTATGTCCTTGTCTTCGCGACGGCGATCTTCTCGACTGTGTTCGGGCCGGCTTTGACCTCGGCCGTTCCGTTGATCGTGCCTAAAGATCGGCTGGTTGCTGCCAATGCCCTGTTGCAAACCACGACCAATGTGGGTCTTCTGGTAGGGCCCGCCGTCAGCGGTCTCGGGATTGCGCTGATTGGGGCGCAAAATGTGCTCTACGTGGACGCAGCGACGTTTTTCATCTCTGCTTTGTGCATATTCCCCATTCGGGTGCGGGAAACGTTTGACAGCATCCGCACAGCGAGCAATGGGCTCACGGAAGGCATCGCCAGTGATTTGATGGCGGGCTTCCGATTTGTATTTGTCGAGCAGAAGACGGTGATGCTCCTGATGCTCACGGCAACTCTCTACAGTGTCGGCATCAGCGCGTTCATTTTTCTCCTTCCGGTCTTTGCCAAGGAAGTGCTCGGAGTAGGACCGATCCAACTTGGATGGCTGTGGTCGGCGCTTGGGGTTGGGATGCTCTTGGCCTCGTTGGTTCTCACCTCTGTGACGCAGGGCGATGTCCCTTGGCGCCTACGCTTCATGTCCGGTGCGTTGGCCATCGGCGGCCTCGCTGTTGCTGCACTCGGCTTCCTTGATGCCCCTATTGCTGCCGGAGCTCTGATCGCGGTGATCGGAGGGAGCACGGCCATGTTTACACCGTTGGTGTGGACGATGTTGCAAGAATTGACGCCCACGCATCTTCTCGGGCGAGTGTTTACAAGCTTTGCAACGGGAGGTATGGCGTCGTCGATGGCCGGGATGGCGGGTTTTGGATGGGCTGCGGATGCCATCGGACCTGCCGCGAGCTTAGGCGGTATCAGCATCATTCTTCTGATGACGGCGGCTACTGCATGGCTGTTCAGTTTCTACAAGTCGCATACACGAGGTTTAACGGTTGCCACGGCTGGATCCTTTTCGTCTTAAACCAGCCCGGCAGAGATATACAAAACAAGCCCACCCTCTCGTCACGAAATATCCTCAGGCTTCTTCCGATACCGAATTGACGGAATGTGCACAGCCCCCTGATCAACAGGGGGCTGTGTCGTGGTCTATGCAGATGACAGAGAAGCGGCAGCGGGTTAGAATGCGTGGGTGATCTTCACGCCATGGAGTTCATCAGGAGGAATTGCCCGATGACCACGTCGTCACGAGCGCTGATTGCTTTGAGCCTGTTCTTGATCTGGCCGCTGGGTGCGCACTCTGAAGCATCCGAGGCCAACGAAAAAGAACAGGTGCCGGAAAAATCTGCACCAGGTGCCGTACAGGCACCGGCCGGATCCGACAGTCAGCCCGCGGCGCCAAAACCGGCCCCGGAAACGAAGCCGCATCCCCCGACAGCTCCCGTGCCGAAGAGCGAACCTCCAACGGAACACAAAGAGGGCGTGCCGGTCAAGCCGGCGCCCGGTGCATCCCAGCTGCCTGCGGCCTCCGACGGCCAACCGGTGTCGCCAAAACCGGCCCCGGACGTGAAGCCACCGCCTCAAGCTGTTCCCGTGCCAAAGAGTGATACGTCAACGGAGCATAAACATAAAGAGGGTGTGCCAGAAAAGCCTGCGTCCGACAGCCAGCCCATGGCCCCGAAACCGGTACCGGAAGCGAAGCCACAGGCGCCGGCTACTCCGGCATCGAAGAGTGAGGCCTCGACCGAGCACAAAGAGGGTGCGCCCAAAAAGCCTGCGTCCGACGGTCAATCCGCGCCACAGAAACCGGCGCAAGAAGCGAAACCACAGCCACCACCAGCACCTAAAACCAAGAATGAGGCGGCAACGGAACATAAAGAAGGTGCGCCGGAAAA
>JAOUHJ010000104.1 GCA_029865225.1 Nitrospira sp.
AAAAGCCTGCGTCCGACGGTCAATCCGCGCCACAGAAACCGGCGCAAGAAGCGAAACCACAGCCACCACCAGCACCTAAAACCAAGAATGAGGCGGCAACGGAACATAAAGAAGGTGCGCCGGAAAAGTCTGGTCCGCGGGTGCCACAGACACCGGCTGCGGCCGATGGCCAACCAGCGACACCGAAGCCGTCACCGGACGCCAAGCCCCAACCTCAAGCTCCGACGATAAAGGCCGATCTTCCACCTGATCAAGATGTGAAAGATAAGGAGCCGGCTCTTAGGAAAACGTTGGGCTCCTTGATCCTCTCGGTCAAGCTCGCTCTCATGGGAGATTCAAGATTGTTCCACTACGAGATCGAAGTTGAAGATGATCAGCAAACCATTACACTCAGCGGGCGTGTTTCGACGGAAGACGAGAAGGCTGCCGCGAAAGACGTGGCGCAGAAGGTCCCCGGCGTCAAGAGCATCGTCAACAAGCTTTCGGTTGAGAAAGATCTCGCCAAGACCTTGTCAAAAAAACAGGATGATGCCCTCACCTCTTTGATTAAAGAACGGTTCTCCAAGAGCGCCACGTTAAAGGCCGCCAATTTTGAGGTAAAGACGGAAGACGGTGTTGTCCTGATTCAGGGCACGGTTCGCTTCCAGGTCATTGCCCTCGAGGCTGCTGAGGCCGCTCGGCAAGTGCCCGGAGTACGTGCCGTCAATACCGAAAAGGTGAGGTTGGAGGGTGAGAGCTGATGCAGGGCCGCTCCGGCCACTTCTCTCGCTCTCCCGCTATAGTGGAGAAAGCAGATCTCACCGAGGTCAAGGCTCGGCCGCTACTTCTGACCCGAGATTTCGGGTTGGTCTGGTCCGGGCAACTCATCTCTCAAATCGGCGACGGTGTCTCCAAGCTAGCCCTTCTCTGGTTCGTCTATGCGGTGACCGGTTCTCCGCTCAAGACCTCGATCATCGGGCTGCTGCAGACTATTCCTCCGATCGTTCTGGGGCCGATCATTGGGGTGTATGTCGATCGACTTCCGAAAAAGGTGTTACTCATCACCAGCGATTTGTTGCGCGCGTTACTGATCGGATTGATTCCATGCCTGATTCCGGTTGAATCCTTTACAGTCTCGGTGCTCTATATCTTAGTCTTCCTTCACGCGGTCGCCTCAGCGGTGTTTGGGCCAGCTCTCACAGCCTCCATCCCAACGTTCGTCCCGAAGACACAGTTCACGGCGGCCAACGCGTTGCTCCAGGGCACCACGAGCCTCGGCATTATTTTCGGCCCGGCGATGAGCGGATTAGGTATCGCCGCCTATGGGTCGCAAGAAGTGTTATGCCTCAATGCAGCGACGTATGTAATTTCGGCCGCGTGTCTGATGTTAGTTCGTTTCGGCAAGCCTGTCGCAATCACACCATCGCTTGCAACACCCCCGACAATATTGCAGGATCTCGTTGAGGGATTCCGCTACAGCGTAGTCACCCAACGTGGACTATTACTCTTGACCGGTACCGCGGCGCTCCACACGTTCGGCAGTAGTGCACTGAGCGCGCTGTTCCCGGTGTTCGCGAGAAAGATGCTTGGACTTGGACCGGTCGAGGTCGGGTATTTATGGTCGGCACTCGGCATAGGATTGTTGCTCACCTCCATCGGGCTGCTCTGGGTGACGAACTGGATGGTCAATGATCGCTTAAAGTTGATCGTGAGCACGAGTGTGGTGAGCAGCGCCGCCCTGTGCGGGCTGATATGGACCGTTGATCCGTACGTAGCCGGTCTCCTGATGGGAATCGTCGGCTGCGGGTTGGGGGCGTTTACCCCGATTGCCTGGGGAATGATTCAGGAACTGGCACCAAGCCAGATGGTTGGGCGGGTGCTGGGACTGTATGGAACCGGTGCGATGACCGCCGCCATCGGGGGAATCTCCGCCTTCGGTTGGATCACGGAGCAACAGGGACCTGAAACTGGCCTGCTCGGAATCGGAATCGTTCTATTACTCTCAGCGTTGGTGGCTGCCCGGATGAGTCGGGCTCCTGTCGTCACCTAGTCAGGGGACATGTATGAGCGACGTGATTCGATGGAATGATCAATATTACATCCTTGCTTCATCTCCGATGGCCGATGGCCGCACCGAAGTCCTGAAGCATGGAGAGACATTCGCCGTGTTCGATCGGTACGGTGATGTGTACCGGGTTCTTCCGAGTCCGCAGGGGCTCTATCATGAAGGGACGCGTTTCCTCTCGCGCTTCGAATTGTCGCTTGGGACTCAGCGGCTGATGATGCTCAGCGCGTCAGCGAAAGAGGACAATGCTCTCTTTACCGTAGATCTCACTAACTCAGACATGATGTTGGAAGGACAACGGCAGGTCCCTCGTGGGACGCTTCATCTTTCCCGTACCCGGTTTCTCTGGCAGGGCACGTGGCAGGAGCGGATTCGTGTGCATAACTATGGAACGGCCAAACTTCCACTCTCGATCACGATCGGACTCGATGCCGATTTCGCCGATCTTTTTGAGGCGAGAGGGCGGACGCGGCCGCGCCGCGGCGTGCGTCTCAAGACCATTCGATCCAAGTCTGGACTTGTGTTTGGTTATAAAGGGCTTGATGGGATCATCCGTCGAACCCATGTGCGGTGCTCGCCGGCTCCGAAACAGGTGATGGCCGATGGATTCAGGATTGAGTCGCGCATCCCACCGAACGCCGATCTGACGTGGGAGATCACGATTTCTTGTGAGCTGGAACAGCGACGGAAGACAGGTGTTCTCACCTACGATCGAGCTCAACATGAAGCAGAGAAGGCTTTAGAGAAAGCCACCGCCTCGGATGCGCACGTCTTTACCTCGAATGAACAATTCAATCACTGGTTGAACCGGTCGTTGGCTGATCTCCACATGTTGATCTCGGACACACCCCATGGACTCTATCCCTATGCAGGAGTTCCCTGGTTTAGCGTCCCGTTCGGGCGGGATGGGATCATCACCGCACTGCAAATGTTATGGATGAACCCCGGCATTGCGCGCGGGGTGCTGGGGTATTTGGCGGCCACGCAGGCCACGGACGTTCGGCCGGAGCAGGATGCGGAGGTCGGAAAAATATTGCACGAGACTCGTCAAGGTGAGATGGCTGCGCTCGGGGAAATTCCATTCGGTCGGTACTACGGGAGTGTCGATGCGACCCCGTTGTTCATTGTCTTGGCGGGCGCCTACTATCAACGAAGCGGCGATCGCAAATTCCTCACCACACTCTGGCCGCATATTCAACGTGCGCTCGAGTGGATCGATCAGTCCGGTGACCCGACGGGTATGGGTTTCACCACCTACGCTCGACAGTCTGCGAAGGGTCTTGTGCATCAAGGGTGGAAAGATTCACACGATTCCGTTTTTCATGCCGACGGAAGGGCAGTGGAAGGACCAGTGGCGTTATGTGAGGTCCAAGCCTACGTGTATCGAGCCAAACGAACAGCGGCGGATCTGGCTAGGATTCTGGGAGACGGCGCTCATGCCGATCGGTTGTTGAAGGAAGCAGACGCTCTTCAGGAACGATTTGAGCGGGCGTTTTGGTGTGAAGACCTGGGTACCTACGCGCTTGCCTTGGACGGACGGGGACGGCCCTGCCGTGTGCGTTCCTCGAATGCCGGGCATTGCCTGTACGGTGGTATAGCCGAGCAGAAGCGTGGGCTACGGACGGGACGTACACTCTTGAGCGAGGAATTTTTCAACGGTTGGGGCATCCGAACGATCGCGACATCCGAGGCCCGATACAATCCGATGTCTTACCATAATGGGTCAGTGTGGCCTCATGACAATGCCCTTATTGCGGATGGGATGGCAGCGTACGGAGACAAGCAGGGTGCTATGAAGGTATTAACCGGAATCTTCGATGCCAGCCTCTTTATCCCGCTTCATCGGTTGCCGGAGCTCTTCTGCGGATTCTCTCGACGGCCTGGTGAAAGCCCCACGCTCTATCCGACGGCCTGTTCCCCACAAGCCTGGGCGGCCGGCGCAGGCTTCCAGCTCTTGCAAGCCTGTCTGGGCCTGCAAATCGATGGCACTCGTCGTCTTGTGAGTTTCGACCGTCCCGTGCTTCCACCGTTCCTCGAGCGAGTAGAGATTCGAAACCTCTCCGTCGGCACCGCACGTCTGAACCTTGTGCTCGATCGACATGAGAGCCAAGTGGCGGTGAGAGTCGCCCGCCGAGTCGGTGAGGCTGAGGTTGTGCACGTGGTCTAGGCTAGCGTCGAGCGGCAGCCCTGAGTCCGTCTCACTCATACCTCAACGCTTCGATCGGCTTCAGCTTTGAGGCCTTGTTGGCCGGATAGAGGCCGAAGAACAACCCCACGATCAAAGAGAAGAAGAACGAGGCCACCACAGCTTCGGTGTTGATGATGGTCGGCCAGCCGATCATATTGGTCATGAGGCGTGCTAGGCCGATTCCAGTGCCGACACCCAGCGCTCCTCCAACGGCTGTCATGAGGATGGCCTCGATGAGGAACTGCAGAAGAATATGGGCTCGCTTTGCTCCGACAGCCATCCGAAGCCCAATTTCCCTCGTTCGTTCGGTTACCGATACCAAGAGGATGTTCATGATGCCGATGCCTCCAACGATCAGGGAAATGGACGCAATCCCCATGAGCATGTACATCATCGTTCGGCTCGTGCCGGCGATGGTCTTGGCGATGTCTTCCATGGTGCGGATGGTGAAGTCGTCTTCTTCCGACTGGTGTAGCCGATGTCTCGATCGCAACAGATCTTTGATGTCGTCCACGACGGTGGGGATCTCGTACTGGGTCTTGGCTGCGACCAGAATGATGCCGACGGTTCCGAGGAATTGGGTTCCGAGGACTTTGCGCTCCGCGGTTGAGAACGGAAGCACCACCAGGTCGTCTTGGTCTTGGCCCGTGATGGACTGACCCTTTGGCGCCAGCACGCCGATGACGCGGAGCGGAACGTTCCTGATCCGAATCTGAGACCCTACAACTTCTTCGCCTGGTTCAAAGAGGTTTTGGACGGCAGTTTTCCCAAGGACAGCGACATTCGCAGCCGAGTTCATGTCGGACTGTGTAAAGAAATTCCCCTCGGCAACCGGCCAATTCCGCACATCGATGAACTCAGGCGTGGTGCCGAGGACCACCGTGCTCCAATTCTTGTATTCGGAGATGACCTGGAGGACGGACCGAGTTGCGTACATCACCGTGGTGACACCGTAGACCTTGTTTTGGATCTCGTCGGCATCATCGACGGTCAAGGTCGAAAGGGTGCCGAGCCCTCCTCGGACGCCGCCGACGCTCGTGGCGCCCGGCACAATGATCAACACATTGGTTCCCAGGCTTGATATTTCAGCCTGGACGACGGTCGTCGCGCCCTGGCCCAGGCTGACCATGACGATCACGGCCGCGATCCCGATGATGATTCCGAGCATGGTCAGGCCGGCTCGCAAGGGATTGCGGCTGAGAATGCGGAAAGCCGAAAGGATCGTAAGCCAGAGGAACGACATAGTTGGTCTGTCTGTCAGGTCTGATTGACAAGAAAGACTAGATAGACTCAATAGACTGCTTTCATTTCACCTTCGGTCCGAGCTCAAACCCCGGCGGTAACTTTCTTTCTTCCTGTTCATCAGGGAGTTCGACCCCGACGATCACGCGATCCCCTTCGTTCAACGGGCCATCCAAGATTTCTGTGGAGAGGGAATCAGCAATGCCGGTCGTCACCGGCACCTGATGGGCACGACCATCCTTGTCTTGAATCCACACCGAGGTCACCTTTCGATTGAACGGCACGTCCGGCATTCGGAAGCGCAACGCTCCGTTAGGGACTCGGAGGGGATTCTCTTTTTCTTCGGTCACGATCGTGACGTTCGCGGTCATGCCGGGTTTCAATTTGAGATCCTGATTGTCGACCGTAATGACGACATCGTAGGTCACCACGTTTTGAATGTTGATGGGCGCATTCCTCACTTGCGTAACGGTGCCTTCAAAAAACTGTTTGGGATAGGCGTCAACCCGGAAGCGTGCCGGCTTTCCCTCTGTTACTCCCCCGATGTCGGACTCACTGACGTTCGCATTGACCTGCATCTGTGTCAGGTCCTGAGCGATCACGAACAGAATCGGCGTCTGGAAGGCGGCGGCCAGGGTTTGACCGACATCCACGTTTCGAGACACCACGATGCCGTCCACCGGCGAGTAAATCGTGGTAAAGCCGAGATCCAATTCCGCCGAGGCGAGGGCCGCTTGGGCCTGATCGAGCTGCGCTTGCAAGACCACGATGTTGGCTGCCGCGTCTCGATAGTTGGTTTCGGCAAGATCGACGTCTGCTTGCGAGACGAATGCCTGCGGTCGCAATGCCGACATGCGATCGAATTCCCGCTTGCGTTGTGTGGTCAGCACCTTGGCCTTGACGAGGTTTCCCTTGGCACTCTTGACGGCAGCCCGCGCCTGGCTCAAGCGGGCCTTGAAGGGCTTCTGATCGATCTGTGCCAGGACCTGTCCCTTCGTGACCTGCGAGTTGAAATCGGCAGAGAGTTGCGCAACTTTTCCTGAAACCTGACTGCCGACCTGTACCGAGACAACGGGATTGACAGTTCCAGTTGCTGTGACGATGGCGGTAATCGGGCCTCGATCGACCAGCGACGTCTTGTAAGAGACCGGAGGAGGACCGGACGTGCCCCAGTACCAGATCCCTGCGCCGACCAGCAGCAGGATTGTCCCGATTCCCAACGCGATAGGCCATTGAGATCTTCTTCTGGCCCCTGCATCGATCATCGCAGGAGTGTGGGGCTGCCGTACCGTGACGTCGCCCGACACCATGTCCGTGATCGGTATCTGGCGCAGGGACTCTTTCGGCTCATCTGCCATCATCCACCTACCGGTTGTGTGGTCTGCGGTTCGCGGCTCTGCCGTAGTCGACTGGCTAGAGTTTTGCGGATCTCCTCAACAGCCAGAAGCGTCAGCGCGCCCAGAATGAGTGGAGCATAAATCCAAAGAGGCAAAGGGCTGGCTCCAAAGATCTGGTTTCCGATCGGTGTATAGGTGATGAGTCCAACGATCGCCAGCTCCGTGAGAATTCCTCCGAGGATAAGCGGGTTGCTGAGCCAGCCCAGTCTAGCCACTGAAAGATGATCGGATCGGCAAGCAAACACGTTCGCGACCTGTGCGAGCACTATCGCGGTCAAGGTCACGGTTGTTGCCTCTTTATATAATGTTGACGACCAGTCCAGGTGATCTCCCCATGCCCAGCCCTGACTGTAAAGGTAAAGGAAGAATCCTCCCATCGCCACCCCTGCCTCAATGAGCCCGAGGAAGAGATAGGCCCGAACCAGGAGCGGGAAGCTCAGCAGCCGTTCGTGTCGTGAGCGTGGAGGAAGGTTCATCACATCGGATTGGGGCCGTTCTGTCCCGAGACCCAAGGCGGGGACCATGTCGGTTCCGAGGTCGACGGCCAGTACCTGGGGAATCGTCAGCGCCAGCGGTATCCCGAGGAACCCATAACCAAGAAACGGGATAATTTCCGGGACGTTGCTGGCGAGAATGTAAGAAGAAAATTTCCGAATGTTATCGTAGACGGTGCGCCCTTCCTCGATCGCGCTCACGATCGTCGCAAAGTTGTCGTCGAGCAGAATCATGTCGGCGGTTTCCTTGGCGACATCTGTGCCGGTGATTCCCATGGCGATACCGATGTCGGCCTTCTTGAGCGCCGGCGCGTCATTGACCCCGTCGCCGGTGACCGCGACCACTTCCCCCATCTCTTTGAGCGTGGACACGATCCGCATCTTGTGGCGTGGCGCCATGCGGGCGAAGACCGGGTCCGGCTCGTCAGGCCGAGTGGGGGTCAAGAGTTGACGGAGCTGCTCGTCACTCGTCCTGTCCAGCTGCGATCCTTCGATCACCGGGACGAAGTCGCTCGACGAACGGGTAGGCCGTTCCGGCACAAGGCCGATCTTGCGCGCGACGGCCAGTGCCGTAAGCGGATGGTCCCCGGTGACCATGACGACACGAACACCGGCTCCTCGGCATTTCGTGATGGCCTCGGGTACTTCTCGGTGTGGCGGGTCCATCATGGCGACTAACCCGAGAAATGTCAGATCGTTTTCGATCGTGTCCACTTCAATGTGCTCAGGCTGATGGGCCACTTCGCGCATGGCGAAGGCGAGCACCCGATAGGCTTGTTCGGCGAAGAGACGGCTCTGGTTCAGTACGCGCGTGCGCTCGTCGGGCGTCATCGGCTTGGTGTCGTCATGGATTCTGCTGTGAGTGCAGAGGGTTAGCACTGACTCAGGAGCGCCTTTGGTGAATGCGACGAGGTGGCCACCCGACCAGTGTAACGTGCTCATGCGTTTGCGATCGGCATCAAAGGCCAATTCACCCATTCGGCGCAGTGGGGCCCGATGGGCGAGTCCATGCTCGGTGGCAAACTCCAGGAGCGCGACTTCTGTGGGATCACCGGTGAAGGCATATCGGCCGTCGGAGCGGCGGATTCGTTTGGTGTTGTGGCAGTGCAACAGCGCGTCGAAGAACGGCCGCCATCGCTCCGCATCCGTCGTACTGACCATGTGGCCAGTGGTAAAGAAGCACCCTTCGCGTGATTCAATAACGAGCTGGTCGGCGTAGAACCGGTCCACCTTCATGCGATTTTCCGTCAACGTCCCTGTCTTATCTGTGCAAATCACGGTCGTGCAGCCGAGGGTTTCAACGGAAGGGAGATGCTTGATCAGGGCATTGCGGTTCGCCATGCGTTGGCTGCTCATGGCGAGGGCGAGCGTGACGGTCGGGAGGAGTCCCTCGGGGACGTTCGCCACAATGATCCCAATGCCGAAGATCGCGCTGATCCACATGCCAAGTCCCGTCCATAGGCCGACCAGAAAAAATGTGGCCCCCATCGCCAGCGAAATGACGGCAACGATATGGGTGACCTTGATGATCTCGCTCTGAAGAGGGCTGAGCCCGGGTTCGACCATCGTGGTGAGGGCGGCGATCTTGCCGAACTCTGATCGCATTCCGGTAGCGAAGACCACGGCGCGGCCATGGCCCGCCACAATGGTCGTGCCGGCAAAGACCAGGTTTGGGAGGTCGAGCCAATGTCCGTCCAGCGTGGCCTCGGACGTCCGCCGTTTCGGCCTGGATTCGCCTGTCAAGGCGGCGTTGTCGACTCGCATTCCAGCCGCCTCGATGAGGCGTGCATCGGCTGGTACTCGCTCGCCTTCTTCCAAGATCAGCACATCGCCCGGCGCGATCTCGCGTCGCGTCACTTCGACGGGTTGTCCTCCTCTGGTCACCCAGGCCTTATCCGGCAACAAACGACGGAGGGCGTGGAGGGCCCGTTCGGCTTTGTATTCCTGGAAAAAGGCGAAACCGGCGTTGATCACAATGACGCAGACGATGGCCCACCCCAATGTGGCCATCCCTTCATTCGGCTTCATCCTGTCTGCAACGAACGAAAGACCGGCGGCGATCCACAGCAGCACGGCGAGGAAGTGCGTGAAATGCCGGAGCAGTCCACGGAGGGGTGAGTAGCGATCCGCTTCGACGAGAACATTCGATCCGTGGTGAGCCACTCGCCGTTGAGCTTCATCGGACGAGAGGCCTCCGGCGGTGGTCTCGAGCCGCTTCAGCACGTCCTCCGTCGAGAGCCGATGAATGTCGTCGTAGGGATGGGGGGAGGTCATGCTGTTCCGCTCAAGTCAGGCGCGTGCACCCCGTACGATCAGCACCGAACAGGGGGCATGCCTCAGCAGACTTTCGGACACGCTGCCGAGATGGAGACGTTCGCTCTTCGTCAAATCACGAGAGCCGATAACCAGCAGCTGGTCATGATTGGCCTCAACGTATTTCACGATGGTATCGATCACATGATTCATCTGCACTTGCGTCACGACGGAGTAGCCCTCCTTGATGAACTCACTCCGCAGGCCGTTGACCAATGCAGTGGCTCGTTCCATGACCGGTCGCTTCAATTCGGCCAGTTGTGAATCAGACAGGTAGCGTGCTGCGAAGTCCGTGACGGGACTTTCAACCGATGTCAGAATCGTGACGGTGGCGGATTCCGGAAGAATGCGCGATCGAAGAAACTTGGCGGCCGCCCGCGACGGTTTGGAGTCATCGACTGCCAGGGCAACATGGAGCAGTTTTGGCATAGGCTGTTTCACGACCAAAACCGAACAAGCGGCTGTCGATGCCACTTGCCGTGAGACACTCCCCAGCAAGAATCCCTGAATGTCGCTTAGGCCGCGCGACCCCATAATAATCAGATCCGTCTTCAATCGTCGCGCTTGTTTGACGACCGTGCTCGCCAGTGGGCCGTGAGCCAAGATGGTCCGGAATTGTGTTCGAGGTGCGGTTGCTGCTTGGCCAAGGGCCACATGGGCCAATCGTGCCGCATCTCGAAGAAGAATGTTGCCGGCCTTTTCCATAGCAGCCAGTGCACGGCGCTCGCCGAGGGCATTCTTGCCTGTCAGCGATCGAAGTGTGGGCTTGTCGACCACATGCAATAACGTGACATGTTCGGGTTCACGACTGGCGAAGGCCTGAAGCGCTTGAATCCCCCACTGTGAATACTCCGATCCATCGACGGCACATAAGATCCGCATGGTCGATTCCCTTCCTTATGATGTTGTGGAAAACGTTTCAGGTATCAGACCTGCATTGGATGTGCCTGTAGGACGGAGAGGGATGGACGACGAATCTCACATCTGACAAAGGGTTAGGAATGGAACCCCTGTTCTTCTCCAGTACGATATTGAGGCATTTTGCAGCAGAGGCGGTGAGGGCACTGTGGTGATTGGCGTCAGTTTGAGCGTGTCTGAGGAGCTTAAGGATGAAAGGATGGTTCTTTAAGGAGGGGCGATGAAAAAGAAAACAAAGACGACGACGAAAAAGGTCAAGGTCGTCAAGGTGAAAAACTTCGATTCCATGACGGTTAGTCAGGTGATGGAAAAAGAAGTGCAATTTGTTCGTCTCAAGACCAAGGGCGACGTGATTGCTTCGCTCATGATCGAAGGGTTCGGGGCCGTTCCGGTTGTGGAGAACGGGCGTAAACTGGCCGGTATCGTCAGTGAGCATGATCTCCTGGCGGCCGTCGACGATGGTCACCACCTGGGTGCTGTTTCGGCAAAGGACATCATGACCTCGAATCCCTATTCAGTCCGGTCTGAAACGACGCTCGGAACGTTGGTCCATGTGTTGCGTGCGAGCGATCTGGTCCGTGTTCCCGTTGTGAATGAAAAGGATAAGCTGATCGGTATCATCGCGAGGCGCGATGTCTTGCGAACCTATCTTGCCACCGGCGGAAAACGAGAACAGTGAGGAGACTATGAGACAAACCGAATTCTTCATGAAGGCCTGTGACCCGAAGACCTTGACCGTGGGACAGTTGATGCAAGACGCAGTCACTCGGTGCACGACACGCACCGACGCCGCGACCATCGGCCATCTGATGACACACCGAAACTACGGGAGTTTACCCGTTGTAGACGAGGAGGGAACGCTGGTTGGGATCGTGACGGAATATGATTTGCTGCAGGCCATGCTCGAGGGGCGGGACCTCCGAAAGATTCTCGCCACGGAAATTATGTCACTCCATCCCGTGACCGTGACGGAAGATCAAACCCTCGCCCAAGTGGCCGATCTGTTCCAGGATCGCTATTTGACCCGCGTACCGGTGGTCAGAAATAACAAGCTGGTGGGAATTCTTGCCAGGCGAGATCTCCTGTTCGGCTATATGAAGGCGTCGCAGTACTGGTCCTGATGACGTGAAGCCTATCTTGCTGATGATCGGTTGATCCGTTGTTCCATGGAATCAGCGACCTGACCACTCAACTCAGCCTGTACTGGTTGGTGCTTTCCATGCGGCGAATTGGGTGGCAGATGATATGGACGAATCATATACGCGTGAGGTCAATCGATGGGCATGGTGAGGGTACTAAAGATTGTCGGAGTGATCTGGATTCTGATAGGGGCAGCGAATATCGTTCTTGGAATGTATAGTAGTCCGAGACCAGAGGGACTTCCCACCTTTGGGATCATGTTCAGTGTGGCGCTGTTCATTATTCCTGGTCTGATCGTGTATGGAATCGGGGAGTGGAATGCGAGGAAACTGCACAGATGAGCGGAGGCTGAGCCCGGCAATCTTCCCTTAGATGATGATTTCGCAGGGTTGAAGAAAGACTTTCAAGGGGATTTCACGATCAGGATTCCCCTGGACATGTTTGGCGCGAATCTCCTTTAAGCCCGCCACAATCTGCGGCAAAAACGTGGACTCATAACCGAGTGCCACCATGAAGAGCGTATTGGTATCGTGGTTCGTTAATGGGTTAGAGGAGGGCACTGTCCCGGTCACGCCGCTGCCTCCCACACCTGCAATCACGGTGTATCCTTTGATGTCCATTTTTTGAAACAGAGCCACGATCTCTTCTTCAAATCTCTTCCCACAGACAATGTGAAGCATCTTCATGATAGTCCTCTTGAACGTTGTATGTGGGGGTCGGCCGATCGATGGCTCAGCCTATCACAAGACCAGGAATCCTTAAAGAAGTGCCACGTTAGACAGTGTCGACATTTTTGATGGATGATTCACGGGGAATTGACGAATCAATGAGGCCGGGTACTTCATCTACACTCACATCACCGGTCGCGCGCCGGCCCAGTGCTTAACGAGATGACAAGCCGCCACGTCAGCTTTCTTGCCTTAACCCAGTTCATCCACCATCACCTGCTATGGTTCCTGGTTGCCGCATACACCATATCGGCCGTCTGGCCGGCAGTCGGCCTAGGGATTCGCAATCTGACATTCGGTGATCTCCACGTCTTCGACGAGACGCTCCATGTTTCCTTTCTTCTGCTTCTGCTGGCCACCTTGATGTTCAACGCAGGATTGGGAGTGAAACCCTCCCATCTCAAATCGCTGGGACAGAAAACACGGGTGCTGCTGGCTGGGCTCACTGCGAATCTCATCATCCCCATGGCCTACATTTTTCTGGTAACCCTGATTATGCGACTGTGGTATGAACCGGAGGAGGCGCAATATATTCTCGTCGGGCTGGCCTTGGTGGCGGCCATGCCGATTGCCGGCGCCTCAACCGCCTGGGCACAGAACTCCAATGGAAATCTCGCGCTGAGCTTGGGGCTGGTCCTCGCCTCGACCGTACTGAGTCCTGTCCTGACACCTATCGTGCTGTACGTATTCGGGGAGATGGCTACGGAGGAGTATGAGAGGGTCATCCACAGCCTTGCCGCGTATGGCTCGGGGACGTTTTTGGGTCTCTGGATCGTGTTGCCCTCTCTGCTGGGTCTTGCTGTGCGTTTCCTCGCACCTGAAGCCCAACTGACAGCGATTCTGCCTTTTATCAAACTGATCAATTCCGTTGTGCTTCTGCTATTGAACTACTCGAACGGATCGGTCTCGCTTCCTCAGGCAGTCGCAGACAGAGATTACGACTTTTTGGCCGTGACGCTGGCCATCACGACAGGTCTTTGTGTGACGGCCTTCTCGTCCGGCTATGGGCTGAGTCGACTGTTTGGGGTCGATGAGGCTGAACGGGTCTCGCTGATGTACGGATTGGGGATGAACAACAATGGGACTGGGCTGGTGTTGGCGTCGCTCGCCCTTGCGTCGTATCCACAGGTCATGGTTCCGATCATTTTGTACAACCTCGTTCAGCATTTGGTGGCCGGTGGGGTGCACGAAGTCATGGGGCGAAAGTCAGCCGGCAATGGGCCCTCAAAGTGAGTAACTATTTCGCTCCCTAGGAGCCCGTCCGACATTGAAGTGAGTGAGCCCTGTTCATGCTGACTGAGTCCGCTCTCATGCTTCTGTGCCTTGATGGGCCCGGCCCCTCCTACGCTCTCCTGCCGTCATCACGTCGCCT
>JAOUHJ010000076.1 GCA_029865225.1 Nitrospira sp.
GCTAATCTTCCGCTACAATGGCGCCGCGAGAAACCAGACCAGGAGTATCCATGCAGGCCCGTGTTCTCATCGTCGATGACGACCCGGATATCCTCACGTCACTGACCAAGCGGTTGACGTGGATGGGACATGATGTCCTCACGGCCGAGCATGGCGAGCAGGCGCTGCGCATGGCGTTCGAAGACCAGCCTCATATCATGCTGCTCGACATTGAATTACCTGGCCTTGGCGGACTGGACATCCTCAAGCACCTGGCTGAAAAACGTTCGGCCGTTCCGGCCCCGACTCTGCCAGAAGTGATTGTCATTACAGCGTTTGGGACCATCGGTCGAGCCGTGGAGGCGATGCGGCTGGGGGCGTGTGATTTCCTGAGCAAACCGTTCGAACCGGACCATCTCGCTCTCGTGATCGAAAAGGCCTTAGCGCAATCTGCCATCACGCGGCAGGTCGGTCTTCTGCAAGCGGAAGTGCACGAACGCTATGAGTGTATCGTAGGGCCGAGTCAACGGATGGGGCAGCTGCTTGAGACGGCCCGCCGCGCCGCTGCCTCTTCGGCCACGGTGCTCTTGCTGGGTGAAACCGGAACCGGCAAGGAGGTGATGGCACGCGCGCTACACCGCTGGAGTCCACGTGCCACGAGACCCTTCGTGGTCGTCAACTGCGCAGCGTTGCCGGAGAGCCTCCTCGAAAACGAGTTGTTCGGCCATGAAAAAGGCGCGTACACGGGAGCCGTCACGCGGGAGCAAGGAAAGATTGAGGCAGCTGCAGGTGGGACGGTCTTTCTGGACGAGATTGGTGATATGCCGGCGGGGCTCCAGACGCGCCTCCTCCGCGTATTACAGGACCAAGAGTTCTATCGTGTCGGCGGCAATCGACCGATTCAGATCGACGTGCGCTTTGTGGCTGCGACGAACAGAGATCTCAAGGATGCGATTCATCAGGGTCAGTTCCGAGAGGATCTGTACTATCGTCTCAATGTCATCTCGCTGACGCTTCCGCCGTTACGCAAGCGAGGGGATGATATCCCAGCATTGGTCGAGTACTTTATCCGGCGGCATGGCGTCGCACCTGGACGTCGTCCCATCAGGGTGAGCCAGGAAGCGCTGAATGTGATCCGTGCCTATCACTGGCCGGGCAATGTACGGGAGCTGGAAAATGTGTTGGCCCGGGCCATGGTCTTGTGTCCTGACCATTCCATCGAGCCAGAACACCTCGGGATCAAGGTTCAGCGCAAGTTGTCGTTTGAACCAAACCTGTCGGAGGATTCTAGCCTGAATTACCATGCCGTGATGGAGGAGTATAGCCGGAAGCTTCTTGAAGAAGCGCTGCAGCGAGCCGGATGGAATCAAACGAAGGCGGCTGAGCTGCTCGGTCTCCAACGCACCTATCTCACAAGACTCATCAGGCAAAGAGGGGTACGGACGAAGCCATCGTTCACGTAGGCCGACAGGACACGGCTGGTTTCTCAGGAGTCTCTTCCAGCCGGTGTTTACCGCTGGACCGTCGGTTGATGGGGTATACGATGTGAGACGGCCCTTACGATGGTGGATTGCGTCGCGGGAATTGGACGCATGGTAAACGAAAAACGGCTGCCGTGCCCCGGTACGGTCTCCACCCACAGTCGACCATTGTGTAGCTCGACGAGTAACTTCGTGATCGCCAGTCCGAGGCCCGTTCCATTTGACTGCTTGCATACCGTCGGAACTCGATAGAACGGTTGAAAGACTTTTTCTACATCCTCCAGCATGATCCCGGGGCCTGCATCTGCAACAGAAATCTTGACATCACCGCCTGGCAGCAGCGTGGCCGATACCTCGACCGTTGAGTTTGGATAGGTGAACTTGACTGCGTTGTGGAGCAGATTGAGGAGGATCTGCTGTAGTTTGGCAGGATCAGCCAGTACCTGGGGAAGGTCGGCCGCGAGCGAGATCTGAATTCTCACTCGGCGTTCGGTTGCCAGAGCATTCAGGTCCTCAGCCGTTCTAGCGATCACGCTTCCAACGGCCACCGGTTCTATCTGCAAAGTCGCTTCACCCATCTCAATCTGGGAGAGGTCGAGCAGTTGTTCGATCAAGACCTGAAGGCGCGAGAGATTGGCCTCCACGCGCCCCAGCGATCGTCGTTGATCGGTAGTGATGGCCCCATCGATCCCATCACGCATGTTGGCCACATGGACCTTCATCGACGTGAGCGGTGTGCGAAGCTCATGGGAGGCCGTGGAGACAAAGACGGATTTGCGACGATCGAGTTCTTGCAGTTTGATGTTGGCTGCGGCGAGTTCCTGCGTGCGAGCTGTGACTCGATCTTCGAGGCTGTGAGCCAACTCGCGCAACTCCTGCTCACGGGCATGTAATATTTTCGCCATGTGGTTGAAGACACCGGTGAGCGTGCCGATTTCATCTCGGGTACGTACCACCAAGCTGGGCACGGTGTCTCCCTCTGCGAGTTTCGTGGCTGCGACCGTGAGACTTCGCAAGGGAATGGTGATGCGGCGTGCCAGTAAGACGGCCATGGCTAATCCACCGACCAGAGTGCTCAGTGTAATAATGACCGCTTGCCACAATAGCCGGCGTAGACTCTGCTGAAGAAGGGATGTTGATATCCCGACCTGCACGACGGTTGGAGGTATCAGTGCATGTGCGGTGTCTTCTTCAAGTCCGTCGAATCGTTCTTCAAGCGTGAGTTGCAGCGCGGGATCCCATTCGCTGATCAGTGGGTAGCGTGGGACGTGAACCGTAATGTCATAAAAAATGGGAAGTTCGATTCCTGCGGCTAACGCCAGTAATTCTCCTGGAGCCAAGTCGATGGTTTCTCGAAGGATAGGTCCTCGGTTGCTCAGGCTGATGGCGCTGACGAGCGGTTCATTCGTCATGTCCCCCTGGTGACGGAGCTGGACCAATTTCGTCGCAGCAAACCGGCGGTGTGTGGGATCCTGAGGAGCAAATTGTTCTTGCCACGCGCCCTTTCCAAACCCGGCCTGGAGGTCACCACTTGGACTGATGACTGCGACATAGGCGACTGGATTGACGGCGAGAATTTCATGAATGTGTTGGTGTAACCGAGGAATGTCCCCGGCGACGATACTGGAGCGACCCATCTGGGCCAGGTGTTGGGCGAGGAGAGTGCCACTTTGTACCGAGCTTTCTGCGGAGGACCGTACCTGTTGCCGGACAAACATCCAAGCCAGGAGGAGGCACGCAATGGCCAGGCTCAGTGCGGTACAACAGACCAGCTTGGCTCGGAGCGAGATCGAAAATCGATGAGGTGTGAGTGAGCTGAGATTCGCTCTCATTCGTGAGCCGTACATCATGTGCAATCGTCCACTTCTCTCGGCCACAAGGCTAAGGGGTGAGATCCGAGGAATCGCGATAGTGAGCGATCAGTCCCGATCCACTAAAGAGCTGGTTGGCCATCCGGATCAGCTCGGGGTCGAGTGTGATATCGAAGTACGCTGCGGATTTTAAGTTCAGTGCCCATTGTGAGTGCTCAGGGGCTTCCATCGTGCCCGCCGAAGCACCGGCGTCCGTGAGTCGCCTCAGTGACAGCCGTGCCGCCTGCTGACCCACGGCCCAGGGATCCAAGACTAGCGCTCCGACGGCTCCTTGCTGGACTAATGTGGAGGAGAAGGTAAAAATCGGCACCTTGGTCTTCAGACTCGATTCTAAAAAGACAGGGATGGCCGATTCAGATACGACAAGCTGGTCTTGAATCAGCCACAAGACGTCGATCTTCGGAAGCAACCCACTGAGGGCATGAGCAACGTCTTCCTGGCTTCGGACCGCAACCGGTACGAGCTCCAAACCCTGCTGACCAGCCACTCGGATTGCCTCGTGAACAGCGGCCCCGCTTTGATCCTCACCATACAGCACTCCGATTCGTTTTCGATTGGGCATGAGGGAGCGAATCGCCGCCAGTTGAGCCTCGGATGGTGCTCGAACGGCAATCCCGGTCATGTTGGATGCGGGAAGATCGTAGGTTTCAGGATTCAGCACCATACAGAACACGACTGGCGTATCGAAGATTTCTAGCTTGGTGGACATCGCTGCTTTGAGTCCGACCGCGAAGATTAGATCGGGTGGCGAGGCGCGCAACGCTCTGCCGATTTCCCTCCCTCGTGTGAGGTGACCGTTCAGGTTGTACTCTTTTACCTTCACCAGTGACGGAATGCCTGCCCTGAATCCCACAACGGCTTGGTCGTAGGACGGCAGATCTCCAGATTTGACGATGACAATTTCTTCCGCCTCAACCGTGCTCCAGAGAGTGGTCAAGGAGAGCAGAACAAGGAGGGATAAACGTAGCAACATAAGGTATCCAGATTAAATCTGGCCGGTTGGCTATCATAGCCGATACGTGCACTCCTTGCCAACGACGCCGATGATGGACGAGGGGTGCAAGCTCGACCTCCTGCATGGGCGATAGTTAAGCAATTTTTAGGCCGCAGACTTCGTATTTGGAGTGCGGATCAGAGTTTCACCGTCAGCCATCCCATCACTCGCGTGCTAAGCAGATCGCCGAGTGGATGTTCCCGGTGCTCATCATTCAACGCGTTGAACACAGAAACTGCCAACTCGGCTTCCCGCATGTAGCCGGCCGTTGGTTGTTGCCAGAGGACATACCCAAACCGGAGATTGAGCAAGTTATATGCGGGGACTCGTTCTTGTGGAAGCACCGCTCCGGTCGGAAAGAAGGGAGCCAGGTTCGTAAATGCGTCAGCTAACGGGTACGAGGCATTCCCCACATGGTGATAGAGCACCTCACCGCTGAACGAGTTCCATTTGGCGCGTAGCCCGGCATTCACTTTGTGATGTGGGAAGCCTCGACGACTGAATCCGGTGGAGGATTGCCCGATCTCCTGGTACGCATAGTTGGCAAATCCAGACAGCCAGGATGTGACGAGAAATTCCATCCCCACTTCCCCTCCATAGATATCGGCCACACCTCCGTTTATCGGGCGTACCGTCCCCAGCGGGTTGTCTGACGGGCTGCGAAAAGCGATGAGGTCACTAATATGATTAAAAAACCCATTCACTCTGGTTCGCAGCCGGTGACCCCACCACCAGCCTTGATAACCCAACTCATATGAAATAATTTGTTCGGGTTTCACGTCAGTTGAGCCTAAGACAACTGTAGTTACGGGGGGTAATCCTGGAAGTGTTAGGGGATTCAAAATGCTCAAGTTTGTATCATTGACTGTTGGGGAGCGATACGCGACGGAACTAGAAAATCGCAAGGTATGGTTTGGGTGCATACGGTAAATCAAGGCACCACGAGGAGCCAGAGTGGGGTTTATGAAGGTATCGAGATCGTACCGCAGCCCTGCACTTGCCTCTAATGTAGGAAGTATGGTCCAGTCTCCTTGAATATAGAATCCTAAACGATTTTGAGCTGTGCGGTTCCCAAGATAGTTTGATGACGCTGTAATATGCCTATAGTTGGTCCCTATGTTCACGGTTAGTATTTCAAGAGGTTTGAGTCTGTAGCGCGTTTCGAAGTCGTAGGTATTGTAGGATAGCTGCTGGTCTGCTCGCCCAAACCGGTCGGTCTGAGTAAGAAGCGGAGCTAGCAAAGGAAATATCAAAGGTGTCGTTTCTGTTGAGCGCCCATTCCACCAACCGCGGATCAGGAGATCGTTCTTTTCAAAGCTTAGAAGTGCATGTGCTACAGAGTTATTGGACTCTGATGTATTGGTCTCATTCAAAGGGCCGCTATGGGGGTTCGACCTTCCAACGCCTGCTTCGGCGCGTATTCGTCCCTTGTCTAACAGGGGATATTCACCAACGATGTTCATACGTTGACTGTTGAGTGCCTGGGTAGTTCCGTCTGACCACTGCTGAGTCTGTTCGTGCACACCTGATACACGGTAGCCCAAATTGCCGATAGTTCCGGCTTGGACCGCGTTTGTGAGTAATGTGCCTAGCTCTCCGCCTGCCACCTGCAGTGTGGTGCCGTTCACCTCTTCCGGAGCTTTCGTGATGATATTCACGACGCCGTCGAATGCATTGAACCCGTACACGGCCGATGCCGGGCCTTTTAATATCTCGATTCGTTTGACTTCAATCAGCGTTACCGGCAATAGCTTCCATTGGACGGTTCCTGATCCTTCGATATAGATAGAGCGTCCATCGACCATCACCAGGAGCTTATTGGCTCTCAGTTGATTATTTCCCCGCACACTGACATTAAAATCGGCTGCGCTGGTTTGCATGACTTCCATGCCCGGCGCACGCCGCAGCAAGGTCGGGATGTCGGTAGCTCCAGAGTTGCGGATGTCTTCGTCGGTGATCACATAGACATCGGATGGGGCCTTGGAAATCGGCTGCTCGTAACGGCTCGCGATGCTGACGGATTCCTCCTTTAGGTAGAGTGTTTCTTCCTGGAGCTGTTTTTCCGTCGCCGAAGATGTACGGAGGAGGGGGAGTGAAGGATCAGCCCAAGCATGTGGGACTTGGCTTAACCAGCAAGCCGCGAAGACGGCGGTCATGCCCCATCTTCTGGCCAAACAGTGAGAATGCCTCGGCTTGGACGGCTTGGTCGGCGTGCCTCTGCCGAGTCGATCTATCCGCAAAATTAGCTGCATGCACGATGTAGAGCTGGAGAATGTACGTGAAGCCGAATTGGGTATCAACACTTAGGAATCAATAGGTTGGGCTACCTTCACGAAGTGAATCGAATTGGATGCAGAATCGAATTAGATACATATCGACATGATGGAGTCACTTCGACGAAAGCATCCGCCCCATATAATGATGTCCGGGCGGACACTTCCTGCTCTGTCGCGCACTTATGAAGGTGGCACATGAGAACTTTCGGATGCTGATGCTGCCAGGATGCCAACCAGATTGGGGGAATGGGATTCGCATCATCTAGAATCTTGACCACCGATTCTAGGCAATTTCCTCCTGTGGGGAGCGCACAGTGTCTCCAGCAGATTCTCGACAGCAAGTTCGCGTGTTGCTGGTCGATCAGTCGGATGGTGTGCGTCAACGATTGAAGACAGCCCTCGCCACGAACCCCTACACAGTTGTTGTTGGCACCGCACGGACCCCATATGAAGCGGGAGTGTTGCTACACACCTGTCATCCCGATGTGGCCGTCTTGGATATCCAAGCGGGAGATCTCAGCAGTATTCATCTCTGTCGGACTATTCGCAAGTCCTATCCGCAGATCGCAGTCCTGTTCTTCACCGCGAGCGACGATCATCGTCTTCTCAAGTCTGCCATTCTTGCCGGTGCGCAGGGCTACTTGCTGAAGCAGGCATCGGGCGAGGCAGTTGCGAAGGCGATCGAGGTCGTTGCTGCTGGGCAAGCCGTCGTGGATCAACAATTGACACCGGAGCTCCTGAAATGGGTTCGCGAGCGCACCGGCCCTGCACAGCGCACGCGATCCAGTCGGTGTTCAGCATCGGATATGAGAGTGCTGTCGCTCATTGCGGCAGGAAAAACCAACAAAGAGATTGCGCGCCACCTCAACGTCACGCCCGGAGTATTCCGGGCGAGACTTCTGAAAATCTACAAACGCTTGGGGATCTCGAGGAGATCTGCGGCAGCGAGTTATTTCACGCGGTGGGAACATGGAGGCTTGTGAAATATCACTCACTCACTCATGCGTGATGGCCTCCATTTCTTCATGCTGAATCGGATTGGATACAGAATCTGATTGGATACATGTATCTCGGAAGCACAGTTCAATTCACCCCATCCTCTTTCCTGATCGGCGACACATCGTGACCGCTTTGGTGTATGAACACTGCACTGGGTGCGCGTATCCTCCATATTCCACGACCTGTGAAGTATTGCCCTTGATCGAACGACTGTTCGTTCTCGCAGGTGTAATTTGATGGAACACAATTTGCTGCAACCCCAGGAAGCTGCTGGTTTGAGTGGCGGTTCTTTTTAGAGGGTGGGGTGTATCCACTCTCGGCTAGATATTTTGAAAACAAAATTGAGTGGTTCACGGTTGGGACGACAGACAGATTGGAGTACGTAGTAGAGCAGGGGGTGTCGTTCCAAGCAACTGAGCGGATCGTTGGTCATAACCAGGGAGATGTACTATGGCGCAAGTGTTACCAGGCAATTTAGCGAAAGTCAAAAACGTGAGTACGTGGAAGGCGTGTCTCGTGGCCATCTTGGCGGTCATGCTGTTCGTGTCCGGCAAGGAGTCGGCGCAGGCCACGACGGGTGTTGGGCCGTACGAGGTTCCACAGGTTAAAGACGGGAATAATGATCCCAACATCGTCGAGACCTACATTGTGGCAGTCGAGACGTCTGTCGATCTTGGCAATGCCGGGATGGCAAATAACGCAATGGCGTATAAGAGCTGTTCAGACGCTGGCTTAACCGATTGTACTCCGGCCGCCATACCCGGTCCGGAGTTCAGGCTCAAAGTAGGAAACCGGGTCATCGTGCATTTTGTGAATAAGCTTCCCGGTTCGAACCTCACGCCTGAGGCGAATGTGTCTGGTATTCACTGGCATGGCATCGAGTTGAATAATGAAAGTGACGGCACGGAAGTGACGCAGCATGCAGTGGCACCCGGGGATAACTTCACCTACGATTTCACCGTCAGCCGGCCTGGGATCTACTGGTACCATCCGCATCACCACTCCTCGACCAACCAAGTGGCCAAAGGTCTCTACGGGTCGATCATTATTGAAGATAAAGATGGGCATGAGGCAGCCCTCATTGCACAGAATGTGATCCCTTCAGCAGAGCACACCAAGACCCTGGTGATCAGCGACATCACGGTATGCGGCGCTCCTGGGAGCAACCCGGCCACATTTGCCGGTGATCTGCCGCACGTCAGTGGTGTGCAAGCGTGGGAGATCAACTACCAAAATCATATTTTGACTCAGTCCCCGCGCCTCCTCTGCGAGACGCATCCGATTGACGCCAATGGAGCGTACAGACCGACTCCCTACCAGGCCGGAGATGTTCCAAATATTCAATCAGATGATTTGATTGGTCCGATGAGTGAAGGGTTTACGGTGCTGACCAACGGCGTCAATGTCGAAGGGAGGTTGGGATCTCCGAGTGAGCCAGGAGCGCTTGAAGCCAATGCACAAACACTGAAGGTCGAGGCTGGTCAGGGACTGCGATTGCAGATCGTGAATCCCTCGCCGGTTCGCTACCTTCGTCTCCGGTTGACGACCAACGATGGGAAGAAAATCGACCTGGTTCGAATTGGTGGAGAAGGGGGGCTGCTCAACCACGCGGTTGTTGAGGGGGGCATGACCGGTAATTATTTTGATACGAAATATGAGCAGGGCGAAATTCTGCTTCCGCCCGCAGGTCGCGCGGATGTGGTCGCGGCGATTCCGAGTGCCGCGACGGGTGTGCTCACCCTCTGGACGGAGGATTTCCAGCGAGTGGCAGCCACATACTCCTGGACTCCGACGGTGCCGGTGATGCATCTGAAAGTTGCTGGTAGTGGGACTTCGTATGGCATCGCGAACGATACGCCGCTGCTTGCGAGTTTGGGGTCGGAAGCGATGGTCAAGGCTCTCAATGGAGCAAGCAATGACCTTGTTGTTCCTGTCGGCGAAGACGGCATAAATGGGGCGCCGGCTGGGTCAACAGACAAGGACATCCAGCTTACGTTCTTTAACAACACCGGTGCGTTTCAGCCGTCGATTGACGGTATCCCGATGCCGCGTGACTTCAACGGTGATTTCAGCGGCAATCCGTTTTTTCTGGAATCAGCCCGTCATGCAAAGCTCGACAATACGATGGAGCTGAAGGTAACCAATATGACCGGGGCGAACCATCCGTTTCATTTGCACGGGTTTTCGGTGCAACCGATCGAGCTCACCCCACGAGCAGGAACATACGGACCGTCATACACGTTTCCTCTAGAATTTCGGGACATCGTGGATGTGCCTGCGAATTACACCCTCACGTTCCGGGTCTCTTTGGACGATCGCCTGAAGAAAGATAATCAGACGGCCGGGGGAGGAGCGGGTCGGTGGTTGTTCCATTGTCACATCCTCCCTCATGCCACGTTCGGGATGATGTCGGAGCTTCATGTCCACCACTAGAATTGAACGAAACGCTCTATGTCAACACAGATGAAACGCTTGAAACCGTAAAGGAAGGCTCTATGAAAACACGACATCTCTTAGTGGCTGCACTCAGTATGCTGGTGGGATGGGGGACGGGTGATGTGGTCCAGGCCGCTCCTCATGCTCACGCTCCTTCCAAGACTCCAGTCGTCTCATTCGAGGCTGGAGACAGGCCTGGGAACTTCTTTACCTGTTCGAACACGGCCAACTCGAAATCCCTCGGGTGTGTGCCTGGGGAGATTGGGGGGGCTCAGCAGAGATCCCTCGCTGTCATTGCTCCAGGAGAAACGGTGGGGTTTCCAACGTTTAGCGGAGAAGCCAGCACGATCCATACGGCGCTGAGCTTAATCTGGCCAAAGGGCGCCAAAGACATGCCATTCAAGACAGCCATCGATGTTCGCGATCCGGCAAAGCGAGGGGTGGCTACGGTGACCTTGACGGAGCCAGGGCTGTATGTCTTCATCTGTGATATCCATGTCTATATGTTCGCGGGGGTCATCGTGGATGATCCCGAAACGAACGTAGACGGGGGCTTGGGATTGGATCTCGGCAGAGAGATTACACTGGTCAACGGCATTACGGTCCCGACATTCAGCGATTTGGCGGTCCGCCTCTTGCGCACTTTCTTTATCATCACGGATCCGGGGAATTGGAAAGATTACACCAAGCCCTCGTGGCAGCCGGCCTTTCCCCCTGTTCCGGTGATTGTATACGACGCCAACGGGAAGAGGACGGATGTTCCAGATCTTTCTACGGTGCTTTCGATTGGGACGGTCGATCTCACAGCCGACGAAAATAAAATATTTCACCCGGCAACAAAAGCGGTGGGCGAAATCTGGGTCGACACTCAGTTTGAATTGACGGGAGGCAAGTCAAAGCCGGGGACGGCGACGGCCATCGATGGAGAGAATTGGGCGTTGACGAAGAAGATTGCACTCCCAGCGACCAACATGAACCATCCCCACAACATGTGGACTGATAGAGATCAGCAGGTGATCTATCAGACCCAATGGTTCGACGAGCGATTGACGGTGTTTGACAGAAAGACCGGTGCGTTCATCCGTGACCTGAACGCGGGGCCTGCTCCCTCACATGTGATGACGAGGGCCAATAACGATCTCGTGCATGTGGCGCAGAACGGTGGCAATAACGTACGGGAGTTTAACGATTTGGCTGGTTCAAATGGTGCGGGTCCGAACCAATTTCTTCGTGACATCCCGATGAGAGACGACCTGGTTGTTATAGACGGCGACATTATTAATGCTACGCATCCGCATGGTCACTGGATGAGTTCGACTGGGGATAAAATGGTAACCCCCAATGAAAATGTCAATACGTCAACAGTCTATAATTTCCCAGGTGGTGTAATCGAAGCCACCATTCCTACGGGAGCTGTGCCGATCGCCACGGGGATGATGCCGGATTCGAGCAAGTATTACGTGGCCAATTTTCTTGATAGCACCATATCGGTCATGAATATGGCCACCAACACAGAGATCAAGAAGATCAACTTGATCGCCAACTATGACCCGGTGGGTGGAGGGGTGGTGGCGGATCCGGTCTCTGGCAAGACGTTTGTCGGTGCCTTGCCGATCCAGACGCCGGTGGATCCGCGCGGAACCAATATGGTGACGGCCAATACCTTGACTGCCACCATTACGGTTGTTGATACTCGACATCTCCTGCCAGACGGGAGTGTCAATCCGAATGAAGATACGGTTATGGCGATGTTACCCTGTGACCCAGGCTGCCATGGCGTGCAATACGGCGCCAAGAAGGACGGTGGCTACTACGCCTATATCGCCAACAAGTTCAGCAACGCGATGCTCGTGGTGGATCCTGATCCCGATGGAAACGGTGATCCGAGCGATGCCAAGCTAGTCGGGCGCGTGTTGCTCGCTGGAACAGGAACTGACGATACAGTGATCGGCAATCCAGGCATGGGCGGACAGGGTGTCCTGGCTGTTCCCAACGTCTACAACGGATGGGTGCAGCAGTGGGTTAAGCACTGCGGGACTCCTGAGTGTACTGCTTGGGCAGGTCAGCTGACTGGTAAGCAAAAAGATCCAGCTGAAGTGAAGTAGATCGGCAAGTACGTCCCGCCTGGGTGAAACCCAGGCGGGACGCCTCCTCCCTTCGCTGGGCCAAACCTTTCTTCGACACCCCTTTACCATTCCTTCCGTGCCTTGTGCGCAGCATGTCCGAGAAAGCCACACTTAGTTGGTACGCTCCCGAACGTGCCGGGCAACGGTGTCGTATCGGCGTGCGCGTGGACTTGTAGAGGTCCGTGACGGAGAAATCAGAACTGCGGGGCTCAGGTGAGACCAGGCGGCGAGGAATCTAAACCGCCGGCTTGAGCACATCTACCTCTAGATCCACTATCGCACTCCGTAAGGCATTGACGAGCTGCCGGTAGCGCGCTTCGGCCCAGACGTTGAAGGACTCGGCATCTGGGAACACGAGGTCCCAGGCTTTAGCCGCGTCCAACATCAACAGGGTTTGTGGCTTATGACGTCCGGGGAACAAGACGACCAGGACGGCGGAGTTGCCGGTGAGACTGATGTCGGTGAAGATGTGAACTGTCGCAGCCGAGGGAAGCATGACGTCCCGGGAGGCGGCTTCCACGATCGGGTGATAGAGACGATGCAGCAATTGCGCGGTGACTTCGTGAGGGTTGGACGGGGTCAGAAGGCGCGGATTCGGTTTCTCCCCGAATAAGTTCTCAGTCAAGTACGTGGCAGCTTCCCACGTCGGCATCGTCCCGGAGGCGACCAGCGCTTCGCAGATATAGGCGATCCAATTTCGCACCTGGGGACGCTTACGAACCGATGTCAGTTTTTTCGGCATACCCACCATTCCTTCTCTCTTCACCCTCGATGCCGTGATGCAGGCTAGTTGTTATGGAAAGCTGGAAAAAGTATAGGAGTGAGGCGGTCATCGGTCAATGAATTGTCAAATACCAAGCAGGTGTGGGAGCTGTTGGGTGAGAGATTACAGTTCGGGGATGGGATTCGGATTGACCGGGTCTGCGTACTGCTTGTGGATCCGCGCGAGTTCGTCGCTTGAGGCGACGAAGACGTCCAACAATTCGGGGTCGAAGTGTTCGCTTCGATGTTTGAGCATGAGTTCAATGGCGTGACTGAGATCGAAGGCCGGTTTGTAGACACGCCGGGTGGTGAGTGCGTCAAAGGCGTCGGCGATGGCCGCGATGCGGCCTTCAATCGGAATGGTATCGCCTTGTAACCCCCGCGGATATCCGGTGCCGTCGAACCGTTCATGGTGGGTATAGGCGATCACGGCAGCGACTTTGAGCAGTTCCGCATCCGACCCACTGAGAATCCGGTAGCCGATTTCCGCATGCTGTGCGATCACGCCGAATTCCTCCTGCGTGAACTTTCCCGGCTTCAAGAGCACATGGTCAGGCGTGCCGATTTTGCCGATGTCGTGCATCGGACTGGCGGTGCGAATCAAGTCACAACGATCGGGAGAGAGCCCGGCTTTGCGTGCGAGCAATTCACAATAATGACTCATCCGTTGAATGTGCTTGGCGGTGGCATGGTCCCTGAATTCTGCGGCGATGGCGAGCCGCTGAATGGTCTCTTCCCGCGACAGGCGCAGCTCTTTTTCCGTCCGTTCAAGCCAATCCAGCGCCTGTTGGAGTGCGAGCGTTCTTGTGCGGACGATGTCCTCCAGATTCTCGCGATGGTGGCGATTTTCCATTTCGAGCCGCCGGCGGCGGAGCGCGTTCGCGACGTCGATCAGCACTTCGTTCGCTTCAAAGGGCTTGACGATGTACCCGAAGGCACCGACCTCGAGCGCGGCGTTGGCGAGCACTGAGCTGTCGAGCCCCGTGACCATGATCGCGGCCGTATCTTGGTGTTGCGCCAGAGCGTGGCGGACCAGGTCCATGCCGGATTCTCCGGGCATGTTGACATCGCAGAGCATCAAGGCAACTGGTTGGTCACCGAGCTTTTGTCTGGCTTCCCGCGCGTCTCCGGCACATTCCACCGGATATCCATGGGATTGCAGGAGATAGGTCAACAGACGACGGATTGGTTCTTCGTCGTCGACGACTAAAATCGTGCGATTGTCGAGGAGAGCTTGGTAGTGAGTCTGATCCAGGATTGTCGCCATGAGTCGAATCGTGTGTATCTGGTCGGGATCGGGGCTTGTTTCGTTCTCTTCTCTATCGGCTCATCGGCGTCAAACCTAAAGACGGTGAGGTCATCCTCAGGCCACACAAGTCATGCAGTGTTTGTGCCACAGAGTCCTACTTAGGTGGGCGAACGACCATGCTCCTTGAGCCACAGTGAGCCATGACGGAAATGCTGCATCTGGAAAGAGGTTGACCAGTACCGCGTCATGTATGGTTGTGCCTCTTCACTATGCCGACATCCGCGTATACGTCAAGGAAATGTACAGATTTCGTCAAATCCGACGGGCTGGTTGTGTACACGACGGGGGAATCAATGCTCACGAGCTTGGTGCTCTTGAGAGCATGACGGCTCCGTAAGTCGTTTGCGCTTTCTCAGAGCGTTGACTATAATCCGTTCGCCATTTATTGAGGAAGGGACGAACGAACATGAGTGGAATCTCCGGGTTAGTGCGCTTCGATGGACGACGGAAAGATCAGGTCCGTCCTGTGAAAGTGACTCGGCATTATATTAAACATGCCGAGGGGGCTGTCCTCATCGAGATGGGGGATACGAAGGTCATTTGCACGGCATCGGTCGAGGAGAAAGTTCCTCCGTTTCTCAAGGGAAAAGGAACCGGATGGGTGACGGCGGAATACTCGATGTTACCGCGGGCGACCCACGAGCGATCACCACGGGAGGCCGTTAAAGGCAAGCAAGGCGGCCGAACGTTGGAAATCCAGCGTCTGGTGGGGCGCGCCTTACGCTCCGTCACGGATTTGTCGAAACTTGGAGAGCGGTCGATTTGGATCGACTGTGACGTGATCCAGGCGGATGGTGGAACACGAACGGCATCCATTACCGGCGCCTTTATTGCGTTGGCCGATGCCTGCGCCGTCTTGAAGAAGAAGGAGTTGTTGAAGACGATCCCATTGACCGATTACCTCGCGGCGATTAGTGTGGGAAAGGTCGGTGGAGAAGTGATGGTGGATCTGGCCTATACCGAGGATTCGATGGCGGAAGTGGACATGAATCTGGTGATGACCAGCCGGGGCCAGTATGTCGAAGTACAGGGCACCGCGGAACGCACTCCGTTTGCCAAACAGGATATGGATGAGTTTTTGGCGTTGGGGTGGCAGGCGATCCAACGGTTGACGGCCATTCAGAAGGAACTGATCGGTGCCCTTGCTTGATGAATCCGTGAACGAGATCGTCCTTGCGACGCGCAACCCAGATAAGGGACGAGAGCTTGGGGCCTTGCTGGGAGGATTGGGTATCCGCATCCGTACGTTGGCAGACTTTCCGAGCGCACCAGAGGTGGTAGAAGACGGGACGACCTGTGAAGCCAACGCGATCAAGAAGGCGAGAGAGATTGCACGGGCCACAGGAGTTCCGGCTGTGGCGGATGATACGGGACTCGAAGTCGACGCACTGGGAGGCCGACCCGGCGTCTACGCAGCACGCTATGCCGGCGAGCATGCCACCTACGAGGACAATTGCCGGAAGCTATTGCTTGAGCTTGCTGGGGTTCCACGATCGAAACGGACCGCACGCTTCCTGACGGTTGCCGCAATTGCATTTCCCAGTGGCGATGTCCATGTCACTCAGGGTAGTCTAGAGGGTCTGATCACTGAACAGTCGGTTGGAGATCGCGGGTTTGGGTATGATCCGGTGTTTCTTGTGCCTGAATTCAATAGGACGCTGGCTCAGCTGACGGCTGAAGAAAAGAATCGCATGAGCCACCGTGCAAGGGCATTTGTGCAGATGCGTGTGTGGCTGGAGGATCATCGCGGACACTGAGTCCGTCGCGCAAGTCCTCCGCGGTATGGTGTAGACAAGCGACGGATATTTGTAGAGATCAGTGATATCATCTGTAGCAAGTCGGGGCGTAGCGCAGCCCGGTAGCGCGCCTGCTTTGGGAGCAGGATGTCGGAGGTTCAAATCCTCTCGCCCCGACCAAACCAAGCTTGCTCGTACCGCCGGCTGTTTATCGTCCTATCGTCATTGGTGCCGGCGGATAAACCCCACCAGTGTTTCCCTTCCTCATCTACCAAACAGAGCTCGCTCGCTCCGGAGCCTAACAATTGAGGCGACGGGATAAACACCGCTCGTTTCCTTTCCCAGATCCAATACGCTTGCTGGTACCGCTGGCTATTTATCGTCTTATCGTCATTGATGCCGGTGGATAAACCCCACCAGTGTTTCTCTTCCTCATCTACCAATACAAACCTCGTTAGCGCGTACCGTGCATCTCAGCCGCTCTTCTTTGCGCCGCCGGATAAACACCTCCAGTAATCTTCGTCTCTCTATTACCGAACCAAACTTGCTCGGACCATCTTCCTGGATTTCCCTACTGGGGTGAGGCACTGGCGATCGGGACGATGGACAGAGACAGCGATGTAGTCGGAGGCCTATTCGCTCGGACCGTGACGGTGCGGATGCCCGTCGCCGGGACTGAAGCACTGCTGCCCATATAGAACTTTGCATCTCGAACAAGCTGTCCTGTCAGATCGGCAAGGCACGCTTCCGTGACATGCCTCTTCAGTTCGTCGATCATGACCGGCGTGGCGCCGAATAACTTGTAATGAACTGTCCCGGAGGACCGAGACTCATAGCGCTTGATGTACCCGTCCCAACGTTCAAGTTCAAGACCGACCCGGGCGGCATAGTCGTATTCCAGCTTGATGAAGGGTGAGAGGAGAAACATGGATCCTCCAATGAGCATGCCCTTCAGGGCCGAGAGGCCGGAATGGGGCTCGATGGCTTCGTCTACCGTGATGCGAGCAGACACGATTTTCTTGCCGAGCACATCGGACTTTCTTCCAAGTGGAATCAGTGTCGAAAACAGACTGGTGACTTGGACGCTGTTCAAGATCCTTCGTTCCGCCTCAGGAGAGGGATGTTGGGGGGCGCCGTTTTTCGTCGTGTGAAAGGTATCGATCACCAACGGAACCCGTTCATTGCCAGGAAGTGAGTAGGTGAGGGCTTCCTGTGAGCTGGCTGAGGGAGGTTTCACGTCGATCCATCGAGTGCATCCGGTCGTGACCCACATCACGAAGCCGGCGAGGCTCAGGACCGACCATCGGAAGATGTACATCATCATGATTGCTGTCTCCTCAGAAAAAGAATGAAAACCCGCCGAAGGGCAGGCTCGCATTCAGCCCAAGATTGGGGAATGCCGTGCCGGCGTTGGAAATATGGTGGAAGCGGTAGCCGATATTAAAGGAAGCTTGCGACGTGAAAAACCATGACACGCCGACCCCACCTGTCAGCACGAAATTGAATTGATTGGCTTGTTCCTCGATGCGACCGCCGAGATCCGTCCAGAATGGTCCGCCGGCGAACTCCGCGTATGGGCGCAAACGGCCCAAAGCGACGAACATGTACTTGATTCTGGGGGTGAAACCAACGCCATGGGTCAGCAGCGGCTCTCGGAACTCAAGGTAGACCATCTCCGCCCCAAGCGAGACTTGTCCCCGGTACCAGCTGTCGCCGATAGGATCGGTGATGGTCATCATCCACGACGGCATCAATGCCGGTCCGTGTTGTTTGGTTGTGTGAAGGTCAGTCAGCCGATGAGAAAATAAATAGCCGGCGGTAAGTCCGAATTCTTGTGTGCCGACCGTGATGGCAGGAGAGATGTCCATCGCTTGGGCAGAGGCCGTTGTCATCCACGCACCGACCGTCAAGGCGGTGAAAGTTCGAATGAGTGTTTGTCGCGCGCTTCTCATCATTGATTCTGCTGTGTGCGTTTAGATTCTCCCTCGCCCCTAAGCTGAAAGTTAAAGCATTTCCTAGGCCAGACAAGAGCTCAACGATAGTTCTGGTATTTCAAGCATCTATAGCTAAGCCCACAATTAGTGATAGCCTCTCACGATGTCGTCGAGGGTGGCTTGTTCCTGATACTCCCGGCGCTTCTTGAGGGCGGCGAAGTCATGCTCGATGGGATTGAGGTCTGGAGAATA
>JAOUHJ010000077.1 GCA_029865225.1 Nitrospira sp.
CGCCCACTCCTCCAGCGTCTTCCGGTCTGGCTCGGAACACTGCAACCTGTGCGACGTCTTGGACATGGTCGGCCTCCTTGCCCAAGACGGTACGCCTTATCGATTACTTATGCAACTAAGCACTAGTATCAAGATTTGCTGTGTCCTACCTGAATAATGTCCCTATTGCAGCCTGTAGCTAACGAGGACGCTGATGGCACGTTGCTTGCCATATAAAAACAGAACGCACGTGGAGAGGCGCGTCGCGGCGCGCCGGGGTTGGGCGGGTGGAATGATACGATATCGGAAAATCCTCTCGCTTGCTTGCCTTGCCCTCGTCGCCATCGCCTTGTTGGTTTTGTTCCCCGTCGCTGCCCGGACAGCAGAACAGAAGAGCGAATTGGGCGCGCCGCCTCCTCAAGGGATTCCTGACGAACTCCAACTGCTCAAAGAAGAAGAAACCGTCAGCATAGCGTCGCGCTACGAGCAGCCGATCTCTCAAGCGCCGTCGAACGTGTATGTGATCACCGACGAGGATATCCGCCATTCCGGCGCACCTGACTTACCCACGGTATTCCGCCGCATTCCCGGTCTGGAAGTCATGCAGGTGACGGGCGCCAACTTCAATGTGAGCATGCGGGGGAATAACCAACTGGTCAGCAACAAGCTGTTGGTCATGGTCGATGGCCGCTCGATCTATGTCGATGTGCAAGGGAGCGTGTACTGGAAAGCGATCCCGGTGACCTTGCCGGAGATCAAACGCATTGAGGTTCAGAAGGGGCCGGCCTCCGTCCTCTATGGCTTCAACGCGTTCGACGGTATCATCAACATCATCACGAAATCGCCGGAGGAGATGAAGGGTGCCACGGTGCAGTTTGGAGGCGGAGCCTACGGCACGATCAGCAGCGCCGCTGTGTATGCCAATAGACATAATAAGTTCGGCTATCGCCTCTCCTATGGCCATGATCAGAACCAACAGTGGCGGAATGGCAATGAATTGGCTTATCGCGACAACAAGTTCAATGTGCAGACAGAGTATGCCCTGGGAGGGGAATCGAAGCTCTCGTTCTCAGGCGGGCTCGTGGATGTGAATGACTTCGATGGCCATGTTGTGGCTACGGCGGTAAAGACTGCCGTGCCAACTCTCGGCTATGCCCATGCGGGCTATGAGCGGCCGAATTTTTTTATTCGGGCCTTCTGGAACGGCTATGACCTCAGCGGACCCCAAAGCGTGAATCCTCTGCTCGCCCCGTTCTTGCGCTCCACCGATCGAAACTTCAATTCGGATCTGACGTCGTGGGGCAACACGTACAATATCGAGGCCCAGCAGGGGATCGAGTTGAGGGCCACCGCGCGTCTCACCGCTGGGATCAACTACCGGCATAACACCCTGTCAATGAACTTTATTGATCGATTTCGAACCGAGGATAGGCTGGGGTTGTACGTACAGGGTGAATGGAAACCTTCACCTATGTTCCAAGCAGTCGGCGGCGTACGCTATGACCTCGATACATTCATCAACCCGACGATCAGCCCGCGCGGGTCTCTGATTTTCACACCAGTTCCGAATCACACCATCCGGGCCACGGTGGCCATCGGTTACCGCCCCCCGACGCTCTTTGAGACCTATGCAGAGGCTCTTATCTTCATCCCTTCGCAACCACCGTTCTTTAGTCGAGGCAGTGGGAGCCTCCGTCCTGAGAAGATCGTCTCCTATGAAATGGAGTATCAAGGCTGGTATCTGAAGCATCGGCTCAGGACTCGCGCTGCGCTCTTTTATAATCATATCTCTGATTTGGTCACGTTTGGTTCCCTTGGTACTGGTATCCCCCAGGCTGGTGGGGTCGCCGACATCTATGGAGGCGAGGCGGGCATGGAATTCCTCGCGACGAAGTGGCTGAGCGGGTTCGGCAACTTCGCCTATCAGGAGATCGGCCAGACGCTCACAGGGACTTCCCAGCGGGCCGGGCCCCGGTTCAAATACAACGCCGGTCTGCGAGCCCAATGGGAGAACGGACTCAGCGGCGAGATCGCCTATCATTATGTCGGCTCGGCCACGTATACGCTTTCTTCCGCCTTCTCGTTTTTTTCGCCCTTCGGCGTGGTCCCGCCCGATCCGTATGTCGGGAGTTACGATCTCCTGAACCTGCGAGGGGCCTATCGGTTTTGGCAGGAGGAAGCGGCTGCCGGCTATCGCCGCGAGGCGGAGGTGGCCGTGTCCGCGTTCAACTCGCTGAACGATAAACATCAGGAACATCCCTTGGGCGATCTCATCGGCAGCCGTGTGATGGGCTGGATCACTGTGCGGTATTAGCGCAATCGAGGAATGCGCTAGCATGCAATCTGTTTAGTAATACTAACTTTATATATAATAACGAGCCTCTGAGCCCTGATCAAACGTCACCATGTTTACTCTTCCTCGAAGAAGCCGGGAAAAGACAAGAGCGTGCTCCCCACGCCTGCGGTTGACCTTCCTCGTGTTCATCGCCCTTTTGTACGTTTTCTCTGATCTCGCTCAGGCGGCCGGCACAGAGATCGCCATTCTCAAATCCTCCGATCTGAAAGCCTACAGTGAAGCCATCGAGGGTTTTAAAGCGACGGCGCCCAGCGGCGTGACCTTTGATGAGTATGACCTGCGTGGCGATGTCGAACGGGGAAAACAACTGGCCAGGAAGATCCGTGCTTCAGACTCTTCGCTCGTCGTCGCCGTCGGCCTCAAGGCGGCACTGGCGGCAAAGTTGGAGATCGTGGACACCCCGATCCTGTACATGATGATTCTCGACCCCTTGAAACATCATCTCACCGCTGCCAATATGACCGGTGTCCTACTGGAAATTCCGACTGACCGGCAGTTCAAGGTCATACGCACGTTCCTCCCAAGCTTGCGCCGAATCGGAATGCTCTACGACCCCAACAAGACTACGACCAAACTCAAAGAGGCGGAACCGCGAGCCGTCCTCCATGAATTTCAATTGCGGGGGTTTCCGGTCGAGAACGAGAAAGAAGTGCCGCAGCAACTGCGGGCCCTCTTGTCCGAATCGGAGGCCTTATGGCTCGTTCCGGACTCGACGGTGCTGACGGACGAATCGATCCGTTTTATTCTTGAATCTGCATTGACCAAACAGATTCCCGTCGTCGGATTCTCCTCTGAGTTTACGCGCCTGGGCGCGCTGCTTAGCTTGTCGATCGATTACGGGGAAATCGGTCGGGAAACCGGCCTCCTCGCCAAACGTATTCTCAATGGCGAACTACCGCTGCCGCTCAAGCCTGTCTCGGTCAAACGGATCAAGATCACGGTAAACCAGAAGACTGCGCGGTATTTGGGCATCATGATTCCTAAAGATCTCGACAGTATGATCGACGAAACCTTTTGAGCACACCGGTCCATGGACACTTCAAACCTTCAAGCAGGACAGGATCCGGGAGGACCGCCGCCGGTTCGATTCTTCGGACTCCGTTTGAAGTTCGTCTTGTTGTTCGGACTCATCCTCATCGTGACTTGTTCGACTTTGAGCTGGTATTTCATTGAAACAAGACGCCAGGCCATGACCGATAACTTGGAAGAGCTTGGAACGATCTTATTGACCAACACCGTGAGGAACGAACATTTCCGGATCGGTGGCGTCGTTCTGGAAGATCGCATCACGCTCGATCAATTCATGCAAAGTCTGATGGCAATCGACCGGGTCGTCTATGTCGTGATCACGGCCTCCGACGGCCGGATCCTCGACCAACAAAGCAAACGAACACGCAAGCAGTCGAAGCGTTTGACGCAAACCGCAGAACAAGCCATCTACCCGGACGACCGACTCCTAGAATCGCTGCTACAGGCTCCCCTGACTGCTCCGCTCACCACTCGATATGTTCTCTCGCATCAACAAACATTTATCCCGCAAGATGAGTCTTCAGATTGGCTTCTTCCTTTTTTGGTTCGCACAGAAACGTTCTTCGATTTCGCGATGCCAGTCATCCGAGATCCGCCTCACTCCTCCCGACTCTCGGATGAGCTCGACGAGAGGCGAAGATCCTCCATTCCCAAAGCGAACTCCTTGGTGGTCGGTGTAGTCCGTATCGGGATTACCGATGCACAGGCCCAAAAGGCTCTGTTGATCATTATCCGCAATGTTGCGTTGTTGACGTTGTTCATCATCGCCGCTGGCATCCTCAGTGCGCATCTGCTTACGTCACGCATTACGATCCCACTGCGTAATCTGGCCGGTGCGGCCAAGCAACTCGCAGATGGACAAGACGCACCGGTTCCACTAGCCGCCTCGACGAAGGATGAAGTCGGCCAGCTCACTCACACCTTCAATGTGATGACGCAATCTTTGCATGAGCGTAACCAGGCGATCACGTTGAACCTCGAAACAATCAGACGGCAGGTCACGCAACTGACGACGGTGCATCAGGCCAGCGTAACAATCGCTAACGCCTCACTGCTTGATATGAATCAGCTCCTCGATACCGTCCTCAAATTGATTGTCAGGAATCTCGGCTTTTCCAAGATGATGGTTGTACTCAGTGATCCTGAAAAGAACTCGGCATCCATCGCCAGAATCACAGGAGTGTTACCGGAAATCGAAGAGGCTGTCCGACGTCTTCACGTGCCTATCGTAGATAACGGAGGTCTTACCTCAGACCTCCTCCTCCACGGCAAACCGGTTTTGGTTCATGATGTGGAAAAGGTTACGCACCGATTCTATCCACCATTACTCGAATTGGTACGGCGATCCAGGATACAGTCGTTCGTTATGGCGCCGCTTCAGAGCCACGGGAAGATCCTCGGATATCTTGGTGGTGATCGAGGATCGCAGGAATGTACTGAAGAAGATCTCAATATTCTGCTCACAATCGCTGGCCACGTCGCCGCAGCGATCGATAATGCCAAAGCCTACTCTGATCTCGCGGAACTCACGCAGCATCTGGAAGAGCGCATCGAGCAACGCACCGATGAACTGTCCAGCGCTAATGCCCAACTCCAAGAACATGATCGGCGCCGATCGACTTTCCTTTCAGTCGTCTCCCATGAGTTGCGAACCCCGATGACGGCCATTCGAAGCTTTGCGGAAAACATGCTCGATGGCGTAACCGGCCCACTGACCGAACTGCAACATACCTACCTCACTCGTATTCAGCATAATGTCGCTCGACTGGGCAGAATTATCGCACAATTGCTCGATTGGTCACGTTTGGACACTCAGCGAGACGAACTTCACCTTGAAGAGGTTTGTGTTCATCAGATGGCGACGATCGTCGCAGACAGCTTGCGGATGGTGGCATCGGAAAAGACGGTCTCACTTGAGATCGCGACGGTTACGTCTCTTCCATCTGTGCAGGGCGATCGCGATAAACTGGAACAAATTCTCTGGAATCTCATTGGTAATGCGATCAAATTCACACCTCCCGGTGGTGGTGTGACCGTGGAGTTTAGTGTATCACCTCCTGGCTTCGTGCAGACGTGCATCTCCGATAGCGGCTGTGGGATCGACCCTGTTCACGTACCCCATATTTTCGATGAATTTTCCCGAGTGCCGTCCGCCATGCCGGCATCACAAGGCGCTCAACTGGGCCTCTGTATTACCAAGACGCTGGTCACTATGCACCATGGCCAGATCTGGGTGGAGAGCCGGCCACAGGACGGCTCACGGTTTTACTTCACCCTTCCCGTTTCTGCATCCCATGATGAACTGCCTCCCAAAGTCTCGGAGCAAGCGGAGCAACGTTTCTCCTGAAAGGATGAGGACTTTATGCGAGCAAAAATCCTGATTGTCGACGACGACCCTGATATCCTCCTCAGCTTGCAAAACCGTGTCAGTTTTATGGGGCATGACCCCCTGACTGCCACGAACGGCAAGGATGCGCTTCGAGCCATTCAAGAAGAAGAGCCGGATCTGGTCCTATTAGATCTTGAGCTTCCACTGCTTTCAGGCCTGGATGTGTTGAAACAGGTCAGCGAGACCTCCGTTCCTCAAGACGCTCCTGATCAAGATACATCGCAGAACTCAGCCACCTATACGACTCCGCTGATCGTCATGCTGACGGCCTATGGCACGATTGAACGCGCGGTGCAGGCCATGCAGCTCGGCGCCTTCGACTTCGTGCCGAAGCCCTTCACCTCCGACCATTTGACCGTGGTAATCAAGAAGGCGCTGGATACTGTCGCGCTGTACCGCCAGGTCGCAACCCTCCGCAAGGAAGTGGATGTCCAGTTTGAGCCTGCCCTTACAACGAACAAACAGATGAGTGCCCAACTGGCCATCGCCAAACAGGCGGCGTCTTCTCCGGTGACGGTCCTATTGCTCGGCGAGACCGGGACCGGCAAAGAAGTGGTGGCCCGCGCCATTCATCGATGGAGCCCTCGTTCGGCTAAGCCCTTTGTCGCCGTCAATTGCGCGGCATTCCCTGAGAACTTGCTGGAGAACGAGCTCTTTGGTCATGAAAAAGGCGCGTTCACCGGAGCCATCAAACGGGAGCCCGGCAAAATCGAAATGGCCGAAGGTGGAACGCTGTTCCTTGACGAAATTGGCGACATGCCGCTCACCATGCAAAGCCATCTCCTGCGGGTACTCAACGATAAGACGTTCTATCGAGTCGGTGGAACCCGGGAGGTACGCGCCGACGTACGATTCCTCGCCGCCACCAACAAAGATCTGTCCCAGGCGATTCGTCAAGGAACGTTTCGTGAAGATCTCTATTTTCGACTTGCCGTCATCACCGTGACCCTCCCTCCCCTCCGTGAGCGACTCGACGACCTGCCGGCCCTCGCTGAGCACTTTCTCACCCAACCAGGAAAATTCGGCCTCAACAGGCGTTGTCTCCTCAGCGACTCCGCCTTACAAGCACTCCAGCGCTACCCCTGGCCCGGCAACGTCCGTGAGCTGGAGAACGTGCTGACGCGTGCCATGGTCTTGTGTCCCGGCGACACGATCGGGCCCGAACATCTCGCATTGACCACCACGACTCCCCTTCCGACAAGCCAAGCAGCTAACACTGATGTCGTCTTCTTCTCCTATCACCAGAGCATGGACGCCTACGGCCAGAAACTGATCGAGGCCGCCTTACGTCGAAATGCATGGAACCAAACAAAGGCGGCAGCCGAATTGGGCCTGCAACGGACTTACCTGACAAAGCTGCTCAGACAGAAACAGATTTCAGCGAAACCACCGACCTCTCCATAATGAGGCTTGCGTAGCCTTTTGCCCAAGATCTTTGTCATGCTGCATCAACGTTATGCAGCGGTACGGAAGCAGCTTAGTGAACCGCAGTTGATGTTTCCCAATCATTCGCTAAAGATACCCCTTACAGATCGCCCTAACCATGCCAGTCCCATTGTTAAATAGGGTTTAGTGTTCGGTGAATCGAATAAGATTCAGGTTGTATCGTTTTGGATTCAGCACTATCTCCTTCTATTGAAACCAACACCAAAACCCTGTCGGAGACTAAATTCCGCATTACCAATACAGTGGCGGTCTCGCGTGGATTAGGGTCTACGTGTGCGGAGCTGTTGCAGTAGCTGGCGTGCACTTTGCTGATACAAGCAGGATGGTAGGACCGACTAGTCGCAGCGATAGAATGTGGTGGAGGTGGAGGCGAGAGCGCTGATTTCGAACAAACCAGTAGCTGATCTAGTTCACTCAGGTCACGTTTGCTCAAGAATCTCGGCCTACCAATGACTTAATGCAGGAAGATGACCTAACAACCAACCGAGTGGAATGCTTACTCAAAGACTCCAATGAAATCATATAGTCCTGACTTCACAATGCTGAACTGAGCCAAATGAGTCTATGTGAATGTATTGCTTTGAGATACTTAAACGCTGGGAGCCAGAGCAACAAGATGCCGCGGAAAACTATCAGATACAACTTCCTGACGAGATGATGAATGCAAGTGGAATCACTTCAAAGGGTTCATGTGCTACATGTACAATGGGACTACGTCCTGCGCCAAGGGAACCTAGCAAATAACGAAAATGAGCACCAATAACTGCCCAGCTTCCTTCCTCTTCCTCATGGTGGTGGCAACCATGGCGCTGGTCATTTCCTCGGCACATGCGAGTGGCTTTAAGATACTCAATCAAAGCGCTATAGGAGTTGGGCAAAGTGGCGCATTTGCTGCCCAAGCCGACGACCCTTCCACGCTGTTTTTCAATCCCGCAGGCATGACTCAATTACGTGGCATCCAAACTTCATTTGGAACACTCCTCGTCGGTGGTTCCACGAATTTCACAAGCCCAACGGGAGTCACAACTCGCGGTGACTTCGGCGGCAGCGTAGCCTTTCCTCCTCCGAGCAACTACTATTTAACCGCCAACCTCAAGGACCTTGGAATAAGCGCTTTAGATGGCTTCACGGCTGGGATCGGCATCCTCTCCCCGTTCGGCGTTCTCTATCGCTACCCCAACGACAGTCCTTTTTCGACTGCAGTCACCAGCGAAGCTTTACAACTGATCGACATTAAACCAACGCTCGCCTACAAATTAAATGATCAACTCTCAGTCGGACTCGGGGCGGACATCTATACCTTCGCCAGCTTCTGGGGTGAGGGGCGAGGAGCGGTCAAACTGAATAACGCGGGGTTGCCGGGCATCCCGCCAGGCACACCACTAGAAATTAATGGTAACGACACTGCAGCTGGTTTCAATGTCAGCCTGCTCTACACGCCACTTCGCAATGGCAACGGCAAGCCTCTGGCCAACATTGGCTTGGTCTACCGCAGCCAAGCCACCCTGCACCTTAACGGCAGCTTCCTCGCAAACGGCAGTCTAGTAGCTGACGCTTCAACAACGGTGGTCTTGCCGCAGGTTATTACTGGAGCCATTGCTGTGTGGCCTATTCGCGATAAAGATCATGAATGGAAGGTTGAGCTCGACGTCGATTACACAGGTTGGAAGTCCTTCCGGAACACAGATGTCCATCTTTCAACGGGAACGACGATCCCGTTTGCCCGCAATTGGTTCGGGGCCTATACCACGATGGTCGGAACGGAATACAAATGGCTGCGGTTGGAGCACCTACCCCACTGGGAAGTAGCTATCCGCGGCGGTTATTGGTACTCGCAGAATGCAGTTCCAGATAGTTCCTTCACCCCAACCGTCCCAGATTCAAACAACCATGCCATTTCGGCTGGCCTTGGTTTGCTGTGTAAGGGCACGGGGCACTTTCTCGGCCTCGTGACGTGCGGCAGTGAAGAGGGTGGGCTTCTTCGGCCAAAGGCATTGGGCCTTGATGTGGCCTTTCAAGCGTTGCTCTTTGAGCCGCGTACCGTGACAGGTAATCAGAATCCCGTGGCAATCCCTGGCTCCGTGGATGGCACCTACAAAACAACATGGTACGTCGGCTCAATTAACCTGCGGGTGAACTTCTAGCCGCGCAGACTGGAGGATCTCATGAAACAGGTCGCTATTTTCATGAGCGATTTTCACCTTGGCCAACGAGATCGGACAGAAGAGTTTGTTGCCGACGAAGAATTTGCCGAACTGCTCGGCCGGTTGTCCCTGGAACACGCCAACAACAAGGTGGACCTCGTGCTGTTGGGCGACGTGATCGATCTCTGGACCACAGTCACCGATAACAAAGAGGTGTGTGCTGACAGAATTGATGAAGTAGATCTGTACCTTCCTGCAGAGACAGATCAGGAAAAAGACATTGCATGGAGAGAAGAACTCAAGAAGGTACAGAAAATCATCGAGAGCCATCCGCTGTTCTTCGAATCACTTGGCCGTTTTCTCGTTCGCGACCAAAAGAAACGACGTATTGTTTATGTGTATGGTAATCATGATCACTCAATGATCCATGAAGCTCTTCAACTGCGCCTTAAGAAAGCAATATTGCCAGACTCTGTTGTGGAGTTGGCTAGTCGGCTCAGTGCCAATGGCAAGCCTCATTCTGAGGATGTCGAATTGACGCAACTCAAGGAGAAACTCAAACAGCGCATCAAATTCGTTCCTCATTACCCTTGTCCCAAGGAACCCCATTCCGAAGAGATCGATTCCAAAGAACCTAATTACGAAAAATCCCCCCTGCAGGTCTATGCGGAGCACGGCAACCAGCTCACCTACGGAGGCATTTTTCGTTACGACGACGACAAAGAGCAATCCACGTTCAGATCATTTGGTGCCGAATGTCCTGGTTACGTCTATTTCAAGGTCGTCACCAGTCGCATAGTACGTGCGGTTCCCAAACTGAACAGCTTGCTGATGGGACTCTTCAATCCGGCCAACTGGCCTAGCCTCGCGGTCTGGCTGTTCTTGCGTGGCTATTTCCGCGCGCTGACTTACATGCAGCGATTTCAGATTCAGTTTCAGTCTTACAAAGGCGAAGAAAGCAAAGACCTTCAGCGGGAACAGTGCGTACAGCCCAAAAGATGTGGTCGATTCGAACAGTGTGTACAACTCGGACAATGCGAACAGCGAGCACAGCGCGTACGGCACGTCCAGTGGTCCAGAGAACACTTGCCAGGGCCCTGGAAAACCTTTCTCTATATGCTGAAGGCACGTCTGCAAAGCTTCACGAAAGACGAATTCGGCGATGTGATTCCAAAACTGTTCGAGAAGGATAGTAACCCCTTGTATCTACCACTCTGTGGGGACAAGCTTAGCCCAGACACTACCAAAACTATCATCCTGGGCCATTCTCACGGCGTGAGAGACATTGATGTGCCAGGATTTGAGGGTCTCAAATACTACAACACAGGAAGCTGGATCCTACGACGGGAAAAAAACAGGGAGATCATCGAACAAACCTGGGTTCTCGTCAGCACGGAACTGCCGGTGACATTTAAGAAAATAGAGCATTCTGACAATGGATCGACCATCACCGTCGAAGGTGAGTTCGACGAAGTCGGGACTTACCAACTCCTGAATCCAGGCATGGCCGAAAGCCTGAAGGAAGGCGATCGCATTATTGTCGAACGGAATAAGGATGGCCATGCCTGGAGAATCGTACGGGAAGATTCTACGTCGCCAAGGATCATCGATCGGCAGCTGGTCCGACGACGAATTGAACGGGCACACATCACCAACAATCCTGTCACTCCTGACGGCGCTCGCCTCAATCCAGTCCTTCGGTCGATGAACCTCCGGGTTGGGGACATGATCCTGTTCCGTCGGAACTACGGGCCCTACCTGTGGAGGTTGATTCGAAGCCTCTCGTTTGGCAAGTTAGTCGCGGCGGTTCCAGGCGTCATCACTGGCCTGATCAATCGACTGGGGACCTCCACATACTGGAACCACATCGCCATGGTCTACGGGTCGCCCTCCGAGCCACGCGAGTCTGAACATTACAACGATCCACTGATCATAGAATCCGTCCCGAACATTGGAGTCAGGATCCACACACCAGAACATTATCTCGAATATCCGAAGGAGTGGGATTTTGCCGTCCTCAGACTCACCAAACCACTCCTGAATTCCTGGGAGGCCCGTCGGCTGTTACGGCGCATTACCCTGAATTATCTTGGCGCAGCCTACGATAAGGAAAGCGTGGCGCGTGGCACCATACAATATGCCGCATTCGCAACAAACGCAAAAGGACGCTCTGCGCTCGGCGGGGTCGTCATGGGTGCTTGGCTGGGGTTTGTCATAATCAGTTTCTCTGCTGCTTCATGGATAGGGCATTGGCTATACCGCACCTGGCCAGCCCGAAAGCACAATTGGCTAGAGGCCACTCAATGCCTCACAAATCTTCAATGTCTCATTAATCACCTCAATCAATGGTTCCGCCTACCTGAAGAGTACACAAATCTCATGCCGAGTGTGGCTGAGAAGCTTGTGTGGTGGGGGTTGCCCATTTTCATACTGGTAATTGCTACCGTGTTGGTAGGTTATCTGCTGTGGCAGTTGGGACGCCTATTCGCGACAATGTGGGTGGCGCTAACAGCTTTGATTGGAGCATCCCTCGGATTCAGCATCGTTCCCATCATGGCCGATATGACCGAGGGCTGGTCACAGATGTCGACGGCAAGGCGGTGGGCATTTGCAACGATCTGGTTTCTTCCCTTATTGCTTCTCTTGGCACCATCGGATTGGGTCCGTGCCACTCCTATAGAAACTACAGCGCAGACGTGGAGCGAGTATTTCATAATCAAGCTGATGCTTATTGTGGCTTCTGGCCTCATCATTGTGTTGCTGGCAGGGGTGATGAACCCTGTCGTTGCACGTCTTATTGTTTGGGTCGCGGCACGATGGTGTGATCTCAAAGAGCTGACCCACAAGTTGTATAGCGCACTGCAGTGGCCTATCCCGACACCCTCGCGATGCGGCAGTTATCCGCTTCATAAGCAATTCATCTGCTCGGGCCTTCTGCAGGATGCCCTCGTAGAAACTGTCCGAGAATTGCCAGAGTTATTGCCCACCCCAACCGACCGTTTGAGGGATGTGATTGCAGAGACCTTAGAAGTGCCGAAAGGGGGAAAGGAAACGGTGCCTATTCCCCAGCAAGTTATGACTAATCAGGGTTCAAAGCCGAATCGGTTACAGGCCGAAGCGCACTGTATGGTTGGCGATACCGTGTCGACGTCTGTCGCCCTCGAACCGGAGGAGATCAAGCTGGGTGCTGCTACCCATCACTCGGGGAACGCTCCCATCGAAACCGGCGGGGACCCATCGACCGACAGAAAAAGAGAATCATGGCTCAAGGATGTCATCGTCAACCCTGACTGGAAGGAGGAATGGTCACAGGCGGAACAATCCTGTGTCCTTCGAGATACGCTGCCTAGACATTTTGCCTTGGGACAGGAGAAATTCAAGTGGACCTATTTGTATCTCGACCAAGTGCTCACTCCCAACCCTACTGAAAGCCAGAAGGCGCAAGCCTATACTGACCCCTTGAAGCCCCGTAAGTCTCCGCCATTAGCTTCGATCTGGGCGATCAAGAGCGGATTCGCCGGGATATTGTTGACTATGATTTCCCCATACTTCGACAACCATCTTCCTGAGGAGTTAGATAACTTCCCCAAGATCCTGGTGCTCCTTACGACTATATTTCTGGGCGTGTTCGCAATCATCCTGAGCCGCCAAGCACGGAAAGACCTAGCCTGCAATCCTGATATGCGCGGGCGGGCGCTGACTATTGGTGGTTTCATCTCGGGAGCCTTTGCCTTACTATTAGGAGTCGGAGGCTTGGAAGGGCTGGTGGATCCGAATTTCCTTCCCTTCATGATGAAGGTGGGGCTTTTCATGTTTGTAATAGCGTTGCTATCAGGATTTCTGCTCTTGTTTTGATGGCTCCGAGCAACGTTTCTGAACTTACTAGATTGTATGACTGAGCTCTTATCCAAAGAACACCGCATCATCGAGAAAGGCATGATGGAATTCCGCCCCTTTGGGGTAGACCTCGAGGGCAATAAGATTCGCGACTCCAGCGGTTTCACGGTACGAGCCAACGTGGAATACCTCCATGAAGTCGTAGCCAGCGTAGATGGCGAGGCAGCCGGGATAGCCGCAGTGGAGGAACTGGCTCGACTCCTGAACGAACGAATCCCTGACAAGGCCTACCATGTCACACCCGCGTTTCTCATGGATGTATGGAACAGTTACTCCTATGAATTCGTGATGTTCCTCGTGGAATTCTGCATCATCCTTTCAGGCGATCCGCTGTTTCAATACCACATGGGTGAACGGAAACTGATCTCGCCGATCATCCAAACGCTCGGCCGCCCATTTGGTGTCCGCCAGGTTTATAAAATGTTTCCTCATTTTGGCCAGAAATACTCGAAAGGGTCGCTGCATTTTGAAAGTGATACCATCACTGATCACTCCGCCGTCTTGCGCATGAAATTCAATGACCACATTTATCCTCAGTTTGGATCGTATCGTAAAGCCTGCACCTTCCATGTGTGTCAATCCTCAAAAGCTGCACTCGGTGCTTTCCCCCACCTCATTTTCGGCCTGCAACCAGCACAAATTGTTGACCGACGCTGCATGGCAAATGGCGACGAATACTGCGAGTGGGAGTTTACCTGGATTCCGAAAGAGCCGCGTCTAGCTTGGAGTGTAGTTGCGGGGATAGCATCTGGCGGAACCACGTTTGCACTAATGTCAGGGGCATTCCCAACTTTTCCTTTGGCTTATTCTGCAGGTATAGGGCTACTAGCTGGCACGACCGTCTGCTTTGCTTACACCACACGCATATTCAAAATAATTGCTGCTGAAAAAGATAGAATCCTCCAAGAACAAGTACAATTTGTTGATACACGCCATGAAGAACTTCGTGAATCCTACCTACTTCAGCAACAAGCTGCGGTTGACCTCAAGCGCAAGATCGGCCAACTTACCTTGCTGCATCAAACTGGAACGATTGTAAGTTCGACTCTAGATCAGGAAGAGCTGATTGATTCCGCCTTGCAGGCCATCAAATATAACCTCAATTTCGATCGGGTCATGCTTTCCTTTTACCATGCAGAAGAGAAATGGACCGGAGGCGCCAGATTAGTCGGTGTGCCAGACGAGGTGGCAGCTTTCGCGTTAAGTCTTATTACGCCTGTGGATGATCCTTCAACAATAGAGGGGCAACTATTCTTAGAAGGCAAGCCGATTCTCATCAAAGACATCCTCTCGGTATGGGACCGAATGCATCCTTTCTTACAACAGCTTGCAGCGGTCACTCAAGCGAAGTCGATCATATCAGTTCCGCTGAAAGTCAAGAACCGTATCATCGGAGCGCTTACGGTTGATCGTTTACAAGACAATGCGTTGAATGAAGAAGATCTAGACGTCATGGTCACCGTTGCCAATGAACTGGCCGTTGCTTTAGATCACGCTTGGGCGTATCGAAAGGTCGAACAGCTCAATGCCGATCTTGAAGAAAAAGTGCGAGTTCGAACAGCTGAGCTTGAGTCTGCTAATGAACAGCTGAAGGAATTGAACCAGCTTAAATCCATGTTTGTTTCCGTCGTCTCGCATGAACTGCGCACGCCGATGACAGCAATACGTGTATATGTCGAAAACATGCTGGATGGTCTGACCGGCTCACTAAACAACGACCAGTCTCGCTATCTTGACCGAATACTCTTCAATGTGGACCGATTGACGAGGCTAAGCACCGACCTTCTCGACCTATCCAAGATAGAATCGGGCAAGATTGAGCTCCGGCGAGAGCCGCTCCAACTGCAGGCTTTGATCCCCGAAATCACTGAAGCTTTTCGCTACCTCTTAGACGAGAAATCCATCACCTTAGAAATTTCACACACCGATGAGGCTGTCACTATTAATGCCGACCGGGATAAGCTCGTGCAGATTTTTACGAATTTATTAAGCAATGCCCTAAAGTTTACCCCCGTCGGCGGACAAATTCGAATTCTGACTCAGGTGGAAACTGACGGATATCTATACATTCGCCTTACAGACACCGGTTGCGGCATTGGACCCAACGAACTTCCTAAAGTATTTGAAAAGTTTTTCCGCGGTGAATCGACACCGTCTGGCATCAGGGGCGCAGGACTTGGGTTGGCCATTGTAAAAAACCTGGTAGACCTCCATGGAGGTACCGTCGGAGTAGAAAGTACAGTCGGCCAAGGCAGTACTTTCTTTTTTACGGTTCCGACAAGCCTGGTATCAATCCCTACTCCTTCATAGAGGTCCCATGAAAGCACGCATACTTATTATTGATGATGACCCCGACATCGCCTTGCCACTAGAAAACCGTTTAACAGGGATGGGCCATGAAGCATTCATCGCAAATAACGGCAGGGATGGACTTCGCCTAATCGAGCAAGAACAGCCGGATCTGGTGCTCCTTGATCTAGAACTCCCTTTCGTTTCTGGGCTGGAAGTATTGAAACACGTTCGTGAGGAGTCAACCAAGTTCTATCCGGTAGAAGAGGGTACCACTTCAGTTCGAATTAGTTATACCACTCCACTCGTTGTGATTCTCACGGCCTACGGAACGGTCGAACGGGCGGTGCAGGCCATGCAACTCGGTGCCTTCGATTTTGTGCCAAAGCCGTTCACGAAAGATCACTTAGCCGTTGTTATCAATAAAGCCCTGGACAATGTGGCCCTTCACCGGCACGTTGCCACCCTCCGCAAGGAGGTCGAAGATCAATTCCAGCCTGCCATCACCGTCAACAAGCAGATGAACGCACAACTCGCCATGGCCAAACAGGCAGCGTCGTCTGCCGTCACCGTCTTGTTGCTTGGCGAAACCGGGACCGGTAAGGAAGTGGTCGCACGAGCCATTCATCGATGGAGCCCTCGTTCGGCTCGGCCTTTCATCGCCGTCAATTGCGCGGCCTTTCCGGAGAATCTCCTGGAGAACGAGCTGTTTGGTCACGAAAAAGGCGCGTTCACCGGAGCGATCAAGCGAGAGCCCGGGAAGATCGAAGTGGCTGAGGGAGGCACGTTATTTTTGGACGAAATCGGAGATATGCCACTGACCATGCAAAGCCATCTCTTGCGTGTGCTCAACGACCGGACGTTCTATCGGGTCGGGGGAACGCAGGAGGTACGAGCTGATGTCCGGTTCATCGCTGCGACCAACATGGATCTCCAGCAGGCGATTCATCAAGGCACATTTCGCGAGGATCTGTATTTCCGCCTTGCGGTGATTACCGTCAACCTGCCTCCTCTGCGCGAGCGACTCGAGGACCTTCCTGCCCTCGCTGATCACTTTCTCAGCCAACCAGGCAGACTCGGACTCAACAAACGTTGTGCTCTCAGTGACGCCGCACTGCACGCGCTGCAAGCCTATACTTGGCCGGGCAATGTCCGTGAATTGGAGAACGTGCTCACCCGTGCCCTGGTCTTGTGCCCCGGCGACACAATCGGACCCGAGCACCTTTCACTCACTCCATGGACCTCGTCATCCCCGACCAGTCAGGAACCCCAGTCAGACCTATTCCTAATCTCCTATCACCAGAGCATGGACGCCTACGGCCAGAAACTGATCGAGGCCGCCTTACGTCGAAATGCATGGAACCAAACAAAGGCGGCAGCCGAATTGGGCCTGCAACGGACTTACCTGACAAAGCTGCTCAGACAGAAACAGATTTCAGCGAAACCGCCTGCTACTCCTTCTGACTGACGGGAAAGACAGCACTCCGGACAAGGTTTTCCTCCCGTAGTTGGCTCTCCTAGAGCAGCTACACCCTTTCCATTTCTCAGTATCTGGATCTAATCAGATACTAGGCAGGATCCATTCCGATTCAGGTGCAAACAACCAAACAATGCACTGATCTATATAGGTGCTGGAAATATCACGAGTTCGGTGTGGATCCTGTGTGGCTCAGAACATGCTTAGTACTTGTTATCAGTGCACACTCATGACTCTACGTAGAACTGTTCAACATACCCTCGTATGTTGAGGATTTCGGAGACGATCATTTTGCAGCCTAATGTTCGCGATACTCCTGCGCACGGCATGAATCGTGACACAAGAAATCAGTGCGGCGCGGCATTGCGACAACAACGATATGAAAGGAGGTGATCAAGTATGATGATCTTGATCGTTGAAGTGCTTGTGATCAGTGCGGTGGTCGGAGTGATGTATCTCGCCCTTTCCCCGGGCCGCGAGTAATCGACGTGAGGAGACAAGTTGCTATTCCTTACCAAGAGGTTTGATTGGGGGGGGAAACAGCTAGAGGCGAGCCGGGAGGAGTATCGACGACCTCACCGGCTCGCGTCAAACGACTCGGACAGCGACCCGAATGGCTTACGTCCAATAGAATCAGTCGGCTCGAACCCTCGTGCTTATCAAGGCTGCACAGGCAATGCGAACGTTGGCGTTGCTCCACCCACTTCCGGAACAACTCAAACGCCCGGTCCACGTTATTCGGCAATCCTCGCAGGCGGTGAACAAGTCCGCCGTGGGACGACAGTGACGCGTTTCCTTAGAGCTGACTCCGTACAGTAATCGGCTCCGAGCATGACGCCACAACATCCCACCGACGAGATGTCGTTTCCGCCGAATCACAATCCGGGAGATTCGTAACGCACACTTGCCACCGACTTTGAATCCAATCCGATTCACATCCTATACAGTCGGATACAGGCCGAGCTATTTATAGCCAAGCCCTCAATTACTGATGGACATTGGTGGTGGACTTTGGCGATCATGGGGTATGAGATGCTCACCAGATTTGCGCCAACGGGTCGTGGAGTTTGTTCGTGGTGGAGGCAGCAAGGCCG
>JAOUHJ010000011.1 GCA_029865225.1 Nitrospira sp.
ACTGATCGCTTACCGATGTCCCCGGCGTGAATAATGTGATCAACACGACGAAACAGCTTCGTGATTATTGGATCGAACAGGCCATGCGTATCGGCAAGGACCCCGATGCAAATGGGGCGGGACGGCGGCATGGGTCCACTCCGATCTCTCAGCCTAGCGACGCTTGAACCTTCATCCATTCGAAAGTAAAAGGCTCAGGGTCTTGCCTCGGCATCTCCGCGAGTTGTGCTTTGAGACGGTCGGCTCTGGCGCTGCTCATCGGGTGGGTGGAGAGCCATTCGACCCGACTCCCATCTTTCTCTGCCAGTCGTTCGAAGAACGTGATCATACCGTTGGGATCAATCTTGGCGCGATGAAGGAGTTGGAGACCGCTCAGATCCGCTTCGGTCTCCTGTGCACGACCGAATTTCAACGTCATCAGTTCAACGCCGAGCTGCTTCATCACCCCGCCTAATCCCGGCGAGTTCCCCAGCACGATCGACACCACGGCTACAAAACCTAACTGTTTGACGATCCGTTCGAGACCATGCCGCTGCAACACATGATTCAGCTCGTGCGCCAGCACCCCTGCCACTTCTTCGGAACTTGTGGCTTTCTTCATCAAGCCGGTAAACACAACGATGTACCCGCCAGGTAGGGCAAAGGCGTTGACCACGTCGCTCTTCACCACCGTCACCTCGAATGTGTACGGATTATTCGGCACGTGACGTGCCAAGCGCTGTGCCATCTCCGTGATGGCGTTCACGGAGGGGCCATCGTTCACGGTCTCGTGTTGCGCGAGAAAGTCGCGATAGGCCGATTCGCCCAGCTTCTGCTCCCATTCTATGGGAATGCGATCCACAGCCAGTTCTACAAGCAGGTCGCTTCCAAACCACAATCCCAGCACCAGAGCCAGGAAACTCCCGCCAACTAGCCCCCAGACCATCCGGTGACGCTTCCGCACCTGACGGACTTGTTGCGCAGCCCGTTCAAGCGGCTCGTTCAAATGAGCCGGTGCGGCTTGCCGAAAGGCATGAATGATTTCTGGATTTTTCAGATACAGCGTCCGCTGCCCTGCTGGCCCCGCCCACTGTAGGACAAGTTGGTCGTGATCGAGCCCTCCTGCCGAGACCGTCACTCTTGAGAACGGCACTACTTCGGCTTGCTCCTGCCCCCCGTCCACGGTAAAGGCGATCGTGAACCCCTGTGCTTCAACGTGAACAAGGCACGGCGACCCACCAGCGGGGAATTCATCTCCAAAACAGAGGGCGTTGGGGTGGAAATCGGTCATGACATGGCCCTTGCTTGATTCTTTGACGGCGACTTGTTCCCGTGCGGCTGCTCGATACCACAGCCGACATAGCCCAGGGGATACTTCCGGAGATCCGTCGAGGATAGTCTTGAACCCAAAACGAAGCTTGAGAGCCTGCGCGTCTTGGCGCAACTGGGTTGGAAGGGTGATAACGTAGGCGCTTTGAGCATCCGCTATTCGGAGATTGGAATGAATTGCCTGACCCATGCCCCAAAGCCACGAGGATTCCGGCTTTGGATATACACGATACCCGGTCCACGAAATCGGCAGACGAACCCTTCTCCCGACGTGAAGCTGGCCACCCATCCGGAGGTCGCCTTTTCAATGTTGTACGTGGTGGTTGCAGACCACGCCACAAGATGGCTATTGTCGACAATATAGTCTTGATCGGGCTTCAACTCGATCTTGTGAATAGCCCCGAAGCTGTTCAACACCAGCATCCCTTTCCCGCTCATCTTCAGAATAAAGAATCCTTCGCCACCTAATAACCCGCGAGTCATACTCTGCATTTGGCTGTCAATGGTAATCCCGTCCGCACCAGCCAGAAATCCATCTTTCTGCACCATATACTCATTGACGCCATCAAGCTCCAACACGACGATTTCACCAGGCACGGTCGGTGCGAGCAACGCTTCCCCGGAACCTCGGCTGGCGCGCAAGGTCTGGAAGAAGAACTTTTCTCCAGTCAGAAACTTTCGCGAGAGTGCTCCCAGAAAGCCTCCTTCCATTTTGCTTTCGATGTCGATGGTCGGAGAGCAGGCCACCATCGCACCTGATTCTGCCTTGATATGTTCTCCCTCAGCCAGCTCGACACGCACCATTGGAAACGCCCCCGGATACAAGATCTCGCTTTTCATTCTTCCTCTCCTCTATTCACTCTTCCTTACATTAATGCTTAGGCAGAGCAGGTCGTATCTCGTTGCGCGCATGCACCGAGCACCAAACCGAACTTGTTCGACCCGGAGCCAATCTCATTGTTCTTGCGACGGGATAACACCACTTTCTTGCGTGCGCGGTGCGCGAGCAGAAGACACGACCTGCTCTGCCTAACTCATCCCGCCACCCATCCATACACTCGCTGACTCGGCTCCGGTCCCTCCTCCAGGTAGCTCATCCGCAGCCGACCCAATGCATCGTCCGGCACGGCATTCCGTTTCGCCTGCACATCGATCTCAAAAATTTTGGCCGCATTGAGTCCAAACACCTGTTCCTTGGTTCGCCGGTCGAGCGAGTGATAGTGATGTTTTTCGATCACCTCATCTGGTATTTGGAAGCGCCGGAACGCTTCGATCTGCCACTGCGGAGTGCCATACCAGATAGAGTCCGTTCCCCACAGCACATGGTCGACCCCGAACGCACGAATGATCTGTCCCAGCAGGTGCGCGCAGATCAGTGGGTAAGTCGTAACCAATTGCGCAAACGTCGATCCCAGCTCCATGTAGATATTTGAAATCCCCGGCTCCCGTTCCTTCATCCGGCAGAACTCGGTGGTCCAGGGAATTTCTCCGGTTTTCGCGAATATCTGATCGATCGAGGCCGCTCCGCGAAACCCGGAATGATACACCAAAAAGGCAAGCTCAGGAAAATCCTTAGCGGCTTTGATGAGATCTCTCGGGTGGTTGTAATCCGGTACGGGGCCAAGCGGGAGGCCTTTATGGATACAGACGCGTTTCACCCCAAGCTTTTGAGCCTGCTCCAACATCGGATAGGCGACCTGCTCATCATCCATGCGCCAGCCTCTATCGAATCCCTTCGGGCAAGATCCCGTATAACACTTCCAGGCATCCACCTTGAGGATCTCAGCCTGCATCGCCATGAATTCCAGGTCAGCTGAGCCAAGTTGCGGTGTTACGAGCCCATGCGCCAGCATTCGCTGCGACCCAGCCAGTCGATTGATTTCATCACGGATATGCGCCATTTCCTTCGGCGGAACGACGGCCTCTTGTGGATACGGCCCCGGCGGGGTGCTGATCAAACCGATGCTGGTTTCACTGTCTAAGAACACTTCCTTGACAAAGTTCTTCCACGAGAGATCGTCAATGGAGCCTCGATCCCCCGCCAACTTTGGATTCAGTCCTGCCTCTCGAATGTGCTTTCTGAGGGAGAGCAGTGCCTGTTTTGACACCGCTCCCTTACGATTGGATTCAGCATCGGACGGATCGTAGCCTGAGCTGACATAGTGTGTCTGCACATCGAAGATGAAATAGGGTGCTCCCTGCTGTGCGGCAAACGCGGCCGGTTCGAACAGCTCAATCGGGTCAACAGTAAAGAATCGCCCGAGCAGCGCATTCATGGCCAGAAGCCCGGCCGCCATGGAACCTGTCGTCCAGAGGAATTCGCGACGAGAGACCCCTCGCCGCGCCGCTGCTTGTGCCACCATCGCTTCGGCTAATTGTTCAACGGCCTTCTGCTGGCGTGTCTGACCAATAGGATCAAATTCCTCGTTGGAGATGATCTGGGTTGGAATGGGCGTCGGGAATGTCTTGCCTTTTTCCACTGGAGGGTAATCAGTGGACAGGTTTGGGGAATATCGCATGAATCCTCTTCGGCTGATGATCGCGGGGTGATTGTGTGGAATACCGGAAGCGCTGTCAAGCGGAGGGTTGTGCAGTCACTTCACTCAAATCTCAGACAACGTGACGAACTACTTGGCTCTGGAGGATCGAGGCGCTGACTTGGTTGCAGCGGGACCGGCATGACCAACCGGGATTTCTGCCACGACGTCGAACTCAGGATCTCCATCTTGGTCCTTCCCGTCATGCCCAACACTGTACAGGACGCCTTTTTTCATATTGACCAACATCGGCAGCCCTGTGTAGGGATCATAAAAGCTCTGTCCAGCTTTGGCGAGGCGGGCAAGAAGATCGCCATCGGCAGGACCACGCCGGAGCCAAGCCTGTAAACTCGCCAGTCGGAGATGCGCATCGGTATCTACCACAAGCCCGTTATATTCATCCCAGCGAGGAAGTGGTTTGAGACCCACCATGTTTTCGATCGGATTGGTGAAGTAGTCCATGAACGTGGCTGCGGGAAACTGGACATAGCTCTTCCACTTGGGCAACGAACCGTATTGCCCTTCCCCGGCAGCCTTGTACGAGGCCTCATAATACTTCGCGTAATCATTCAGCCTGCGCTGTTTGGGTAACGGAAGAAGTGAGGCTACCGTAGTCGAGGCCGTTTGGGCTTCCGCTCGTGCGGTTTTCAGCTGTTCATCATACGTTTTCGACGCCGTCACCAGCTCGCTCTGCATGGGCCAGCGGATGGACAACTCTCCCTGGTCAAGCGGGCGGAGTAACTTTGTTAGTCGCCCCAGATGGGTTCCATCGAAATCTGACCGAACCAACAGTCCTGAGGCCACGGCGATATCGTCATTGATCGCCTGCAGGGCCAGCATTTTCATCGGAAGGGTTCTCGCCTGGCTTAACGCGATGCGCCAGGCCTCCATATCCGTCTCCAACCGACTGACACCCTGATCCATGTTTTGGCCAAACCCATCGGCGACATGGAGTTGGTGTGCAAATACCACCGTCCCACAGGGTAAGCTGACGGGCTTCCCATACCCCCAGTCTTCGAAGGGTAGTTTTTGCCACCGCCCGTAGCGATCAAGCATGAGCTGATGCTCGTTCCCCAATCCTTTAATGGTACCCTGCTTAGATTTGAATTGACCGATGGGATCTGGTCCACGAAACCATTTCCTCATAATATCGGCCGATGCATGTGGCCGTTCGCCCGTACCAGACACCGGATTACCAAAGCACGTCAGCGCTGCCTGCCCACCGTTCGTATTCGAGCTCGGCGCACCGCTTCCCTGTTCCGGATCTTGTCCTTCTGAGGCATCTATTCCGAGCAGGAACAGATAGCCATTTTTCTTGGAGTCCGACAAGGTTTGCTGAGGAATGGTCGTGAAACTTTGGAAGGTTTGAGACGGCGGCTCCTCCATAATCACCCATGTCAACGCGATTGCCCCGATGGCCAATGCAACAACCAAGGCAGACACCACCAGGAGCCCAATTGCGGTCGCCACAATGGAGCGAGTCGTAGAGAAGCATGCGCGAATAAAGCCCCCCAGGCCGGTGGCGATTGGGCTGAAGATGGAGCCAGCTTTCCGATTGGATGCGGCCTCTGCTGGACGTTGTCTCGTCTCTGTCTTTCTGGAATCAGTGGACGATTCAAAGAGCACATCAACAGCAGTAGCAGCAGAAGAAAATGGCCGATTCGTTTCATGTGTCTCGGCGGGGATAGGGGACATGGGAGGCACCGGAGCAGCTTTCGGCTCCTCGACGAAGCGAATCGATGCTCCTGTGTCTTGCCATTCTTTTTGATGAGCCACCGGCTGACGTATCGGAGTTCCGGGCTCAACGATCTCCTCCGTGACTTCTTGATTGTCCAGAGCTGAACTCTCTCCCGTTTCTAGCCCGACAGATGGAGTCGATGGAACTTCTGGCTCCGGCTGGAGGAGCTTCGGCTCCATTCGCATCGTCTCACTAATCACTTCTTGGGGATGTTGTGGAGCTTGCCAGGGTGGCTCTAGAGAATCCTCGCGAGCTGGAAGCTGACTGCCTGCCGGTGTACATTCCTCTTCTATTCTCAAGACAGAGTCGCCGCTCTCGAGCTGTATTTCGTCCTGAGCTGTCGTCCGCTCTTCACCGAGAGGTTCTTCGGCCGACAATGGCTCTGCAGCACCACCGACAGGAGCCTCCGATACCGATCGCTCCTCCACCAGGGAAACGGGAAGCGAGTCTTGCTGCTCCTCCCCCATCGAGACTGATTCCTCTTCTATCGACGGGGAAGGCTGTCTCACATCGACAACCGCCGAGTCGGCCTCAAGCGAACACGACGAGTCTTGCGGTTGAGACGATTCAGGATCTTGTACGAGCGAGAATGACTCTTCCTCTGGGGAAGCTGTCTCAAGCTGAGCCGCCCCTGAGCTCTGGGATGCACCCACAACAGCAGCCGCACGATCGCTATCAACTTGATCAGGTGAGTCGGGTGGGTGGACTGATTCAGAATCTTGAAGGATGGAAAAAGATTCTGGTTCATGGGAAGCGGAAGGTGGTACGACGGTTTTGTCAGCGAACTCCTCAGCGGTTGACGCCTTATCTGTGTCGTGTGTGTCATCTGACTGAGTGACAGTGAGGCCCGACGTGTCCTCTATGTGAGAGTCCACCTCCGCTGGTGGAATTGATACTGCCGAGTCCTGGACCTGATCCCATGGCATCGGAGCAATTCGTGTTCCAGTTGAAGTTGCATCCCGAAACACGAACGGCGGACCCGTTTCATGATTCTCTTCGGATTGGCTTCCTGGCGGTAGATCCTGGTCAGTAAGACCTCCCAGGGTTTCAGCTGCAGGCCCCTTATTTTCAGACGAACTCTGTTCAGGTGAAACCGTATTCCCTGACTCTTGATTCCCGAAATTCCATGCCCTATTAAACATAGCTTCCCAGGAGAATCCTGGTTGTAGCCATGGCTGAGAGCTTTCACCACGTCCTGGTCCCGACGTTGATGAGTCGTCCGAGCCCGAGCGGTTTGCAACAGTCGCTTCTTGAGAGTCAGTCTCGACAGATTGTGAAAGGGTAGCCTTCGTGTTTCGCAAATCGGTTGCTTCTACAGTCGGCGACTCCACTGCCGAGAATGTGAACTCAGGGCCTTCTTCCATCTCCCGGGAAGCCGAGATGTTGATATCCGGATTATCCGCTGATGCATCACTTGGTGGCGGATCGAGAACCTTCTCGTTTCCGAGTGCCAAAGTTTCTGATCTACCAGGGGCATCGATACGATGCTCTTCCCGGTCTTCCCCCGACAGCCCCCCCTGCTCCTGGCTCGCAGCCACATCGCCTCTCGGCACAATCTGCTCGGTTTCTCCCTGCGTCACGGAGATCTCTCCGACAGAGTCCGGTAGCGCGCCTTCTGATGATAGGCCATGTTCTGGAGCAGTCGACCCGGAAGGACCGTCTATGGTTGTTTCTGAGAGAACTGTGACAACTTCTTGGTTGTGACTTTCTGCTGAGATTTCATTCTGTACATTGCGAGTCTGCTCTTCCCTTGACGGAGAATACTGTGTGTCCGCAGGCACTGTCTGGTCTTGAGTGGAAGGCTTTTCCTCCCAGGAAACCTCCTCCGAAGCGGTCAGGGGAGAAGGCTGTGGTGCAGAACCAGATGTAGCGGTTACTTCCTGAGGATTCGGAAGTTCCCATGGCATAGGGTCAGTTATGGGATCAAGCTGAACCGGGCCAGCTGACGCTGCGGCAGTCGAATCAGCTGCCGGAGTCGAGGTTGCTTCCGGATCTCCGGTAGGCTGGCGAGCTAGTAGATCTCCAGTTTGGGCATCGAAGAATGACGCTAGCCGGAAAGCCACGGGACTGACTGGAGCCAGATCTAGAATTTTTTTGTAGAGCTGAGACGCCTGCTGAGAATTTTCGGTATCAGGATCTTCGATCAGGATGTCGACGGCCTTGCCGTATTCGGTAACGGCCTCCAGTGTATCGCCCTTCTCCTCATAGATCCGCCCAAGTTTTTCCAAATAGGGAACACACCGTTGTGCGGCTGTTAAATACTCGCGAAGTAACGATTCCGCGAGCCAGTAGTCCTGGCGTTGAAAGGCTTCATCGATGAGCGAGTCAAACGCTTGTCGTGCTGGAATGAGACTCCCAAGACGGAGATGGAGCGTGGCAAACAGCCTCCTCGCCTCCATATTCCCTGCGTCGAGGGCGAGCAGCTCTTTAAGGACTGCAGAAGATCGCGCATACTTGCCCGCATTCATCTGGGTGATGGCTTCTTCAAGAAGGGCACTCTTCTTGCTGTAGCCAACAACACCACGCTTCTGACTACGGACAGTCTGAGTTTTGTCTGATTTTATAGGTGATTTCTTATTCCAACGCACGCTACAACCTTATCAGATATCCACGCGATGAAACTCACAGACGGGCCGGACCCCAATCACCACCTCCATGGAGGGTGGAAGCTTGAAAGGAGTGAAACTTGTAAGGAGCCTGCAAGCAAAGTGCCGTACACAGTCCGGCAGGACTGAGACTTTATCCTTATAAATCCATACGTTGGTTAACTGATGTACATAGATAATGCGCCTCCCCCACTCATTTTTGGACAATCCAATGCGCCGATCGACCTCCACAGGTGAGGGTACCACCGGGATCTAATTCGCTGAGTCGCTCTGCTTATTTACAACCGCCGTCCTGTCGATGAAGAATGCAAACTCACCGAGATAGTGCGCAAGCCTCTAACTACAAACTCGGTAGTTTTCATACTGCTCGGAAGTCAGCCGTGATCCAATTTCGAATATATACCCAGACGGGAGTGATGCCGCAGACCCATGACTTTGCTTGCTCAACACCCTTCCGCAGCGGAGGCATCGCTGCTCCCCCTCCCAGGACACGGGACCAACAAGATGCCGAATGGGTACGAAGGATTCCCCCGTGGTCTCAGGTATCAGAACGCGGCGTACCTCAGCCAAAAGACGCCAGGCATGCTCTGATGACAGCACTTCTGGACCGTCCAAAACGAGCACGAGGAGTCCCAAAGCACGTACAGGGTCTCCTTTCGCCTCGTTGAGTAATTGTTGAGCGAACACCCAGATCTTATCGTGTACGATCCCCTGATCCACGCCTGACCTCTTCTTGACATCCCCCCTTCCCTATCGGTCTTTTTGCGAAAGTATTTAACGGCTTTGCGCCTTCTCCCAGACTGAATCATTCCCCCGCTGACATCCTGCGCTAAAACTGGGGTGGAGACGTAGGGTTGGGGTCGGTCAGGACCACCAGCCAGAACGTGTAGGACGGTAACCGAAGCTTTTGAACGCCGATCCTTCCGGCTTTCATTCGAAAAACTTTATCCTGGTTGTGTCTTTCGATCTCCCTATGGTACCGTCAAATACTCGTATCCAAGGATTGGCAACACCACGGAATTACAAGTCCATCGTGCGATACCCCTTAAGCCCCAGACAGTCATTGGAAACTTGCGGGTGGCTTCGGCTTTGTTTAGCTGGGCTGATCCTCCTCGCTTTCGGCCTGCCTGCCTTATTTTCTATTGGGTCTTCACAGGCCTGGGCCGCCCAACCGATCAAGGTTGCGCTTGATTTCAATGATGTGGAGATCCCTGTTTTCGTTCGTTTTATCGGGGAGCTTACCGGGAAAAACTTCGTTCTGGATGAAACGATCAAGAAGCAAGGAGGGAAGATTTCGGTCTTCTCCCCCAGTAAGGTTTCGTCTGAACAGGCGTTCACCATGTTCGTAGCTGCGTTAGAAGCAGCTCGGATGGCTGTCGTCCCCAAAGGAGACAATCTCTACCAGATCGTACCGATGGGCGATCTTCCGCCGGAACGTGGTGTGTTCGTCTATAAACTCAAACATGCCAATGCAACGGACCTGGCCGCCGTACTGACCAATTTGGTGGCACGTTCACAAACTGTGGCCCAGATCACTCCTGGCACCAGACCACCGATTAGGCCCCTTACGGAATTCGAGGCACCGGTCCAAGTATTTGCCGATAAGGCAACTAATTCGGTCATCATTAGTTCGACCAAGGTCGCTTGGGGCCATCTCCGATCAGTAATTCATGATTTAGATATCCGGCGCAAGCAGGTCTTTGTGGAAGCCGTCATCCTGGAGGTTCAAGTTGACCGGCTGCGACAAATCGGCACCGACCCGGTTCAGATTCTCGGTGCTGGAAAATCTGGATTTGTGCAAGGAATTGGCGGTTTCAATAGAGCACCGGAAGACCTGGCCGCCGTAGCACAGGCTATCAGCGGCATCGCGGCAGGTGGAGCCACCGGTGGAGCAACCAGCGTATTAAACACGCTCAATATTCGTGCCTTCATGAATTTGCTGATGAATCTCACAGACACGAATATCCTTTCGACTCCCCAAGTTCTAGCTGCGGACAATCAAAAGGCCAAGATCGTTGTCGGTGAAAATCGACCATTTCCGACCGGGCAAGCCCAAGGCATTACGGGTGGAACCCTCGTAACCATAGAACGGAAAGACGTTGGAGTGACATTAGAATTAACTCCCCAGGTCCTAGAAGATGACTTGATTCGGCTCGAGATCAAGCAAGAGATTACAGCCATCGCGGAAAATGTGGCTCAAACCATTGGATCGGGGACTGCGAGCATCCCTGTCGGCCCAACAACCACCAAACGATCAATGGAAACCACCACAGTTGCCCAGGATCAACAGACCCTCGTGGTAGGCGGGCTCGTGCGTGACAATATTACCCTCAGCGAAAGAAAAGTTCCTCTGTTGGGTGATATCCCCTGGTTGGGATGGTTCTTCAAATCTCAAAATCGCCAGGTTGAGAAGCTGAACCTTCTTGTCTTCCTCACTCCACATCTGATTCGAGACGATGCAGACATGATTGAGTTGAACGCGCGAAAGGCCAGAGATGTCAATTCGCTCCAGCGCGATAACCGCATTGAGGAGCCCACAAAACTTAAACAGGATGTCCTGGAGCGCTTAGAACTGCCCTCGACGGTTCCTCCTTCGCCATCTGACAAACCAAACATCACTCCCTAACACATCATCTGGGCAGCGAGAGTCCATTTAGAAAACGTAGCGAGCTCCCTCCACGACCCGGAGTTGGTATGCCAGCGGCCCCTCCTCTGAGGAATGGCACCATGTCCACTGCCTGTATAGACTCCGAGTCTACGGAGGGCCTAGGAATGACAGACACAACCGTAAATTGGCGAATCCATCGTCGGCTTCCCGTGGCATATCCTGTGATATTTGGAGGCGCCCCGTTTGTGGGAGAAGGCATCGTTTCCAACCTTTCCCTTTCCGGTTGCTCAGTGACCTGTGAGCGGACGGTCCTCACGGGAAGCTACGTAAAGCTGAGCGTCCTCTTGCCAGACCCCACATCCTCTCTGTTCATCGAGTTGGGGAAGATCCGTTGGGTTCACAAGAATACCTTCGGTGTTGAGTTTATTCGACTACCGGCGATCACCCGACATCGACTGGATCGCGTGGTATCTGAACAATTCCCCCTCGATATGAACCTGCCCCTCGCATCAGTCTGATGCGCGAACCCAACCGTCGCCTAGACCCTGTTGGCTCTTCGCTTGCCGTAGCAGATAGCACCGGGAGAAGGGATCGGTCAATTGGTGGGTTGCGCTTGATCGGCGAAATGAGATTAGACGTTAAACCTAAAGTACACAATATCCGCTTCTTTGATGACGTAGTCTTTGCCTTCGAGTCGGAAGAGCCCCTTTTCCTTCACTTTTGCTTCTGATCCACACGCCAGCAAATCGTCGTAGTGATAGACTTCGGCACGGATGAAGCCACGTTCCATATCGGAGTGGATTTTGCCTGCCGCTTGTGGGGCCTTGGTGCCTCGGGGTATCGGCCAGGCACGAGATTCGGTCTCCCCGGCGGTGAAGAAGGTAATCAGATCCAGCAAGGCATAGGCTTCGCGCGTCAGTCGGACAAGGCCAGATTCCGTCAACCCCATTTCTTTGAGAAAATCGGCTCGCTCAGTCTCTGGCAACGACGACAGCTCTGCTTCGAGTTGGCCGCAAATGGTGACGACTCTGGCTCCTCGCTTGGCCGCAAACTCGCACACAGTTTGGACCATGGCTTCATCGGCCCTTCTACCTTCGGACACATTGGCAACAAAGAGGACCGGCTTGGCCGAGAGCAACTGACATTCGTTGAGAATCACCCGTTCTTCCGCCGAGTATTCCCGATTGCCCAACCACTCGCCTTTGTCGAGCCACCCGATGAGCTTGGCAAGAAATTCCACTTCAAACGCGGCCTTCTTATCGCCGGCCCGGACTTTCTTCTCAGTTTTCTGCTTCCGCCGATCGAGCGTCTCCAGATCGGACAACATGAGCTCCGTTTCGATCACGCCGATGTCACGGAGGGGATCAATTCCCCCACTCACATGGACGACATCCGTGCCTTGGAAACATCGAACGACATGAAGCAGCGCATCCACTTCGCGGATGTGCCCGAGAAATTGATTTCCTAAGCCTTCACCCTTGCTGGCTCCTTCGACCAATCCGGCGATGTCTCTCACTTCCAGTGTGCTGTAGGTGGTCTTTTTCGAAGCAAAGATTTGGGTCAGCGTGACCAGGCGAGGGTCAGGTACCAGCGCAATACCCGTGTTTGGATCAACGGTCGCAAATGGGTAGTTGGCCGCCAGGGCACCTCCGCCTGTCAATGCATTGAATACGGTCGTCTTGCCGACATTCGGGAGACCGATCATACCGCAACACAAGCCCATTACTTCCTATCCTCTCTTTCCTCAACCACCTTTTCTCTGACATTAAACTGATTCATGGTTGCATCTGGTCCACGATGAATCAAGCTTTCCAGTGCATCAACGGCTCGCTCCAAACAAGGATCAATGACGGTCATCTCGTCCTTGGTCACAGGTTCTAAGACAAAGTCGGCGGAATCCTGACCGGGAGCAGGCCGTCCTATCCCGATCTTCAACCGCACGAATTGTGGAGTCCCGAGCGCTTCGATGATGGATTTGATTCCGTTATGACCGCCATGGCCGCCGGCGAGTTTGATACGGAGCCGCCCCGGCTCCAAATCTAGATCGTCATGCACAACAATGAGTTCGCCAGGGGACAGTGAGAATTGCCGTAGGAGGCCTTTCAACGGAGGGCCGGTCACATTCACCCAATCGAGCAGCCCGGCCAGCTCGACCAGCTCGCTTCCAAGTCGACCAGACCCTCGTTGGCCAGAACCACGTCGTGAGAGTTGAATGGACCATCGGGAGGCAGCCCGTTCGATGACCCACATACCGGCATTGTGACGTGTCTGAGCGTATGTTTTCCCGGGATTGCCCAGTCCAACCAGAAGATGCAAGGTTACTTCTTCTTTTCAGCCTTGGGAGGTGCAGCTTCTTTCTTTTCGCCTCCCTTCGCGTCACCGGCAGGCGCCGCAGCTGCAGTTTTCGCCGAAGCCCCGGCTTTGGCTGCATCCGTCCCTTCAGCCCCAGCACCCGCTTCCTTGCCCTTTGCCAGAACTTCAGGCTCCCCTGCCGCTCCCGGGGTGCCCGAGAGCAAGGCTTCGAGTTTGGCATCCGTCATCGGCGCGGCCACACTCACAACCATTTGGTCAGGCTCATCCAAAAACCGGACACCTTCAAGCGCCCCCATTTCTTTCACATGGATACCGGTACCGATGGTCAATGCAGAGGCATCAACTTCGACATGGTCTGGCAGGGCGGCAGGAAGACATTCGATATGTACATCGCGCATGTTGTGGTGAAGCACACCACCTTCCTTCACACCCACTGGAACGGAACCAGTCACTTTGATCGGAACCTTTACACGAATCGGTTTTGTCATGGAAATTTCAAAAAAGTCCGCATGCAACACGGCCCCGGTCACCGGATCCACTTGGTAGTCACGCAAGAGAGCCGTCCGATTCTGGCCGGAGTTGGCGCCTTCCACGGTGAGCGAAATCAATGCGGTGCTGCCTGCGTGAGACTTTAAAATTTTTGTCAATTCATCCGGGTTCGCGGTCAGCAAAAGACAATCTCCTTGGCCGTACAGCACCGCCGGTATTTTCCCAGCCCGACGCATCGACCGCGCAGCTCCCTTCCCTGCTTGCTCCCTCATTGCTACTGTCAAATCGAATTTCATGATATTCCTCCGTCTCCTCGACTGCTGACGCGATACGCGCCTCGGACAGACCTAGGCAAATAGTGAACTCACCGATTCATCTTCATGGATGCGCCTGATGGCTTCTCCCAGCAGAGGCGCTACAGACAATTGATGCAACTTCGGACAGACCAGCTCTTTCCCTCGCAAGGGGATGGTGTTGGTAATCACCACTTGGGAAAGACACGATGCTTGCAAGCGATCCAGCGCCGGACCAGAAAGGACCGCATGGGTGCAGGCCGTGATCACCTCTCTGGCTCCATGATCGAGGCAGGCCTGGGCACCTTGAACAATCGTTCCCGCCGTATCGATCATGTCATCCAGAAGCAATACGCTCTTCCCTTGCACGTCACCGATAATGTTCATGATCTGGGCCTGATTCGGACCTTCGCGCCGTTTATCGATAATCGCTAAGTTAGCTTGGAGCCGCTTCGCGAACGCCCGTGCCCGTTCCACACCACCCGCATCGGGCGAGACAACAACCAAGTCCGGAATCTGTTTCTTGACGATGTAGTCCAACAGAACAGGCAGCGCATACAAATGATCGACCGGCACATTGAAGAACCCTTGGATTTGTCCGGCATGAAGATCCATCGACAATACACGATCAGCTCCAGCCGTCGTGATCAAATCTGCGACTAACTTCGCAGTAATCGGAACACGAGGTTGATCTTTTCGGTCCTGACGAGCATATCCGAAATAGGGAATGACAGCGGTGATACGGTTGGCTGACGAACGTTTCAACGCATCGACGATGATCAACAATTCCATCAATGAATCGTTCACCGGTTGGCAGCACGACTGGACCACGAACACATCGGCCCCGCGCACATTTTCATCGATCTTGACCCTGACCTCTCCGTCGCTGAAGGAGGAGACGGTCGCCTCACCCAACTTCTGCCCCAGATACGCGCAAATTTCATGGGCAAGCCCAAGATTTGCGTTGCCAGAGAAAACTTTCAGCTCTCTATTCATGATAACTTCCGTGAACTACAGACCAGTCATTCGTGTAACGTGCTGGATTCTCTAGTGCTTCTTGTGCGGTGAGCGACCGTGGCTTTGTAAAGCCTCTGTCTCTCGTTTGCTGCACACACTACCGGGGAAGCCACTCAAAGGGGGAAAATGTATCGGAAATCCTGGGCTCCTGTCAACAAACGGCGAGCCGGAAGCTTGGCACCGATCGGCTATGAACCGGTGCAGGTTTCTGCCACAAAGACTTTGAACGTCTGTTCATTTAAAAAGAAGGCTTGGGCAGAACGAGCTCCGGCCTCGGTAGAAAAGACACCAAATACGGTCGCTCCGCTTCCGGAAAGTAGCGCAACCTCAGCCCCTTGAGATATGAGGTGCTGCTTGATATTACGGAGCAGCGGGTAGGCCTTGAACACCGGTACCTCAAAGTCATTCTCCGCTATCTCCAGTATCTGTTTCCAGTTGAGCTCAGGAGATGTCTCCAGCACCAGGTGTGAACGAGATACCGGGGCCACACCGGTTCGGCTCTCCGAGAGTTGCTGATACGCCCATTTCGTCTCGATTGGGAAACCCGGGTTGACCAAAACAACCCATCGACTATCCATGATGCGGACCGGCGTCACTCGTTCTCCTCGTCCAGCCACCGTCGCGGAGGGAGCGAACGAGAAGAAGGGCACATCACTTCCCAGGGTTTGCCCGACTTGCGCCATCAGTTCTCTTGACCACCTCAACCCTAAGATCCGATTTAGTCCCATGATCGTAGCTGCGGCATCGCTGCTGCCTCCACCGAGGCCAGCCCCCATCGGGATTCGCTTGGTAAGGACAATATCTAATCCCACGACTCGTCCGCTCCGCTCAAGAACTGCCGCTGCCGCACGAGACACGAGGTTGGAACGATCCGCCTTCAGTGATGGATCGTCACAGCGCAGGTTGATGACCGAGTGGCTATGATTGATGGAAATCGAAAGCTCGTCTTCTAATCGCACAGTTTGCATCAGGGACCACAGATTGTGGTAGCCATCCGGTCGACGGTCGAGAATACGGAGGACGAGATTAATCTTGGCAGGTGCGGAAACAGTAACTTGGGTTGGCGGAACGCCGGCGTCAGGAGAAGTGTTAGTCACGACCTCCTTTTATAGCATACTTTTCCAGCCGATACCGAAACGATCTCGTGTTCAGACGGAGCATGCGGGCAGCTTTCTTTTTGACCCATTTTGATCGCTCCAGCGCTTTGAGTAACAGGTCCTTTTCAATACCGTTGATCAGGCCTTCAAGGTCCACCCCTTCGTCAGTCAGATCGAGCGGCATGGCAGACGGCTGCGATGGCGTCGTGGGCCGGTGGAGCCATCCGTGCACATCACCCTCGGTAACCGACCCTTCAGTGGAAAAAGCGACCACGCGTTCGATCAGATTCTCCAATTCTCGAACATTGCCCCGCCATTCGTGGTCTAGGAGCACGTGCATAGCCTCTGCGCTGATTACAGGCCTAGACTTACCGCTCTCCTTTGAAAATCGGTCAAGAAAGTGATTGACCAGCAGCGGAATATCACCGGTTCGCATCCGCAACGGAGGGAGCCGGATGGGAATCACGTCCAGTCGGTAGTATAAATCCTCCCGGAATGACCCGTCCGCGACCGCTTTCTCCAAATCTTTATTCGTCGCTGCAACGATGCGCACATCGACCTTGATATCCTGATTGCCGCCCACTCGTCGGAATTCACGTTCTTGGATGACCCGTAACAGCTTCACTTGAATCGTGGGAGTGGTATCACCGATCTCGTCAAGGAAGATGGTCCCTCCATTCGCAATCTCGAACAGGCCTGCTTTGTTGGAGATGGCTCCTGTGAACGATCCTTTCATATGTCCGAACAACTCACTTTCCAGCAGGGTTTCAGGTACCGCACTGCAGTTCACGGCCACAAACGGAAGGGTACTTCTCGCGCTGTTGTAGTGAATGGCGCGTGCGACCAATTCTTTTCCCGTGCCACTTTCGCCACAAATCAATACATTGCTTTTTGAATCGGCGACTTTGCGCACGACGTCGAAGACCTTCTGCATCGCCTCGCTTTGGCCCACCAACTGTGCAAAGGAGGATTGGCTGGCCATTTCACGCTTCAGCAACATGTTTTCGGTCGTAAGCCGCCGCTTCTCCAATGCGTTCCGGATGATCAGCTGAACCTCATCGACCTGGAACGGTTTCGTCAAATAATCATAGGCACCGTGTTTCATCGCTTCGACGGCAGAATCGGCCGTCGCAAACGCCGTGATGATGAGAACGACGGTCTCCGGTGAGGCAGATTTCACCGCCTTGAGCACCTCCATTCCGTCGATCTTGGGCATCCGCAGATCGGTAATCACGAGATCAAAGATCTCTTTCTGGACAAGCTCGACCGCCTCCTCTCCATCTGTCACGCTGGTGACGAAGTACCCCGCTCGCTTGAGCATGATACTCAGGACTTCGCGCAAGCTTGGTTCGTCATCGACGACTAGGATCTTTTCCACGGTTCCCTACCTTCATGCCATAGCCGTACCCCGGCATCCGCCGTACGAGGCAGGCACACTCCAAATGTTGTCCCTTGACCTTCTAGGCTCTCTACTTTGATCCACCCTCCATGAAGGTCGACGATACGATGGACGGCCGCCAACCCTAATCCGGACCCTCGTTGCTTGGTGGTAAAGAAGGGAAGAAAGATTTTGTTGAGATTTTTCTTTGGAATCCCTTCGCCGGTGTCATGGAATGAGACTTCAATCACGTCGACCTTGCACCCTCCGACATCAACTTTTCTCCGCCCAGCTGTGATCGAGAGCTCCCCTCCGGAAGGCATCGCATCGAATGCGTTGACCGCCAAGTTCCAGAACACCTGTTTCATTTGATCCTGATCAACTTGGGCCCACAATGCTTCGGCACAGGGGACTGCCCTAATTGAAATACCCCTACGACTCCCTGCTTCATGTTGTACCAGATCGAGGGTCTCAGCAAGGACTTTGTTTAAATTGTGCTCAGCCAGATTGAGTGCCGGGGGTCTCGCATACTGAAGAAACTCGGTGATGATCGCATCCAACCTCGTCGCTTCCCGAATGGCGATGTCCATCAGTCGCTGACTGGTCTCATCCGCCTGGAGATCCTTCCGAAGCATTTGCATTGCGCCAGCAAGCGCACCTAGCGGGTTGCGAATTTCATGTGCCATGCCTGCCGACATTTCTCCCAGGCTGGCAAGCCACTGTTTGCGTCGCATTTCCTCTTCCAGATCACGTATCTGTGTGAGATCTTTGAACACTCCCACCAATCCCTTTTGTTCCCCTTGCTCGTGCAATGGTCCAAGTGTCATCCCCAAGATCAATCGATTGCCGTCAGACCGTTTGCATTCGACGTCAAATCGGATGTTGGTCGTGATATCTCCCCTGCGATTGTCCTCCAGCTGTTTGGGATGCCAATCGAACACGTCCTGCCAAGGGCGTCCTCGGACTTCCTCAAAATCATACCCGGTGGCCTCTTGAGCCGCTGGATTGAACGAGGTAATCCGTCCGTGTTCATCCGCCGTGAAGACCCCGCTGCTGATACTATGAACGATATTTTCATGGAACATCCGTAGATGGCTCAGTCCCTGCTCCTTTTCACGAAGGGACAGATCGGCCTGTCCGAGTTGATCTGCAAGCGCACCGCTCAAGAACCCGACGACCAGGAAGGCTAAACTATACACACCAAAGGTTTGCAGGGCTTCAGCGGCACTGAGTCGAGTGGGCAGCAACCAGCCCCATCCCTCCGCCAATCCATGGAGCTGCAAGTTCGTGAGCAGGCCAAAGAGGATGATGCACAAGCTCGCAGTCAGTAACCCCACACGCCGGCGAGGGACCAGACTGGCGACCGTCACGCTGATGACATACAGCACGGCGAATGGGCTTTCGATTCCTCCGGTCCGTGCGATGAGGATCGTCTCGAGCAAGAAATCGATGAGGACCTGAGCCCACGCAAATTGGACGAGCGTGTCTGGGTGGGATAGCTTTCGAATCACAAGCGCGTACAGAATAGTGGCCGCATAAGTAAAAATGATCAGTGCATAGAAGGTTTCAACCCGCTCGCCTTTTGTGACCTGGAAGGCAAGAGAGAGTCCCAGCAAGAGCGTCACGATGACGACCCGCCAGCCCATCAACCAATAGATTCTAGCCTTAATGTCGCCCACGGATTGACACTCCTGCTAGAAAAGGCCTTTCGCTTTTCATCGCCAGCCATCTACGATTCGAGTGGTTTCATCACGTGGAAGTATACTGAGTGCGCGTGCAGGCTGGTTCTACGCGGATAGAGTGGGTCACTACGATGCGGGCACGTCGACCATCCCGGCTGAGATTACCAAGCTGCCTGGTAGATGTGACTCGCCAATCGGTTTAACCGATCGCGGACGCCATCGTAAAGATCGGCAAATACATGGCCACCACGATGAATCCGACCGTCGTACCCAGGAACACCATCATCATGGGCTCCAACAGCGCCGTGAGATTTCCGACTGCCTCATCGACTTCATCTTCATAAAAGTCGGCGATCTTTCCGAGCATGGTGTCCAACGCGCCGGTCGACTCTCCGACTGAAATCATGTGCGTCACCATTTTAGGGAACGTACCGCTTTTTGCCAGAGGATCTGCGATGGTTTTCCCTCCGCTGATGCTGACTTTAGCGTCGAGCAGAGCCCCTTCCACAACTTTATTGCCTGACGTTTTTGCGCAAATCGTCAGCGCATCCAACAAGGGAACCCCGCTTGCCAGCAGGGTGCCGAGCGTTCTCGTAAATTTCGCCACCGACGCTTTCCTGATCAGGTCTCCGAACACGGGGAGCTTCAGCAACAGCTTATCGATCGCCAGCCTCCCTTGTGGGGTCGCATAGTACTTTTTGATCGACACCACCGTCCCGATGATGACGGCGAGAATGATGTACCAATTGCCTTGCACGAAGTTGCTCATATCGATGACGAGCTGCGTCGGCGCGGGCAAGGCCATCTTTCCGCCGGACATTTCCTTGAACATCTTTTCGAATACCGGGATCACCCAGATCATCAACACGGTAATGACGATCGCCGCGATACCGACGATAGCCGCAGGATAGACCATGGCACTCTTGATCTGCCCCTTGAGTTTCATCGCCTTTTCGATGTGCTTCGAGAGGCGGCTCAAAATGGTATCGAGCAACCCGCCCACTTCACCGGCGTGGACCATGTTGACGTACAAATCATCGAAGATTTTCGGATGCTTGTGGAGCGCATCGGAAAAAGTCGAGCCTCCTTCGACCTGGACTCGGATCTCACCCACGGATTTTCTCAATGCTGCGTTTTCCGATTGCGTGGAAAGGATTTCGAGGCATTGAATTAGCGGCAGCCCGGCATTGATCATCGTCCCGAATTGCCTCGTAAATACCACCAGATCTTTTTCACTCACGCCGCTGCCGAAACTGAGGCTGAACCTCTCCTTGGCAGCCTTTTCCTCAAGACTGGTCACGACCACGCTTTGCTTGCGTAATTGCTCAACGGCCTCATCGCGTGACTTGGCGACGAGCTCACCTTTTTTCACCGCACCCGACCGACTCCGCCCAACGTACGCAAACGTGGCCATAGCGTGTGTATCCTGTTGTGGCTTCCTTGAGCCGTTTATGGAAAATGCCTAGGACTACGAATTGAGTCTACTGGGGGGTCGAAAACCTGTCAAAAACTATTGAATTATTTACACGCACCACATCACGAACCCGTCGCGACTACCGACGCTAGGCAGGCGGAGGCGCAGCGTTGGTGTCGCGAAACCCTCGGTAGAGATAATGTAGGCCTGAGGCAAGGGTGAAGCCGACCATCAGCATGAGCAGTGGCGTGAGCATGGCGAGATCAATCCCGCGCCACGTTAAGAGAACCACCAGAAGAACGTAGCTCAATTGCAGCAGGGTCGTGCCTTTTCCGAGAAAAGTCGGCTTAACGTTGATCTGTGTGTTTGTGACATGGGCCACCGCCGTGCCCAAGAGCAGTATTAAGTCCCGACTGACGACAAGAATCACAAGCCATGAGGGAATCAGATGCAACACGGCAAGTGAAATAAAGCTCGAGGTCAGGAGGACTTTGTCCGCCAGAGGATCGAGTAGTGTGCCCAATCTCGTGCGCTGATTGAGCTTACGTGCAAGGTGCCCATCGATCGCATCTGTCAGGCCTGCCGTGAGAAGAATCGCCAGGGCATACCCATAGGCCCCGTAGGTCATAAATCCGATATAGACCGGGACCAGGAGAATACGGAGAATCGTGAGGCTATTGGGGATGTTCATACGGCGAGGTTAGATAGGTCTTCACTTAGATCCGGTGAAAATGGCCAAATCATAGTAATCGAAGTCACTGTTGTCAACGAGTTGCAAGGATCGATGACCCGCTCTTATAATACGCGCAGTCTCGTTATTAACCGCTCTGAAGAGGACGTGAATCGATATGAGTACCTTGCCGCTGATGTTCAAGAAGGAAGGATTGGTCGAGAAGCATCAGGTTGAAGGTGTGGATCCGAGCGACCGCTATTTCAACCGCATGATACTCGTGAGTCGGACGGCAACAGGATATTCAGCCAAGGTGATGTACGAAGCCTTCATCGTTGAAAGCCGATCGCACTCGACCATCGCCGCAGCGGTGAAGGAGCTCGTGGGGAAACTTCAGGAGTCAGGGTTCAGTCGTTTACGGACCAGGGCCAATTTCAAGGGGACACGCTATCTCGCTGAGAAGGAGACGTGGATCGACTACCCAGACCTGCCTTGACCGGAGCCTACGAATTCGCGATACACCAAGTCATGAATCATTGGTCGAAACTCTCGGATAACCTCACTTTTTCTTGTCGGATGCACTCGATTCGATAGCAGGACAACCTCTAGGTCCTGTTCGGGGTCTATCCAGACTGACGTTCCGGTATAGCCCAGATGGCCGAACGATCGATCCGAAAAATATTTCCCCGACGACGACGGTACTGATGGCGTATCCCAACCAAGAGCCCAGCTGGAGGACCCTGCTTGGTTCTGTCTTCGGGTGAACTCTTGCGCGAGGTCTTGAGGGAGGAGAGAACTTCGTCCATGGTATGCCTGCATCCACATATCGGTGATCGCCAAGACGGCATCAGCCGTCCCGAATAACCCCGCATGACCGGCCTCGCCACCCAACACCGCTGCATTCTCATCATGCACTTCTCCATGGAGAAGCCGGCCTCGCCACGGATCTACTTCTGTCGGCGCGACGCCGCCCTCTTTCGTCTTCGCTTCCAGAAACTCCGCTAACCGCTCCTGCAAAACGAATCCCACCCTAGGTTCACCCAATGATGCCAGGATGCGCTCCTTAAAAAATACACTCAGCGACTGTCCGACGCAGCGCTCAATGATGAAGCCGAGCAGCATGAAGCCAAGATCGCTATAGAGGCTGCGTGTGCCTCGTTCATAGATCAGACCTTCAGACCGAATACAGTCGAGCATGGACTGTTTTGCAGCGGCTCGTTCTTCATGTGACGCAGGAACTCGCCCACTCACATTCAGTCGTTCGTAGTAGCCTCGCCACCCTGGTAACCCGGACGCATGGGTCAACAGGTGACGAAGCGTGACCGAACCGATCGGAGCATCGGCACATTCAGGAAGATAGTCGGCTACTCGATCCCCAAGACCGCAGCGACCATTCTGGATTAGCATCGCTAGAGACGTGCCCGTCACCAAGGGCTTGGTCAATGACGCGAGATCATACGTCGTCGATGGGATGACGGGGAGCCCAGGCGGAGACGTGGAGAGCCTGCCAGTAGAAAAGTGAACAACCGATCTGTCCCTATGTCGCACGGCCAAGACCGCTCCGGGAAACACTCCCTCCGTAACGGCTTGATCGAGCGCTGATTGAACAGTTCGCAGATCAGGCATGGAGATGATGGCCATTCCGATAGACGCGATCGACTCGATGACCTCTCGCCCATCGGCATTGCCATCGGATATCACAATTACCGGGCAGGAGTCGACTCACCTTCCATCTTTTCCTCACGGATGGTGTTATGCTCCTGGTAGGCTTCGCTGGCCTCGATATCCAGCATCCTCTCAAACGTATTCAATGTCGCGCGCATTCGTTCCACCATGAGTAACCGTTGCTTCTGCAGGACGGCAAGGTCTCGCTGCGTATTTCCCAGCTCGGCACGAGCCTGTCGAAACAGCTCACCGGCTTTCAACTCTGCTTCTTTGACGATCAGATCGGCATCTCGTTGAGCACTTCGCTTGACATCGTCCGCCAACGACTGTGCCGACACCAGCGTATTGGATAACGTCGCCTCAGTTCGTTTGAGTTCCGACACTTGCTGCTCAAGCGAGTCAATACGGTCACGCAACGTCGCATTGTCACGATTCAAAAACTCGACCGTTTGCGAAATGTCCTCGAGAAAGCGGTTGACCTCATCACGGTCATAGCCACGAAGTTTGACCTGAAAAACCATCTGTTGAATGTCGAGTGGTGTAATCTTCATGGCATCCTCCCCAATATGAACTCAGTTCATTCGTAACGCTGCATCCTTAATCGACTGGACAACGGCGATTTGCAGGAACCAGATCGCTGCGATAGCAATCAGTGGCGACAGGTCGATCCCCAGCCCCAAGCTGAGTCGCCGTCGGATTGGCGCGAGTACTGGTTCCGTTGCACGGCCCAAGAATTGAACGATAGGATTCCACGGATCCGGGTTCACCCACGAGATGAGTGCCCGCGCAATGATGATCCAACTATAAAAGGTCAATAAATAGTCTAACACTGTCGCCAGGCCCAACAAGGTATTTCCCATTACAAACATCAGCCTCCAAGCTCCTTGGAACGTTTCGTCGCAGTTTCAATCGCATCGATGAGTACGGCTCGAACCCCTCCCTGTTCCAAGCGATGCAGACCGGCCATGGTCGTTCCGCCGGGAGAGGTCACTTGATCTTTCAGTCGAGCCGGATGCTGTCCAGTCTCCAACACCATACGCGCAGCCCCGAGCACGGTTTGCGCCGCAAGCAGACTGGCCGTCTCGCGTGGCAACCCCATTTTCACCCCACCGTCAGTCATCGCTTCAATCATGAGAAAGACGTACGCAGGCCCGCTTCCACTCAATCCGGTGACGGCATCCATCAGCTGTTCCTGAATCCTGACGACTCGGCCGACCGATCGGAGGATTCCCTCGGCACACGCGACTGCTTCCTCCTCAAGATTCGGTCCGATTGCCAACGCCGTAATGCCTTCACCGACCATGGCCGGTGTGTTGGGCATCGCACGGATGATACGTACGGCAGGGCCGCACAGGTCTCTGATACGATCGATCGTGACGCCAGCCGCTACGGAAATCACCAGGTGATTCGTCAACACCTCACGAATTCCCGTGAGGGCATCGACTATCACCTGTGGCTTCACAGCCAGCATAACGACGTCGCTCAGAGCGACGACCTCATGGTTCGCGGCACTGATCTGAACTCCGTATCGTGTCTTGAGATGATCCAACCGGCCCCTATCAGGATCCGCCACATGGATCTGGTCAGGGCGGTACCACTTCGCCGAGAGCACGCCATTGATCAGCGCCTCGGCCATACGACCACCGCCGAGAAACCCCAGCTTCTGTGTGGGGGCCGTCTTAGACATGGCGTGTCCCGAAAATCGCGGTGCCGACCCGAACGAGTGTCGCGCCTTCCTCAATGGCGACCTCATAGTCGTTCGACATGCCCATCGACAGTTCATCCATCTTCACAGATGGGATCCTGCATGCTGCGATCTGTTGAGCCAACTCGTGAAGTTTTCGAAAGTACGGCCGGACCGAATCAGGGTGATCAGTCTGTGGAGGAATAGTCATCAAGCCTCTAATACCGATGTGAGAAAACTCCGCCATGGTGGTGACGGCCTGGGTCACATCAGCCGGAGAAAACCCGGCTTTCGTTGGTTCGTTTCCAATATTGACCTCGATCAAGACACTCTGATGGCAACCGGCTTCTCCGGCTCGTCGATCGATTTCCTGAGCCAGCTCCACACTGTCCACCGAATGAATCATCTCGAAGAGGCCGATCACCGATCGCACCTTCCTGCGCTGGAGTTGTCCAAGAAAATGCCATCGCACCGGTGCCTCCGAGAACGCGGCTACTTTGGGAAGCGCCTCCTGAACACGATTCTCGCCTAAGATCGTTAAGCCGGCACTGACTCCTTCCTTCATACGGTCGACTGTGACGGTTTTTGTTGCGGCCACCAGGCGAACGCTCCCCGCAGGACGTCCCGCTCTCTCCTCAGCCGACCGAATCTTCGCCAGTACCGATTGGACGCGTTGGGCAATCGTCCCTTCAACGAGCGCTTCCATCACCCTTCCTCATGCATCGTGTCCATTTCTTTGAGTGAACCGTCTCTAGGCTAGGGGGCACAGGCAACAATGACCGACAGCAGTTTACCTTCGACTCAACGGCAAGCCAATCGCACTTACCATGGTACCGTTCACTTTCCCCTCTCGGCGATACGAAAAAAAGAGATCGTCATGACAAATCGTACAGAGATTAACGGTCGTCACACGCTGCGGAGCAGCGCCATGCGTCCGCACTTGGTCGTGGATAAGGGCCTTCAAGTCCAAATGTGCGCTCCCACCCTTCCGGTTGTGAACCACTTTTTCCCAACCGGACCATCCTTTGCGCAGGCCCTCTAACACCGGCTCATCCACCTCGTAGCAGCAGGCGCCTGCAGATGGGCCGATACTGATCCGCACCTGGTCCGGGCGTGACCCGAAACACGACTCCAAGAGGGCCATCGTTTTAGGGACGATGCCTGCCACGGCCCCTCGCCAACCAGCATGGACCGCAGCCACCACTCGATGTACGGGATCATGCATCAAGACTGGAACACAGTCCGCCGTCCGCACCGCCACCATCACGCCTGGTTGATCGGTCACCAGTGCGTCCCATCCTCCGGCAAATCGATCGGTTGGCGTCAGCGCACGATCCACCACAAGTGCTTCCGTTCCATGAACCTGCTTCACCGTCAGCGTCCAGGATGCGGCTCCTGCCCCGGCTACCCCCTGTCGAGGAACACCAAGTTCAAGATCCAGCCCGGTAGCATGCTGCCGAGTGCCAAAAAAGTGCCGAATCCGATTTCGGGTATCCGAAAATGCTGGTACGGTTATGAATGATGTTCCCGCCATATCGATTCTCACCATTCCGTCATCAGATGAGCAAGACGAAATTAGTCTGCTTGCTTACGAAGAAACGTCGGGACGTCCCACTCATCCTCACCTGTCAGTGCAGCTCGATCCGCCGACTCTCGTGCTTCACTTATACGCCTCAAATATGTCGGGCGGTCGAGATCCTTTATCGGTCGCTCTGTCCCAAGGGAGGCGACGACGCCGGCCAGCACTGGTTGGATCGGCTTGGTCAGCCGATTTGGTGCTCGATCTGCCTCAGTCCCGGCAATCGCCAGATTCTCGTCCCGTTCAAATCCGGTGGCAATGACCGTAATGATCAATTCCTCACCAATGTCTGGATTAATGACCTGCCCGACGATGATGTTCGCCTCGGGATCCGCCGTCTGCTGAATAATAGACGCTGCTTCCTCAATCTCATGCAACGACATGCTGGGGCCTCCAGTAATATTGAGGAGTACTCCGCGGGCTCCCTCAACACTTCCCTCCTCCAGGAGAGGGCTGCACATCGCTTTTTGTGCGGCTTCGATCGCCCGATTCTGTCCCTGAGCAACGCCCATCCCCATTACCGCACGACCAGTATGCGACATCACGGTGCGGACGTCGGCGAAATCCACATTCACATGACCGGTTGTCGTGATGACATCGGCGATGCCTTGAATGGCCTGACGGAGGACATCGTCCGCCACCTTGAATGCTTCGAGGAGCGGAGTGGCCTTATCCACAATGCCCAGCAGTCGCTGGTTAGGAATGACGAGCAAGGTGTCGACATGTCGACGTAGTTCTCGGATTCCTTCTTCGGCATGCTTGTGTCGACGCTGCCCTTCATACTGAAAGGGCTTCGTGACGACACCGACCGTGAGAATCCCCATCTCTCGGGCAATGCTGGCCACAATCGGCGCGGCACCGGTTCCTGTTCCTCCACCCATTCCGGCGGTGACAAAGACCATATCCGCACCGTCGATACATTCACGGATATGCTCCCGACTTTCGAGCGCCGCATCCCGTCCGATTTCGGGTTTCGCCCCTGCGCCCAGGCCACGAGTCCGATCGGGCCCGAGTTGTATCTTATAGGGGGCCAAGGATCGATCGAGCGCCTGAAGGTCGGTGTTACTCGCGATAAAATCCACACGAGCCAATCCGGAGGTGATCATGGTGTTAATGGCGTTGCATCCGGCCCCGCCGATTCCGATGACTTTGATACGGACCGGCGACAACACATCTTCTTGAAATGAGAACATTGAGCCACCTCCTCCGATCACCCCGCAGGACGACCACCGGCCTCCTGCCGGACCAAGGTTAAAAGATCTCCAGCACCTTCTTCGTCCATCCAAACATACGCGCCCAAGTTCCTCCATTGCGAAGCCCGGCTGTTTCCAATTCGTCGACATGTCGCCGACCGTGCAGCAACAAGCCCACACCGGTCGAATGGCTGGGATGACTCACTTGATCCCGAAGTGCCCCAACACCTGAGGGTACCCCTCGTCGAGCTGGTAGGTTTAAAACTTTTTCGGCCGCGTCAGGCATTCCGTCTAACAACGAGGTGCCTCCGGTGATCACCACGCCGGCACCCAATATTCCTTCGTAGCCGGCACGGGTAATTTCCCTCCGCACCAGTTCAAACATTTCATCCACGCGGGGCTCCAAAATTTCGGCAACATCCCGCCGAGAAAATGTGCGCGCCGGGCGGTCCCCGACGGACAGCACTTCCACGATCTGATGGCCCGTCAGCAATTCCGTTCGGGCAATGCCATATTGCGTCTTGATCCTCTCTGCCTCGGTCTGCGACGTGATCAGGCCGAATGCCAAATCTCTGGTTAAATTCTGCCCCCCGATCGGAAGAACCGCTGAGTGCCGGATACTGCCGTCCAAGAAGATCGCGAGATCCGTGGTCCCTCCGCCCAAATCGACCATCGCCACGCCCAAGTCGCGCTCTTCTTGACTCAGCACAGCCTCACTTGAAGCAAGCGGCTGCAGGATGATGTCCACGACATCGAGCCCCGCTCGATTCACACATTTTACAATGTTCTGCGCAGAGGTCACAGCCCCAGTGATGACATGGACATTGACTTCCAGTCGATGCCCTGACAAGCCCAATGGCTCGCGGACCCCTTCCTGCCCATCCACCATATATTCTCGGGGCAAGACGTGAAGGATCTTCCGTTCGTGAGGGATCACGGCCAAGGTACGCGCGCTTTCGATCGCCCGGTGGATATCCTCACGGGTCACCTCAGCTCGCTTGAGCGCCACCACACCCTTACAGTTTTCGGCGGAAATGTGGCTACCCGCGATGCCTGTATAGACCGAGTTAATCTGGACACCGGCCAGCAACTCCGCCTCTTCGACCGCCTTCTTGATCGATTCAACCGTGCTTTCGATATCAACCACGACACCTTTCCGTAGACCTCGTGAGGGACTCGACCCGACACCGATGATATTGAGCCCGCCGGCATCGGCAACTTCGGCGACGATTGCGCAGATCTTCGTCGTTCCGATGTCGAGTCCAACAAGGATGTGATCTCGCTTCGACACGGCCATCACCCCCCTTCCCGTACGATGATTCGATTTTCGTACCGGAGATCCACTTCCCTCACGTTACGCCCCAGACCGTCAAAGTTTTGTGCCTTTAGCGTCGATTTGACGCGCCGAAACCGCTCCCACTGCTCCTTGAGTGCCTTATCACCAAATTGAAATCGCATTCCCTGGACAAGCGCCACTAAATTTGAAGGGTTATCCGCGAGCACGTGTAGCCGCCCATCGAACGATTGCCCGACAACTCTTGCGAGTTCGATGCCAGATACCACCGCGTGTCGAACTGATTCTGTCCCTTGCACCAACCCGGGCAGATCGATCCCGGTGACAAGAGGTAGCGCCTCATTATCCAACTGGCCAAGCCTGTTCAGCACATGTCCGTCCTCGTCGCACAGAAAGTTCTGAGACTCGGTACGAACAATCGCGGCGGGCTTCCGCTCGCTCACGGAGATCCGTAATTCGTGAAATGGCACACGGGTCACTTCAGCCGTTTTGACCCAGGGATGAGCCTCGACCTGTTCCTTAATGGCCGTTGTGACGATGTGGTGGAGTGGCGCACCGGGTTTCACTTTTGCCAGATCAAGCACCTGCTGTTTATCCAGATGGTAGACGCCTTCAACACCGATCGTCTTGATTTCCAAGAGATCTTGTAGTGCAGGCCCGGAGTATGTCGCAGCGACCCCGATGAGCACTGCGGCGCAAACGGTGCTCGTCACCACCTTCGCCCACCGGACAAGCGTGCTCCGTTTTTCCGCTCGTAGCCGCCTGGTCTCCTTCATGGCTCGGTCTCCCTGCAGGTCTTTCCACTCGTTCTTTCGGGGGCCTGGAGCCTTGGACAGACGTTTCTTCTTAAAGAGTCTCATCCTGCGGACTCCTGCCTTACACCCGAGGCAGATCGTGGCACTCGATCCAGCGCAGATTGTAAGATCCGTTCGACCAGAGTGTCGTACCCGATGCCGACCTGAGCCGCGGCCATGGGTAGCAAACTCGTTTCTGTCATGCCGGGCACCGTATTGATTTCCAACACGTAAGGCCGCCCTCGCGGAGTGATGCGAAAATCTACGCGGGCAGCCCCCTCGCACCCCAACACAGCGTACGTCCGACGCGCCATTTCGCTGACCTGTCGAAGTACTTTGGGAGGAAATGGAGCCGGACAAAGATACTGCGTCTTACCCTTTTGGTACTTTGCCGAAAAATCGTAGAATCCTTCCGGCGCGACGATTTCGATCGCTGGAAGCACTTTCACCCCTTCTGCTTCCGTTCCGACAAGAGACACGGCGGCTTCATGTCCCGGTATGTAGCTCTCCACCATCGCCTCTTGGTCAAATCGATGTGCTAGAGCCAGTGCTTCCTTCCATTGTCCCGCACGGCGCACGACCGTAACTCCGATGGTCGATCCCTGAGCCACTGGTTTCACGACAATCGGTAACTCGAGATGGGCCTCTCGGAGAATCCTTGCGAGGGCAGGCCTATCCCCTTCACGCACAACCGTTCCAGCTGCCACCGGAACACCATACGAAGCGAGCAGCGTTTTAGTCACAGCTTTATGCATTCCTACCGCACTCGCTCGCACCCCGGACCCCGTGTAGGGAATCCCCATCGTCTCGAGGAAACCCTGTATCGTACCGTCCTCACCACCAGGCCCGTGGAGCGAGAGGAAGGCAATCGCCACTTTCTGATTTTCTAGTTCACGGTGCAACCGATCAGTGACATCGATAGCCACCGCGTCATATCCGAGACGGATGAGCGCCTGGTGGACGGCCTGCCCTGTTTTGAGAGAGATGTCTCGCTCCGATGAGCGTCCTCCCATGAGCACGCCAATTCGCGCATCTGTGATTCGACCTGTGGCCACCATCACATCCTTTCGCTAGCGCTCCCCGATTACTTTCAACTCCAATTCCAGTTTAATGCCTGTTTTCCGAGCGACTCGTGCACGCACTTTTCTGATGAGAGACAGCACATCGCGGGCACTGGCGTGGCCCTGATTGACGATGAAGTTGGCGTGTTTCGTCGAGACACAGGCATCGCCGACCGCAGCTCCTTTGAGCCCAGCCGACTCGACGACGCGTCCCGCCGAATCATTCTTCGGATTTTTGAACACACAACCGGCGCTCGGCATAGACAGCGGTTGAGTATCACGGCGATAGCGCAAATAGTCTTTGACGACTTGTCCGATCTCCGATTTCACCCCCGGCTTCAGTTGAAGCCAGACCCCAACCACAATGCCACGAGGTAGTGTCGCCCGACGGTACGCAAAATCGATGCTCTCTGCTTGATAGTCCAGGAGAGTTCCATCTGGCGAGACTATACGCACAGCCTTGACGGTGCTTTTCATTTCGCCTAGCCTCGTCCCTGCATTCATGACCACGCACCCTGCAACGGTCCCTGGTATCCCGGCAGCCCACTCCAGTCCGGCCAAAGACTTGCGGATGGCATGCCCAATCAGTGTGGGCATCCCAACGCCTCCTTCGACATACAGTACTGAACCCGGTTCCTCCTTGATCGCCCGCAACTTGGCCAAACTGACGACCACACCTCGGATCCCCTTGTCTCGAACGAGAATGTTGGTCCCACCCAACACACAGATGGGCACGCGCTGTTCGGTCGTCTGCCTACAAAGACGGATGACATCCTCGACATCAGCAGGCTGTACCAGGACATCAGCAGGACCACCGATATGGAACGAGGTATGGTCCTTCAGCGACGCCTTGAACTGAACGGTGCCCCGCAGGCCGGCCACGGCCAATCGCAATCGGCGTTCTCGACCTACCTGTCGTGGCTTTGACTCATGCCGCAAGTTTCGACGCATCTTCAGCCGTCACGTCCCCTCAAGACGTGCAAGAATTCCGGTGCCCGCTTTCCAAATATCACCGGCTCCCATAGTCAGGACAAGATCGCCTGACTTCAGAAACGGGAGCACCTGATCAGGCAAGGCTTCTTTCTGCGCAATAAAGGTGACTGACGGGTGACCAGCCGACTTGATTGTGTCAGCAAGGCTGGCTCCAGAAACTCCGGGTATTGGCGGCTCGCCGGCCGGATAGACCTCGGTCATGAACACCGCATCAGCATCGTCAAAGGCATGCGCGAAGTCTCCCATACAGTCCCGTGTCCTGGTGTACCGATGCGGTTGGAACAGAACGACCAATCGCCGATTCCACCCCTGTTTGGCTGCAGCAAGCGTGGCTTTCACCTCGGTCGGATGATGGCCATAATCATCCACCACCATAATCCCACCGGTTTCCCCACGTAGATGAAAACGCCGTTCCACACCGGTAAAGGCTGCGAGTCCTTTACGGATGAGATCAACGGGGACTTCGAGTTCGACTCCGATGGCAATCGCGGCGAGTGCGTTTGAAACGTTATGGATGCCTGGTATTGCCAACCGAAATGGGCCCAGGTTTTTCCCGCGGAAAGAGGCGCGGAACTCGGCTCCCCATTGGTTGAGCACGATATCGGTGGCTTGGAAATCCAGGGACGTTCCGCCACGCTCCTGAAGCCCATACGTTTGATAGCGCTTCACAATGAGCGGGAACAGGTTCCGAAGGCGCTCGTCATCACCACATAAGACCGCCAGCCCGTAGAACGGAATCTTGTTGATGAATTCCAGAAAACAGTCGTTGATTCGCTCCATGGAACCGTAATGATCCAGATGCTCTCGATCCAAGTTCGTCACAGACACGATGGTCGGCGAGAGTCGGAGAAACGAACCATCGCTCTCGTCAGCCTCCGCCACAAGCAGGTCGCCGCGGCCAAGCCGTGCATGACTACCCAACGCGTTGACCTTGCCACCGATGACCATCGTTGGATCCAGGCCTCCTTGCGCCAACACGTTGGCCACCATAGAGGTCGTGGTGGTTTTGCCATGGGCGCCGGCAATCGCGACTCCGAACTTCAGACGCATCAGCTCCGCCAGCATTTCTGCGCGGGGGATGACAGGAATTTGTTGTGTCTTTGCGATCGCCACTTCGGGATTGCTGGTTGCCACAGCGGATGAAATGACGACGACCTGCGCTTCCCCTACGTTTGATTCCTGGTGACCGATAAAGATCTTCCCACCAAGTTCCTCAAGCCGCCTTGTCGTTTCCGAGGCATGCAGATCTGAACCGGTCACTTTGTACCCCATCGTGAGCAGAACCTCTGCGATCCCGCTCATGCCCGCTCCCCCAATTCCGACCAGATGAATCTGTTGTGTCTTACGAAATGGCGTCATATGCGTTGTGCTCCGCCATCCAACTGCTCATTATTTCTTTTCTCTTCCTGGTTTCTTTCTTCTTCCCGGCGCAACTGCGTTATCCTCCGTTCACTTTTCGAGGTTGATTGTTCTCGTGTGTCTCATTCATGAGCGCGTAACATTCCCGGACGATCACTTCGGCAGCATCACTTCGTCTCATCGCGAGACTGTGCTTCTGCATCGCATGCAGCCGCTCCGAATTCGACATGATGGCCACGATCGTCTCAACCAGTTTTGCTCCATTCAGATTTGCCTGTGGGAGCACAGTGGCTCCACCCTCGGCCTCCATTTCCCGTGCATTCTTCATTTGGTGATCGTAAATCGCTGTCGGCAACGGAATCAGTACTGCGGCTTTGCCACAGGCCGTCAGTTCTGCGATGGTCATCGCACCGGATCGAGCCACGACTAAGTCGGCTGTGCGCAAGACAGCGGGCATGTCATAGAGAAATGGAACGACTTTAGCCTGTATACCGAGCTTGTGATAGGTCTCACTAACTCGTTCGAAGTCCACTTCCCCGGTCTGATGAGTGATCGTCAGTCCGGGAAGACGTTCTTGCAACAACGCTAATCCCTCCAACACCGCACTATTGATGGCTTTGGCACCCTGGCTCCCGCCGAAAATCAGGAGATGCTGGCCTCTGCGTTCAATTGAGTCACCCGTCTTACGTGATGGAACGAAGAACTCTTGTCGAACCGGTGTTCCAACCACCCGAACCTTTCGTTGATCAAATGATGCGCCCGCAGACTCAAATGCCAGAAATACTCGTTGCGTGAACGGCGCAACTACCTTATTCGCGAGGCCAGGATAGGCATTTGGCTCAAGAATCACCCGAGCGATGCCTTTCAATGCAGCTGCCGCCAGCATGGTGGGACTCGTATATCCTCCTACCCCAATCACAAGATCCGCTTGGCGCTGCTCGAGAATGCGTAATGACTGCCAGATCCCAATGGGCACAGACAGGAGGCCTCGTAGAACGTCCACCAATCCCTTTCCCATGACCGGCTTGGCTGTGATCAGCGCCAGCTCGAACCCTTCATGGGCCAGTACCCGAGACTCAATGCCACGAGCCGTTCCTACAAAGAGAATCCGTACGGCTGCGTCATGCCGCACAAACTCTCGAGCCAGCGCAATCGCCGGATAGAGATGGCCGCCAGTCCCTCCCGCAGCGATTACAATCGTCATCGTCGATTCGACCAGCCACGTCCACTTCGATATCGTGTCTCCTCCCGTCCCGCCTGCCGATCTCTCGAGATGCTGAGCAACATCCCGACGCCGGTTAAACTGACGACCAGGGAGGAACCCCCATAACTGACAAACGGCAATGTGAGACCTTTGGTAGGCAGCAACCCCGTCGCCACACAGGCATTGATCAGCGCCTGGATACCGATGAGTGTCGTGATGCCGACCCCGAGGTAGCGCCCAAATGGAGTTCGCGCCCGCGTGGCAATCTGAAATCCGCGAACCACGAATACCGCGAAGAGAAGAATAATCACGCAGGTCCCGACAAACCCCAGCTCTTCCCCGACAAGCGCTAACACAAAGTCGGTATGCGGTTCCGGGAGAAAGAGCAGTTTTTGCTTTCCTTCGCCCAACCCAACGCCGAATAGCCCTCCACTGCCGAAGGCCAGGAACGATTGTGTAATTTGATGTCCCGCATTCAACGGGTCGCGCCCGGGATCCAGGAATGTCAGAAGACGCGGCAGCCGGTAACCGGAGGTTAGGATAAGGGCCAAGCCGACGGGTATCGCACAGAGAGCCACGGACGACAGATGAGACAGACGCGCACCGCCAACAAACAGCAGGCCGCCTGTAACAAGTCCGATGACCACCACGGTGCCCAGGTCTGGTTCCCTTAGCACCAGGCCGCTGAGAATCCCGATCATGAGCAACGGTGGAAGCAAACCGGAAGAAAAGTCCTGGAGCCGGTCCTCTTTCCGGGAAAGATACCCGGCGAGATAGATAACTACGATGAGCTTGGCCATCTCCGCCGGTTGAACCGAGATAGGCCCAAGCTGTAACCAACGCCGAGCACCATGCTTCACTTCGCCAATAGAGGGGAACAGCACCATAACCAGCAAGACTGTAATCAGACCAAGAAGTGGGAAGGAGAGGCGCCTCCACCAGATATAATCGATGCGGGATATTACATGGAGAAGTACCAATCCGAACGTCAGCCAGACCAGCTGGCGCTTGAGGTAATACCATGAATCGTCGAACTTCTTGCCCGCCATCACGGCACTCGCGCTGAACATCATGACCAAGCCAACCAATGCCAAGGTAATCGTCACAAACAGGAGGATTTGATCCATCCCGACCTGTTTTGGACCTCGCGGTCCGCCGGGAGGCCATGGCAAAGCCAGGGTACCTGCAGATCGTCGTGACATCGTGCGGTCTCAATGCTCCTCTTTCGTCGCGCCAGTCATGACGGCAACGATTGCACAAGGGTTTTAAATTGACGCCCCCGATCCTGATAATCAACAAACATATCGAAACTTGCACAGGCCGGTGAGAGAAGCACGACATCTCCACGTTCCGCCGCCCCTGCCGCCAGTTCCACAGCTTCCTTCAAGGTTTCGACCCGTTCGACCGCCTGGTACCCTTCCACCGCGTTGGCGATCAGGGGGGCGGCTTCACCGATCAGAATGAGCCGCTTGACCCGCTGATGGATGGAGCTCGTCAAGCGAGAAAAATCCCCGCCCTTATCTCGTCCACCGGCGATGAGCAAAATTGGCTGATCGATACTCTCCAGTGCTTTCAGGGTCGCATCGACGTTCGTACCCTTTGAATCATTGATAAAACGGACACCTTGCCGTTCCCGGACGACCTCACAGGCATGTTCTAGCCCAGGAAAGTCCCGCAGCACCTGCTGAACGGCGGATATTGGGCACCCACTGAGTAGTGCATAGATGGTCGCGACCATGGCGTTGTCAATATTATGATCGCCGATGATTTTGAGCTCGTTCCTCCGGCATATCTCATGAGTCTTCCCCTTGATCTTGACCATGATACGATCCTGATCAAGATAGGCTCCGCCGGCTAGGTCCGGAGGCAAGAGGTTCGTCCTTGTGAATCCCAGCACACTCCCTTTCACGGGCTTCCGAAGGGAGGCAACTCTGGGATCATCCAGATTGAACAGCGCATAATCGGATGATGTGAGATTTTCAAAAATCCGATTCTTTGCGGCAATATATTCGTCGATCGACACGTAGCGATCCTGATGGTCGACAGTCACGTTGAGGATGCCTGCGATCCATGGATGGAACTGTTCCACCGTCTCCAACTGAAAACTCGACACCTCCACGACCAAGAGGTCGTAGGGACAGGGTTGTCCATTTGTTGTCGTTTGTCGTACGCGTACGGCCGCTTCACTGAGCGCGATTCCAAGATTTCCGCCGACGAAGACTCGTTTTCCACTGTGCTCCAGCATCTTGCCGATGAGGGTGACCGTCGTACTTTTTCCGTTTGTTCCCGTCACAGCCAGGATCGGAACCGACAGGAACCGCGACGCAAGGTCGAGTTCGCTGATCACCTTCACACCCCGGCGACGAGCACGTTCCAGGGACTCCATTCGATACGGTACGCCCGGACTGATGACGACCAGATCAGCGTTGTCCAAGGCCGATTCATATCCTTTTCCCAAACTAAGCTGAATGCTCGAGGGATCCAACGCCTCCAGCTCATGGCGCACGTCAGCTCGCTCTTTCCTATCAGCAACCGTCACCTGCGCCCCAACCTCTTGGAGTAGACGGGCTGCAGCAATGCCGCTTCGGGCAAGTCCGATGACCGTCACTCGCTTTCCTCTCAGCTCCATGGTGTCGGCCGTGGGCATCGCCGTCACCTCAACTTCAGTGTGCTGAGGCTCAAGAGCGCGAGCAGAATGGCAATAATCCACAAACGCACCACGACCTTTGGCTCTTCCCATCCTTTCATTTCAAAATGATGATGGATGGGCGCCATGAGGAAGATCCGCTTACCTCGTGATTTGAATGACGCAACCTGAAAAATAACCGACACGGCCTCGATGACGAACACCCCACCGACCAACAACAGAAGCAACTCGTGCTTGCTGATCACCGCAACGGTCCCCAGAGCCGCCCCAAGCGGGAGCGACCCGACATCGCCCATGAACACCGAGGCCGGGTAGGTGTTGTACCAGAGAAACCCAAGGCTAGAACCCAGGATCGCCGCCGTGAAGACGGCCAGCTCTCCGGCGCCATCGATGTGGGGGATGAGGAGATATTCAGATATCAACCGATGCCCCGTAACATAGGCGACGACGGTATACGCTAATGCCGCAACCATTACTGGCCCGATGGCGAGTCCGTCCAAGCCGTCGGTAAGATTGACGGCGTTGGAACTTCCGACGATCACGAGAATCGCAAAGATGACATAAAACCATCCGAGATCAGGCATGAACGTCTTGAAAAATGGCAGACTGAGTTTTGTGTTATAGCCAGGTAATGCATATAAAATTAGCGCAACTACAAGCGCGACCATGATCTGCGCGGTGAACTTTTGAGACGCCGACAATCCTTTCGAGCGAGCTTTAATGAATTTGAGATAATCGTCCATAAACCCGATGGCACAAAACCCCAGCGTTGCGACAAGAACCAACCAGACATGCGGCCGTGAGATGTCAGCCCAAAGCAGCGTCGAGAGCGTCACGGCAAAAATGATGAGGACCCCGCCCATCGTGGGCGTCCCACTCTTCGACAAATGCCGTTTTGGTCCATCGTCGCGCACTTGCTGACCCAACTTAATTTCTTGGAGCTTTCGGATCACCCACGGCGCCAGCACAAATGCGATCAGGAACGCAGTCACAGCGGCGTAAATGATGCGAAAGCTCTGGTATCGAAAGACGTTGAGGAAAGAAAATTCCGTATGGAACGGGTATAGCCAGACATACAGCATGGTATGGGCGTTCCTATGAAGCCTTCTTCGCCGTGCGTTTGATGCCCTGAAGTGCGTCTGCCACAAGCTCTAATCGCATCCCGCGCGACGCCTTGATCAGTACGACATCGCCGGGCTTGACGATGGTCTTGACCGCACCGACGGCAGCTTGAGCGTCCGCTACTTGGATAATGCGCCCGTGATCGAACCCTGCCTGCCTGGCTCCTTGAGCAAGACTGCCCCCTAGGACCCCACACGTCACTACATAATCGATCCCGTGTCGCGCCACAAATTCTCCGACCTCCTCATGCATGCGAACGGCATTCGGTCCAAGCTCTAACATATCTCCCAGAACCGCAATGGTTCTCCGATGTTCCCCCGCCTGCGCCAACAGCTCCACAGCCGCTTTCATCGAAGCTGGATTCGCGTTGTAGCAATCGATGATCAACTTGACGCCGCGACTCATGCGAACCTGAGACCGCATCGCTGCAGGTCGGAAATGCGACAAGCCCCGTGCGATCACGGTCCCGGGGAAACCCAGCACCGTACCGACCGCTCCTGCTGCGAGTGCATTCGTGACGTTGTGTCTTCCTTGAACCCGAATATGAACGACTGTGTGACGAGCCTTTCCGGGAAGCTGAAGGTGAAAGATCGTCCCATTTCGTCCATCCGACTTGACCTTTGCCGCTCGGACGTCGGCCTTGGCTGAATGGCCAAACGACACTACTCGGCATCGAGCCCGGCTGGTGAGATAGTCGTAGTAGGAATCATCGGCGTTCAGAATCGCCGTTCCATCCACTGGAAGCAGATCAAGCAACTCAGCCTTGGCCTGAGCTGAAACATCCATGCTTCCAAAAAACTCCAGATGATCCGGTCCGATGTTCGTGATGATCCCAATCGTCGGGCGAACGAGTTCACACAGAGTGGTCGTTTGGCCAACATTGTCGACCCCCATTTCAATGACCGCAGCCTGGTGCCGTCTCCTGAGACGGAACAGTGTTTGAGGAACTCCCAAGCGGTTGTTCAGATTGCCTTCGGTCTTGAGAATGTTCCATCGATGGGCCAGCACGCTCGCCACCATTTCTTTTGTCGTGGTTTTCCCGTTGCTTCCCGTCACGGCCACGACAGGGATCCTGAACTTGCTTCGATGGTACGCAGCCAATTGTTGGTACGCCGCGAGTGGATCGCGCACACCAAGAATGAGCGGTACTCGTCGTTTCGTGCCTCGCGTTAGAGAGAGCGTCGACACGTCATAGGAATCGAAGACGATCGCCCCTATGGCTCCCTTCGATACAGCTGTTCCGACAAATGCATGCCCATCAAACCGTTCTCCTTGTATCGCAAGAAAGAGATCGCCCGGTCGAAGTGACCGAGTATCCAGACTAATGTGTCGGATAGGCTGCTCTGCTCGCCTAGACACATCGCCGGCCAACACTCGAGCCCCGAGAACTCTCTGCAATTCGGTCATGGTCAATAACGCCATCTATCCGCGTTCCTGCAACACCTGACGCTTCTCTCCCTTCGTCAGAGACGGACACCGACTCGCTGAATTGCATCGCGTGCGACTTCGCGATCGTCAAAGTGGAGTTTCTCTGTGCCGACAATCTGGTAGTCTTCGTGTCCCTTTCCTGCAATCAGGACCATGTCCTCATCATGAGCCTCTCGCACAGCCTCCTCGATCGCTTGCCGCCGATCGGCAATCTTTCTGTACCGCACATGTGATCGCTGTCGTAGCCCCTCGATCACCCCAACTTCCACCTGATCAAGAATGGCGTGAGGGTCCTCCGTTCTCGGGTTGTCGGAGGTCAAGATGACGACATCGCTATACCGGACGGCGGCGGCTCCCATCTTCGGTCGCTTTCCTCTATCACGATCCCCGCCACATCCGAACACCGTGATAATACGCCCCGACTTCAGGACTTCTGCCGCAGTCAACAATCGGACTAATGCATCTTCGGTGTGCGCATAGTCTACGACCACCGTAAACGGCTGCCCCGCCATGACACGCTCGAATCGACCTGGCACATTCAGCACATTTCGTACTGCCTGACGAATCTGATCCGGAGTGGCTCCTTCATGAAGAGCAACTCCGATGGCCGCCAGCAAATTGTAAACATTGTGCTCACCCACAAGATGACTTTCTATGGGAAAAGTTCCGACAGGAGTGGCCGCGGTAAACGTCGTCCCTCGAATCGACAACTGCACGTCTTCGGCAAGAAGGTCCGCCTTGCTCTTCAACGCGTACGTCCAAACTGGAACAGGGCTGCGTGCAACGATCTGGCTTCCATAGGGGTCATCGATATTGATGATTGCCCGTTTGTTCTTCTTACGTCCTTCTCCTAATCCCGTAAAGAGCCGCAACTTAGCCTGGAAGTAGTTTTCCATCGTCTTATGGAAATCGAGGTGATCCTGCGTGAGATTTGAAAAGACCCCGACATCGTACTCACACCCACTCGTGCGATCTTGTGCCAATGCATGAGACGATACTTCCATGACTGCCGTCCCGCACCCGCAGCTGGCCATTTCTGCGAGCAACCGCTGTAGTTCGAGTGCACCGGGAGTCGTGTGCGCTGCCGGCATTGTGCGCGTACCTATTTGATAGGCGACGGTTCCAATCAACCCTACTTGCCGGCCAAGCCCCTCCAACAGCGCTTTGCAAACATAGGTCGTGGTTGTCTTGCCGTTTGTGCCGGTTATCCCGATCATCCGAATCCGATTCGACGGGTCACCATAAAACCGACTCCCCAAAAGTCCGAGTGCTCTTCGGGAATCCTCGACTCGTACGAATGGGAGAGAGATGCCACGCACCGCTTCTTGCACAACCAAGGCGCTCACGCCTCCCTTCAGTGCTGCCGGAATGAAACGATGCCCGTCAACATGTTCACCTTTGACGGCCACAAAGAGACACTGAGACGCGGCTTTCCGAGAATCATCAGTGATGGCCGTCACGGAAACATCGAGATCTCCTTGCCGCTCCAGAACTGCCACGCGTCCGTCAAGCGCCTGAATCATGGTGGCCAAGGTCATCGGCAGACTCCAAGCGTGATTACGAGTTTGGTACTGCCATCGCCAGCGTGACCGGTTCGCCCGAGGACACACCGAGGTAACTCAACACTTGCTCGCCGACACTGCTGAATACCGGAGCCGCCACGCTTCCGCCTGACGCGTTCTTATCATGGGGTGCATCGATGATCACGATCATGGCGAGCCGTGGGTGATCTGCCGGCACATACCCGACAAAGGAGGTCACAAACCGAGAGTTTGAATATCGGCGAGTGCCTGGATCGATCTGTTGAGCCGTCCCAGTCTTACCGGCGACCCGAAATCCAGGGATGGCTGCTTTTGCTCCGGTGCCGTGCGTGACAACACCTTCAAGAATTTTCGTAACACTACGTGCGGTTTCCGGCGAAACGACACGTCGCCGTACCTGAGACGGCACTCGCCTCAAGAGATGGCCCTCGGCGTCTCGGATTTCAGAAACCACATACGGCCTCATGAGCACGCCCCCGTTGGCCAAGGCTGCCACTGCGGTCACCATCTGGATCGGCGTGACCCCTATTTCTTGCCCCATCGAAATCGACGCAACGGAACGACGACCCCAGGCACTGGGGCTCTTGACCAACCCCACCCCTTCTCCCGGAAGATCAATCTCAGTTCGCTGACCAAAGCCGAATGCTTGGAGATACCGATACAGTCGCTGCTCACCCAATACCATTCCCGCCTTGGCCGCACCAATATTGCTAGACTTTTGAATGGCTTGCGCGAAGGAAACCCATCCCAGCTTTTCATGGTCATGAATCACGGTGTTCGCAACCGTCATGCGGCCATGCTCCCCGAAGACCAGCGTCGTCGGCTTCATCGCTGCCTCTTCAATGGCCGCTGCTGCGATCATGGCTTTCATGGTGGACCCTGGTTCATAGGCATCTGTGAGCGCCCTATTCCGCCAACGATCGGGACTCAGGTTCGAAACAGTATTCGGGTCGAACCGAGGGCTGACAGCCATGGCCAACACTGCTCCCGTCTCTGGGTCAAGGACAATGATCGTCCCTGACTTTGCCCGAGAGCGAGTCACGGCGTCTTCCAACTCTCGCTCGGCAATATATTGAACGACTTCATCAATCGTGAGGGTGAGTTGATGGCCGGGTACCGGATTCCTTTCAGCCAAGTTCTTTGGAAAGACTGTGCGCCCCAGCGCATCGCGCTGCAGCACCATCATCCGTTTCTCACCACGTAAGTACGTTTCATACCGATGTTCCACTCCTTCCAACCCATCCCCATCCATACCCGCAAATCCCAAGACGTGAGAGAGGAGCGGACCTTTCGGATAGAACCGTCGACCTTCCATTACAACACCAATTCCGTCCAGTGACAAACGATCCAATCTACGCCCCTGCTCCGGGTCCACCTTGCGGGCCAGCCACACAAAACTCCGATCCTGCTGAAGTTTTTTCTCCAATTCGGCAACCTTCACAGACAGAATAGACGACAGTTGGCGAGCCGCTTTCGCGGGGCTTTCCAACGTCGTAGGGATCCCAAACACAGAGGGGACCTCCATATTCATCGCCAACACCTTGCCATGTCGGTCGACAATCGTACCGCGCGGCCCTTCCAGGGAAACGGTCTTCTGATGCTGTCGATCGGCTCTGACGGACAGCTCCTCCGCCCGTAATACCTGCAAGGTCACCAGCCGGAACAGCACGAGCACGAATCCACCCAGCAACACCAGCATCAACACATAGCGACGAACGCGGGACCCAGAACCAGCCACTAGTCCCTCCTACTGGGAAGATAGTTTCTAGCTACTCTCACAGGTGCCGCCGCAAAGTCCGTGGGCGGTGTCCCACTCGGCCTGGACTGAACCAGGATCAGTTGGCCTTGCTGAGGCAGGCTCATCCCGAGTTGTTCAGTTGCCAATTTTGCGATCCGATTCGAAGCACTCAGCGAGGAGAATTGAACTCGCAACTCATCCCGCTGACGTTCCAACACCGTCTTGTCGCGCTTCAATCGTTCGATCTGATAGCCGATCCGCACCATATCCACTCGCTCCCAAACAAACACAAATACAAGACACAATCCAAGGAGTACCGTGAAGATCTTCATGACAGCTCCAATCGTGGTGGACGTTCGGCGACCCGCAATTTGGCACTTCGCGATCTTGGATTCGACTCACACTCTTCCTTGGAGGCGGAAATAGGCTTCTTGGTGAGCACCACAAGTTTGGAATCAGGCTGTTGGGCAAGGGACTTGAACGTATGCTTGACGATACGATCTTCAAGGCTATGAAAAGAGATTGCGCAGATCCTTCCACCTTCCGACAAAACGTCGACAGCATCGCGCAGGGAAGGCTCTACACTCTCCAGCTCCTGATTGACTGCAATGCGAAGCGCCTGAAAGGTCCGCGTCGCACAATGAATCCGCCCATGGCGGTAAGAAGCCGGTACCGACTGAGCAACAACCGAGACGAGCTGCCCGGTAGTCTCGATCCTGCGGTGCCGCCGTTCCCGCACAATCGCTCGAGCGATTCGGCGCGCGTATCGCTCTTCACCGAACTGGAAGATGATATCTGCAAGGTCGTGCTCATCACCGCCATTCACTAAATCTGCAGCGGTCCTCCCTGTCGATTGATCCATGCGCATATCGAGTGGACCATCAAGCTGAAAACTAAATCCTCGCGCTGCATCCTCGAGCTGCGGAGATGAGACTCCAAAATCAAAGAGCACTGCTCCAACTGTTGAAACACCCAATTCAGCGAGGTGCCGCTTTAAATCTCGATGGTTTCCCTGGCGCAACACAACGGAGCCTCCGAATCGATTCAACCGTTGTCGACAGAAATCAACTGCCATTGGATCTCGATCCAACCCTATGAGCGTCGTGCCGGCATGGCTAGATTCGAGAAGCAACTCTGCGTGCCCACCATATCCCACCGTACAATCCAAAATCGTGAGGGGTCGCTCAGAAGAAAGCCAGTCGCAGACTTCTTCCCCAAGGACTGGAACATGCGCAAATTCCCCACCAATACTATTCACCCACTAATTTCCACTTCTCCCCACTCCAGAGGAAGTATACTCGCGCGTTCTAGGTTGTCAACTTCATTTTCAGTAACTTAGGGGTGCCACTTTAATCGTAGTCTTGTGGATTTCCCTGATGGCCTGCCATGGCTACATGGCTAGGATTCACTCGCTGCACAGCCCGCGAGTTACCCCCCACCGCCCTCTGGCGTTCTACCCATTCCACCCGTTCAACTCTTGGTGTTTCATTGACTTCCAGAGGCTCGGGTTGGACAATGACTTCATGTGGAAGACCAATAGAATCGTGGCATGCTCAGGCCTCTATCTTTCCCTGAGCACCTCCCTCGTCCTCGGACTAGCCGAGGCGAAAGAATTCAATCCGGACAACCCCTTGAATCAACCGGCACCCATCTATTGGTGTTCAAACAAGACGGCTGATCAACAGATTTCAGCCAAGAAAGCCCCTGGCTGCGAGCCACTCTATGATCAAAAGACTGCGGATCGATTCAAGGAAAACGCCCGCCGGAAGGGCTTTGATCTTCCTGACCGGGATCCGATCAAAATCGTGGAACTGCAGAATGCGGCATCGAGGTTTTCGAACCGCTATCGAACGTTCGTTTCCTGTTGCTTGACCGGCGCCAACGCTTCAGAACAGATCGTTGATTTGATCGATGAAGCGAACCATGTGCTCAAAGCCGTACAACAGAAAGGCATTTACAACTCTGCAGGGTTCGGCATAGGTACCAGGGCTGACGGCAGTCCTGGTACCGGCCCAGGTGATGGAAGAGGGGACGGTGGGTTAGGTGGCGGGCCCGGGGCAGCCCCAAAACTCGGCACGTTTGCCCGTCAATATACCCTCAGCGAAATTGTTGGAACGGTCGCACGTGCACGCGAAGACCTCTTTCGGCTACAAGAACGGTTAGACAAGCTCACTGAGGTCCAGAATAATCTCGGCGACGTGGACTATGAACGCAGCGGCCTGGTGAGGACGCAAATCCATGAGGAAGAAGAAGCAATTCAAAACGAGTTCAAGGCCAAGAAGCCGCCGTCATCAGCTCCGACAGGAATGGATATTCAAGACACGACTTTGCGTACACGAATCGGCGGAGATATTGAAGACACCAGACTGAATACCAACTTTGGTGCGGACATTGGAGCATCGGTGTCCCCCTACAGCAATGTGAATGAATCTCTCCGCCCACGTAGAGGAGAGGATGCTCACGACAGTCAGATCCCGCATCGGCCTGGAACGGATATCCAAGATACCTCCATGCCCAGCAGCACAGGCTTTGAAGTCGACAACGCGCAAAACCGTGAAGGAACCTCGACCGTTCAACGCCGTGGAGTCGGCGCTGCTATCGGTGATTCTGAATTGAACAGCCAGCGACGCTGATCCTACCTTTTCTCTAATACCTTTATCGGTGACATCGATTCCCAAGTATCTCCAAAATCATTGCTGCGATAGAGCCCGCTTCCGTTCGTACCGGCATAGAAGACTCTCGGATCCGTCGCACTCTGTGCGATGGCCCTGACATTGTTCGTCGCCAGCCCCCTATTGATGAGCTCCCAGGTCTCGCCACCATCTTCGCTCCGATGCGCCCCGTCTCTACCAGTGATGTACATCACCCCTGGACGGGATCGATCGAGCACCATAGTGACAATCATCTGATCGGCAAGCGAGGCTCCGATGCGCGTCCACGCCTGGGCCGCATCGATCGTCTTGTATAATCCGCTCAGGGTCGCAGCATACACAGTGTCCGGCTCGTATGGATCGACGGCAATAGAGGTCACATTCAGTGCCCGTGATGTTTTTAGCATGTTCGGTGGCACCAAACCATTGTTCACCTTCTCCCAGCGAGCGGCCTGATTGGTCGACTTGTAGACGCCGCCACTGGTTCCCGCATAGAGAATGGAGGGTCGGGTCGGGTCCATGGCAAGAGACACAACCATGAGCACTTCCTTCATGCCCTCCATTCTCTTCGTCCATTGCCCACCGCCGTTTTTCGTTTCGAATACACCCATAGTTGTCGCAAGAAAAATGTGCTGGGCGTCGGCAGGATCGAATAGAAACTGATTCACCACCGAGGTAATCGTTGCATCATCAAGCCCGGAGCGCATCGATGCCCACCGTTGTCCCCCGTCATGGCTCTTATAGACGGCATCCCCTTTCGTTCCTGCATAGACTGTCGCAGGATAGGCGGGATCGATGGCCATGGCGATGACGCGGGAATGACTCATCCCCTGCGAAAGGTTGGCCCAGCTTCGTCCTCCATCACGAGTCTTATAAATGTAGTCGTTGGTCGCGACATAGATGATATCGGGGTTCTTTGGATGGAGCTGGATGAGAACGATCGGATCGCTACGATTGCAGCCTGCAAGAGATACTGCAAGGAAGAAGAGAGGGAGCAGAGTCTTCATGAGGTCGCGGCACACACCACGCTCTTTACCGATAGTTCGTGAACTGCAGATCGATCGCAAAATCCTTGCCTTTCAAAAAGGCGATCGCCGCCTGTAGGTCATCCTTGCTCTTGCTCAACACCCGTACCTGCTCACCCTGAATTTGGGCTTGAACTTTCAATTTTGAATCCTTGACTGCCTTCGTGATTTCCTTCGCCTTGTCCGACGCGAGCCCACTCTGTATCTTCGCCACTTGCCGTACCGTCCCACTCAACGCCGGTTCCACGGTGCCATATTCGAAAGCCTTCAACGACACACCGCGCTTCACGCACTTCGCTTTGATGATCTCCTGCACCGCCTTGAGTTTATAGTCGTCATCAGACACTACGACCAGTTCTTTCTCCTTTTCCTTCAGCGTGATCTCCGTCTTTGTGTCTTTGAAATCAAAACGTTGCTTGATTTCCTTCGTCGCCTGATCCAGCGCATTCTTCAACTCCTGCATATTCACTTCTGACACCACATCGAATGAAAATTGATCAGCCACGGCTTCCTCCTTCCTCTTTCTCTATTTCTATGGAGTGGCCCGGTTGATTCTCGACTGCGCGCATTGAGCGAGCGCATCGTTCACAACCAGTGCTTTTGTATCAACAGATGTGCGCGTTCAGCGAGCAAGAGAACGACCAGGCCGCTCCTTCCCCCTCAACAACACCCTGTCCCATGCGGCAGTGTGAAGCGTCTATGTTCGTCATCGTGTTGGCACAGTACCGTCTGCATCCGCCCTGCGGTCCCGCCGCCCGCCATCACGACCACTTCGCTCGACCGGAACGGCTTTTTCAGCACCACATAGCCATACCACTGCCGCACACTGTCGCTCAACACAATTAAGCCAAGTACAGCCACCACCGACACGAGGACCGCATCCAAATAGAGAGCGAAGGCTTGGCCCGCCGCCAAGGTCGCCGCCTTCGCCAAGAACATCCAAAACATCTCATAACAGCCCGTGAGAGTGATTACACCGACAAACAGCATCGGCAAGGCCGTCACCCAGAGATAGGGAGACTTCCACATCTTGATCAATACTGTCGTCCCGATGCAGAGGGCAAGGGTACCCAATAGCTGGTTCGCCGCTCCGAACATCGGCCAAATCGTCGAGATGCTCCCAGTTCCGATCAAATAGGCCCAGCTTCCCACCACCACGCCGCTACTCACGAACACCCCTGGAAGCCAATTGATTTGTCGAAACGGCGCATAGACCCGTCCTGCCATTTCTTGGATGAGATACCGCGCCACGCGTGTGCCGGTATCGATTGTCGTCAGAATAAAGAGCGCCTCGAAAACCAGCGCGAACTGATACCAATAGGCCATCAAACCCGACATGCCGGGCAGTGCCGCAAAGATCGACGCCATGCCGACCGCCAAGGACACCGCGCCGCCAGGACGTCCTGACACATCCACTTCCACCATCTGCGACAATTCAGCAATTCTCGCCGGCGCAAAGCCCATGGCCGACAAGGCCTCTGCACTCAATGTCGTATTGATCGCGAGATAATCGCCGGGAATCAGCACCGAGGCCGCGATCAAGGCCATCACGCCGACAAAGCTCTCTAACAGCATCGCCGCATAGCCCACTACCGCCTGAGACTCCTGCTCGATCATCTTGGGTGTCGTACCGGACGAGACCAGTGAGTGGAAGCCAGAAATCGCTCCGCAAGCGATTGTAATGAAAAGAAACGGGAAGAGCGTACCAGGAATAATCGGTCCCCCGCCGTTCGCGAAGCTCGTCACCCGCGGCATCTCGATCGTCGGCGCCATGAGAATCACGCCGAGTCCGAGCAGGAACACCACCCCGAGTTTCATGAAGGTCGAGAGATAGCCACGCGGCACCAGTAACATCCATCCTGGCAGGACAGAGGCGAGAAACCCATAACCGGCCAGGAGCAAGACAAGCGCCGGTTTGTCAAACTCGAAGAGCCAGCCGTAGGAGGACTGCGCCACCACACGCCCGAACAACACCGCAGCGACCAAGAGGACGACGCCAAGAATCGAGACTTCCGCGACTGCCCCTGGGCGAAACTTCTGGAGATAGAACCCCATGATCAATCCAATGGGAATCGTCATCGCAATCGTGAACGTACCCCAAGCATTGTGATAGAGCGCATTCACCACCGCAAAGCCCAGCCCCGCTAGCGCGACTACGACTATGAACAGCACCGCCACCGCTGTCGCCGCACCGGTGATAGAACCCAACTCGTCATGCGCGATTTCAGGGAGTGAACGGCCGTTACGCCGCATAGACGCCACCAGAATGATAAAGTCCTGGACCGCCCCGGCTAATACGGCCCCGATCACGAGCCAGAGGAAACCTGGCACAAACCCGAACTGTGCTGCCAACACCGGTCCCAGTAGGGGCCCTGCGCCCGCAATCGCCGCAAAGTGATGACCGAAGAGCACGACCTTGTTCGTGGGGTGAAAATTCACGCCATCGTTCAACCGCACCGCCGGCGTCACATACTGATTGTTAAGCCCAACGACTTGCTTCGCCAACCAACGGCCATAGAACCGATAGGCCAGCACATAAATGCAGGCCGCCGCGACGACCAGCCAAAGCCCATTCACCTTTTCGTCCGGATTGACGACACCAACCACGTGGGCGAGCGCAAGTGCACCGAGAATGGAGAGCAAAATCCAGAGAAAATTGACAGCCACCTTCATGCGCGGCATCGTAACAACCCGCCAGGCACTTGTAAATCAACCCTGGTGTCATTATTAAAGCCACGATGGGGGCCACACGGTGCCCTGCCCGATCCGACGGGAAGCGCGGGATCTGCGCCCTCACGGATTTTGGACAGGAGTGGCTCGTTACGTGGATCGTTGCTATCGGCTTCGCCTCTTTTCCCAAGGACGCCGATGGGGCCTCATCTGATTCCCTGACGCCTTATCAAGATGATCTTGAGATGGGGTGATGCAACGGATAACGGCCTGATTTTCTGATCTTGATTGAGCTTTTTACCATCTTTTCTTCGGCGGTTTCCACTTCGCACACTTGACTGCCTCATCGAGCCAGAAAGCCAAACTCGATGCCGTGCGATACCCCGCTTCGCTGACGAACACAAATCCTTTGAGTGGCTTGCCCGTGAAATCCATTTCCCGGACGTCTGATCTTTTGAGCAATGTTTCGTAGCGATCCGGCGGCACGCGGACCATGAGCCGGTCTGTTTTGACTCCGCAGCACATGTGGCCATTGAACATGAAACAGAGCCCTCCGAACATACGCTTTTCTTCAACCCCTTTACGGCGCCTGAAGTACCCCCTGATTCGTTCCGCCAATCGCTCGTCGTAGGCCATGTGGTTCCTCCCCTGCTCAGACTCTGCGTGTTCAATGGGGACCGATCAATGGATCAGTGCACTCATTTTGATATACTCTGATCATGTCATCGGATCCGTCCACTCCTCCGCCATTGGATTCTGAGCGCCGGGAATACTATCGTATCACTATCACCCTCCCTATCTGCCTTCAAGCTGAGACGGATGTGACGGAAGGTGTCCTCATCGAGAAATCGGTCAACTTGAGTGCTGGTGGCATCGGCCTGGTCGTGAACAGGCCCTTTCAGCCGAATGAGATACTCTCCTGTACCTTGCTCTTGGCGGAACAGGTACGTTTTACATCTCCGATCGAAGTGCTGCGGGTCGACTCCCTCCCCTACCCACCCGACACCTACCGTCTTCATGCCCGGTTTATCGAAATGTCGAGGGAGAACCGAGAGCTGCTGGTTCGACACATTCTCCAGTTCCAGCGTGAACACCTCACTCGACACTATTCTGCTTGAGACAGAGCGAGGACCTTGTGGCTCGTCACGGAAGTCCGGACCCAAGGACTCTCCTCGGGCCCCACCAATGGGGGATTCCTTCTCGTTGAAGTGGCCCTCTAGACTGGGCCACCGTGGAATCGATACGCCGTTACCAACGACATCATTACCGCGTCCTGCTTCCCGTCCCCTACCCCGTGATGTTCTCCAACACACAGATGATCGCGGAAGGAACCGTGATGAACCTCACGGTGTTCGGTTGTGCGATCGAATGTACCGAGACCTTTCCCAAAGGAACAGAGCTGCGAGTTCGACTGATTCTCCCAGACCAAGCCCATGCCTTGCCGGTTGAGGAAGCCGAGGTTCGGTGGGTTCAGGGTACCCGCATGGGTCTGCAGTTTCACAAGGTCGAACGGGCCGCAGACTTTCGGCTCCATGGATTCGTGTGGGACCGGATGGTGGAACGGTTTCGGACGATCGTTCAGGAGGGACTCTCGACTCGCTGATCCCGATTCAGGCCACCCTTTCCCACCATAGCCAGACAGAGTAGCCCGATGGCAATCCACACCAGCTCCCGAAAGCGTCGCAGCAGCGCGAATGTGATGCCCGTCACATCGCTGTAGCCGAAGGCCTGCAACAAGAGCATGTACCCGGCGTCCTGGGCCCCCAAACTGCCCGGGATGAAAAAAGACCCACCCTTAATAAACGCAGCCAACGCCCCGATGGATATGGCAGCCAAGAAACTCACCGACCCTCCAAGAAAATAGATGATCCCGAAGACTTCCAGCGATTCGGCAAGCCAACCCAAAAAACACACGCCGACCGATGCAAAAAACGCCTTCCGATGATGGTCATAGAAATTCCTAATCGTCTGATCGATCGACCGAAGATGCGCTTCTTGTGCCTCCAGCGCTTGGATTCGCAACCTGAGCTTCCTGACGAGCGACAAAATCGAGGCAAACAAACCACGGTGTTGGATGAAGACAAACCCCGCGATGGAACACACAAGCAACCCCACACTAACCAGTGCGGCCGTGATGGTCTGTACCGCCGAGTTGCCCGTACCGAGAAGCAAAAACCCAAGGGCGATCCCCGTGAGGATAAAACACACCTCGGCAATCGTCATCGTCGTTTTGGCAATGACGACAGACGCAGCGCCCTCCGCGATGGGAACGTTGTGCTTTTTCAGAAGGTACGCCTTGAGTGGCTCGCCACCCAAGTAGGCCGTCGGCGTGGTCATGTTTACCACTTCCCCGGCAGTCCGAATCGTCAACAGCCGCAAAAATGGCACGGCTTTCCCCGACGGCCCCAAGACAACTTTCCAGCCGTACGCCTCGATCGCATACATGAGCACGGAAGGAATCAGGATGATCAATAGGGTGACCGGACCTACCTGCGAGGCCGCGGCGTAGATATTGCCGGGTCCGATATGCCAAACCAGAAGGCCCAGGACGGCCAGACCGAGGACGAGTAAGAAATACCTCAACACGTGGTCAGTGGCGCTAGCATCGCATTCATGGCCGAGGCAGTGTGATGGCGGATGGCCGGATAGCCCAAGCCAACGCTCCGGCGAACAACAGTGAACCGGCCGCCGCGAAAGTCAAAAACCAGTACAACTGATTGAAAAGGGCAAACCCGAGTAGCGCGACCGAAAAATCCCGGCTGGCGACATTCTTCAACAGGACATCGGCCCAGGCCGCATGAGTTGGGGACTTCCAACCATTCATGGCCTTGATTTTCTGAGCCTTTTCAACGAGGAAAAAGCAGATGCCGTTCCCCGCGACTGCCGCAACTCCAAGCATGACCGGAACCCATTCATCCGCTTGACCGATTCGAGTCGCGTACAGTCCCACGGCGATACCCAAAAAGATAGCCATGTGCACGACGTTGTCCACAACGAGATCCAGCCATGCGCCGAACGGCGATTCCGTAAAGGTCAATCGCGCTACTTCCCCATCACAACAATCGATGACGGCCGCCAATTGAAACAACACTGCCGCGACGACTCCGGCGCTGTAGGTGCCGAGTCCAAAGCCAGCGGCGGCTACCAGACCGATGAGTCCTGCGAGCGCCGTGATGGAGTTCGGCGACAGCCCGACCGCGAGAAACAGCCGCGTGAACCAGCGAGACAATTTTCGATTGAAGTACCGATCGACAAACCCCTCAAATTCTCCTTTCAGGGAACCATACAGTCTGCTTTCCGCTGTTTGCACATCAGACAAGGTGCGAACCTCTTGATACCATGTCCCCTGCTTCGCTTCGGCCGCGACGACCCGTACCCGTCCATCGGCAGCAGCGCGTTCGATCCATTGCCGGATCGGAAGACTCCCCTTCTCATTTGCTACCTGATTGGCCGCGCTCATGAGGCTGGCAGGAACAACGACGAGCTCCGCAACATGCACGGTCGATTCAGACGAACGAGTCTGGATAACGGTCCTCTCCCGACTGGCCGGCAATCTCAACGGCACACCTTGTTTCGTCGGTTGTTCGAGTTGCCCCTTTGGGGACTGCGCGACCACGATCGCCTGGCCCTCTCGTACGTCACGCCGTAGTTGTTCGATCAACCCACGAGAAAACACGCCATTAATGCTCGCCACCAGCGCAAATCCATGCACTTCCGACGCCAACGATTCCCATGTCCGAGGGTCGTCGAGTGGAAACTCCCGAATCGGCATCCAACGGACGGGAATCGTCACACGCGGTCCTTTTCCCAAAGCCAGCTTGAGTTGTTCTTCTTCCGAACCGGCGAGGACGATCAACTGACGAATCCCGGCCCGTTGCAGGGTCAGCACCGTACGTTGAAAAAGTCCGATTCCAACGACGCTCGCAAGAGGACCCAATTCGCCTATCTCCGGCCCAATCGGTCCACCAAACACCCCAACGGAAGGCAGGAGAATCCCCGTCGCCAACCCTTGAATCTCTGCTCTCCGTTGGAGGATGCTTTTACTCATAGTCGGATATTCGGCACCGCCGAACCGTCATGGCCGTTCACAGCATGATTCCTAGTTTCGGGCGGCTTCCCATACAGAAGACTTTCTCATAATCTTGGCAAAACTTCCAATTCCGCCTTCTTTACATCATCGATGAAATCAATTTCGGTCCAGGGAAGTCCACCGATCTTTTCGTGGCCGACCCTGACATCCCGAAAATATTCCAGGAGTCCATCCTCGTACTCCATATCCCAGGCACCCTTGTCGATATAGGATCGAATCGAGGAGACGAGACGTGGCGTGTCAGCATATCGGACCCTGAGAAAGCCTACTCCCTCACCGGTATAGTCGTATTGTTCCGGGACCTTTTTCGTGAGTGCGATGACCCGCCCACCCGCTACAACCACCATACATTCTTCACCGGTCTGCGTCACAGTTTCATCCATCAGCAGGGCATTCTCCTGGGACGACGCGGCGAGACGCCGGAGGATTTCCCGATGAAACAACACGTCCGCATCCATCACGATGGTGTCGTCGTCAAACGCGTCTCGGGCGATCCACAAGGAGGAAATACTTCCTCGGTGGAACTGTTCGTTCACCAAGAATGTAACCTTGACGCCACACGAATTTCGTTCTACCGCCGCACGAATCATGTCCTGTTTGTAGCCGACGACGATGTCTACTCGGCGAACACCGACGGTGGCCAGCGACTCCAGATAGCGATGCAGAAGCGATTGACCACCGAGCTCGATAAGGCACTTGGGGCGATGTTGCGTCACTTCCCACAGACGTTTCCCGACTCCGGCTGCCAGAATAATTGCTTTCATACGGGTTTGCACGCCTGTTCAAACGCGTCGAGAAATCCGCCGAACTGTGCCTCCGTCAACGCCCCCATGTTGGCCACACGAAAGATCTTATTTTCGAGGTTTCCTTGGCCGGCATAAATCACATAGCCTCGCTGTTTAAGACGGTCATGAAGCGCTTGGTAGCTCACTCCTTCAGGCAGGTGATACGCGGTAATGGTATTGGACTGCCGATCCGCCGGCAGGAGCGCCTTCACTCCAAGTGAAGCCATTCGCTCTCGAATCAGCGTGGCCATCTTCCTGTAGCGTTGAATGCGATTGGAAACACCTTCTTCGAGTAACTCATTGAGTGCTTCGTCGAATGCGTAGTAGACTTGCACGGCCGGCGTGAACGGAATGGTGCCTCGCCCTTCATTGTCGATGTAATGGGTCAGATGGAGATACCAGGAACGCTTCGGGTAGGAACGCATTTTCTCGATAAATCCCTTCCGAACCAGGACAAACGAAACGCCTGGAAACCCTTGAATGCACTTCCCAGCCGTCCCTGCCACCATGTAGATATGTGACTTGGCGATATCGAGTGTTTCTCCAGCCAACGCACTGACAGCATCCAATACAAACACCCGATTCTGGTTGTCGACAACCTCTGCGATTTCATGAACAGGATTGAGCAATCCGGTTGTGGTCTCATGATGCACCATCCCCACAACGTGAACTTCTTGGTGTTGTCGCAACGCAAGCAGCAACCTTTCAGGGTCCGGCCGGACCGTCCACTCATGCTTGAGTTCACTCACACCTAGGCGATGGAGCCCGATAATCTGGGACATCCGTTCACCATAGACACCATTGTTGAGGATGAGTATTCGACGGCCGTGAGGAAGCGACGACATCAACGCAGCCTCAACAGCAGCCGTCCCTGACCCTGTCATGGCAACAGCAACATACTCCGACTCAGCTCCGGGAACGAACGCTTTGAGCAGCTTGGCCTGGATACGATGCAGGAGCTCTGCAAACTCATCTTCTCGATGGCAGATATCAGGCCTGAGCAGGGCCTGTCGCACACGATCGGAAACGTTTACCGGACCAGGATTCAAAAGGATCATTCACCAGCTCCAGAGCTGAGGATTAATGCCAGAGGGCTGTAGTGCCCGTTGCTCGTCCTACGCGATCGCTTTCATAAACCGTCGGGTGATCTCTGCCGGTTCATGCAACACGCGGCCGGCGTCTTCCACAAATTCATTGACTTTGATGAGCAACATACTTGGGCCATCCTTCTTCAGCATATCTTTGAATTCGTAGACAAGATCCTCACGATCCAGCACACGCTCAACATTGACATACCCTGCTGATTTGGCCACCTTCTCAAGCGGCACGACATTGGAGATCGTCGGTTGATTCCCGGTCGTGCCGTACACTTCGTTATCAAATACCACATGGATGAAGTTCTTCGGTTTCAACGCCCCAACGGTGGCAAGCGTGCCCATCCCCATTAATACGTTCCCATCCCCATCAAACGTGATCACTTGTTTATTCGGCTTTGCGAGTGCGACACCAAGCGCAATAGCTGGCGCATTGCCCATTGAGCCGATCATGTAGAAATGGGTTGGGCGATCCGCAATCTTGTGCGCCTCGCGAGATGGAAACCCATTACAGATAATGACCGGTTGATCCGTCAGCAAGTCTAACAAGGCTGCCATGGCCTGTGCACGGCTGATCAGCGTCCCTTCTTCTGGCCTCATGGATGCAACCCTTTCACCACGCCCTTGGTAATGAAGAGCGCGACAGGAATCTGGTGCTTCATGAAAGTCTCTGCGACCCATCGAAAGTCTTGGATGGCTGTTTGTTCGGTGAGGGTTCGATGGGGAATCCTCACGGTATCGAGCAGCTGCGGCATCACTTCGCCCATCACCAGATGTTCCGGAGCATCCTTCCCCCCCTGGCCGCGCCATGACACGATCAACAGGCAGGGCTGCCGATAGATCATGTTGAGCGAAATAAGGGCATTAAGTGAAGTCCCAAGGCCTGAGTTCTGCATGAGGACGGCTGGAGTTTTTCCGGCCATATACGCACCGGCTGCCATGGCAACAGCTTCATCCTCTCGCACTGCCGGTGTGTAGAGTCGGCGATTCATCAACTCCGCAATGATCCCACCCAGAATGGAATCCGGCACTCCGGTAAAAAAGTTCACGCCCATGTCCTGCATGGCTTGCACAAACCCATCGCTTTCGATCACTGGACCTTTCTCCTCAACTTCGTGGCGGACGTTTCTAAAAAACGGCACATTATAAGATAGGATTTGGCGCGTTCTCAAGAACGATCGGTGGGCGATTGTCCTCTCACGGGCAACGTGTTAGCGTAACGCCATCAAGGTCTTCTCCGATCTCTCAACGGTCATGATTCATCCATTCGACAGTAGAAGGCTTGTCCGGCTGTTCATTACGCTATCTGCACTCACGATCGGTACCGACTTGGCATGGTCGAGCTCCATGCTGAACGATCCGAACGGATTTCATAATATTCCTTGGGGAGCTGCCTTATCGTCTAGGTCTGAACTCAAACTCGTCCGTTCCAGCCTGCATATCGTTGAATACCTCCGCAAGGAACAGCCATCATCATTCGCAGGAGCTGAAATGACGAACATCGTCTATGTCTCGCTGGATGATCAATTCGCACGCGTGGTCATCCGTTATCACGGCGACCAGGTCCACGGAGAAGTCTTGAACCATCTCCAAGCCCAATTCGGACAACTCGACCGAATTCCTGGGCAAATGGCACGAGGGCTAACTCAACAATACAATTGGCGGGGCCCCGAAACCGAGATTAATCTGACCTATCAGGCAAGCACAGAGCGAGGCTATGTTTTCATCGATAGTCGGACCCTTGCACCTCGCTTTAACGACTACATCACTGATTCAGCAGAGTGACCCGCATGCCGACACATCATTGGGAACGAGGCACTCGATATACGGCAACCTTATTCTTCCTGCTCGGATGGGCATCTTCGGTACTAGCAGTCCCCATCGTGAACGATCCGAATGGCTTCGAGAACCTTTCGTGGGGGACCCTCTGGGCTGAGGCGAAACAATTCGTGAAAATTGATGACACCGGTCGTATACGGACCTATGAACTGAACGGACGAACCCCACAGCTCGGAACGACGGTCGTCGATTCTCTCAGGTTTACAACGTTTGAGAACAAATTGGGCCGAGTCACTGTCCGCTACAGTGGTACAGAAGCTCATGAGAATATCATGCGCTACCTTCAGTCTCAGTATGGCCCACTCGATCGCACACCGGGACAAATCGCTGTCGGCTCAGTGAAGGTGTACGCTTGGCATGGCGTTCACACGGAGGTGACGTTGCGGTTCGAGAGTCGGTTTGAACGAGGCATTATCTTTTTCGAAAGCCGCACACTCCCTGAAAAACTAGCTGACGAGACTAGCGCTACAGTCTTCTAACCATATCTTCGAACGATATCACCGCCCCGCTTCCAGATGACTTCCACGTATTCGGTTATATTGCTGAATTGATTAGGAAAGGCCCCTTCATGGGGTTAGGATAGTGGGACTTACTATGTACAGCCGAAAGCCTTATGTGCCGTTAGACAACCGCTATGCCGAGCGTATCGCCGTCACCTGTCGTGTTCGCTATGTCGGCGAGGTTCCGACACAACCGCACCAAGGGGAAGGGCTCACAAAAAATATCTCCGTTTCCGGATGTCACGTTATCAGCGACCGCCCGGTCACGCGTGGCACATTATTGACGCTGACCGTCTCGCTTCCAGACGGATTACCACAACTGGTCATCAAATCTGCGCATGTGGTGTGGGTGTCCGGTTGCCAGTTTTCCGTCCGATTCATGGATCTGAGTCAGGACCGCCGAAAGCGGCTGCAAGCCTTCATCTGGAAAAGCATATCCCTCAAGACGGTGAGTGATCAGCGAACCCGATTCCGACTCATGTAGTTCCCTGCCAGCGCGCCGTCAGATCCTGCAGCAAGCCGTACGCCTCCAAGAGCACGTGAGAATTCTTTCATCCCCACACCTGTGCTCAGAAACCCTCGGTGACGAAAGCCCGTTCGTCAATCTCCGTATCCCCCTTCTGGCCGAGGCTTGCCCCCTCCATTTGTAGGGAGGTAATACTGATAACCCGCGCTAGTCTTTTGTGTATACGAAAACGCTCGGAGCAGAATCACAATCGTGGAGGGAATAACCATGAGACAGGTGAAACACATGAAACCCTCAGAAGGTCGACACTCTCACCCTTCAATAGAACGTCGGACAATACGGAGGACCGGTGTCTCCTTCGGACTCATGTATTCGGGTTTCAACGGGGAAGACGTCTTGATCGGTGACGGCTCCGTTGTGGACTTGTCCGAGGGCGGAGTCGGTGTTCGTGGGAATTGTCCGGTGCAGGTTGGGATGGACCTTACATTGTTCTTGTATGTGCCGGATGAGGAGGATCCGTTATTCATCCTGGAGGCAACTGTAGCCTGGACGACTGGACCATTGTTCGGTGTGGCCCTAAAAGAGCTGAGTCTGTCCGAAGGGGATCGGATGCGGGCATTTCTCCATACCCAGTCTGTTGGCCAGGCATAACAGGACTGTTGCCTCGACGAGTCGTGCGGGGCTTTCAGGGAACTTCGTTTCTTTTGACAGACTGCACGACCCGTCGCCCCACGCAGTGATCCTATCTTGCCTTTCCAGTGACCTGATGGTAGAGAGTGATGAATGACTGCTCACCCAGCATGAACAGAATTAGGCAGCCGACCCCTCATCCCCAACAAGAAATAAGAACATCGGCCAACCAACGCCAGGCCACCGTGATCAGCACTCCTCCATCACTACTTGCTTCAAGTAAGTATCCGAGAACGACCACGAGACAAGTTGGGGAAACAGCCGGAGTCAGTGCCCTCCTGCGCTTTCAGTTGCCGGATGATAACGTCGGCTTACCCATGGATCACAGGCAAACGGACACGGTCGCCGAGCATGTCTCCCTATTCCCTGACGAATTCGCTCGGCTATTGCGTAATTCATAATTGCTACCCACTCGCATGACCCATCTCGCTCGACACCCTTTTGTAGTTCTAGGAATCGCCGTTGTGGTTGCGCTGATCGCCCTTCTGGTTGTTCGCCTGAGCACAGGCGCTAAGACCGATACTCATAAACCACGGCTCGTCACCGTTGGTGTTATGTCTCCAATCAGACAAGATCTCGAAGTTCGCTTGGCCTACACCGCAGATATCTCACCCAATCAGGTGGTGAATATTTTCTCGCGTGTTGACGGCCACATTGCCAAATTGCATGTCGATAAAGGAGATTTTGTAAAGGCGAATCAGCTCCTCGCTGAGATCGATCACACGGACTATCAGCATGCGGTTAACCAAGCCAAAGCTAATCTTGCAGCAGCAAAAGCAAGAGTTGCCCAACAGGATGCAGTTGTGCGCAATGCCCGGCTCACTTTTGATCGCATGCAGACTCTCATCAAAGATCAGTTCGTTTCGCGCCAAGACCTGGATAATGCAGAGGTTAATTTTGATGCTGCGAGAGCGGCACAGGAATCGTTGCAAGCACAAGTGAACCAAATGAACGTCGCCCTGGCTCAGGCAGAAGCCCATCTGGCCTATAGCTATATCCGAGCTCCCTTTGCCGGTTATATCGCGGAACGCAATCTCGATACCGGATCCTATGTCAACAGTGCTACGGCCAGTACGTCGACGATGTCACGAGGCATCATGAGCGTGCATGACATCGATACGGTTCGTGTTCTGATCGAAGTGGTTGAACGAGATATTCCGCTCGTGAAAATTGGGCAAAAAGCACAACTTCGAGCTGAGGCATACCCTGATCAGATATTTCATGGAACTGTGACCCGGATCGTCCAAGCCTTAAATCGTGCAACACGCACCATGACTGCTGAAGTCGATTTACCCAATACAGATCGCCGATTAAAAGGAGGAATGTTCGCCCGCGTCGAAGTGATGGTCGGCACACATCATCAGGCCTTGCAGATCCCTATCGACGCGGTCAGTCGCCTGGAAAATACACAGCATGTGTTTGTTGTCGAAGAAGGACACGCCAGAAGGGTGGAAATTGAAATCGGTGTCCGGCGAGGGAACCAGATTGAGATCACCAAAGGCCTGATAGGAAATGAAGAAGTCATTGTCTCCGGTAAAGACTTAGTGCACGATGGGACGCCCGTCCAAACTCGACTTCTTTCACCAGCTCTAGATTCCGATCCAGTGAGTAAAGGATGAGGCCTGTACCTCTCCCACCTGAACACAGTTCTTACAGGGATTCAAGCTCCGCATCCAACTGCCTCTCTATAATGTCTGAGACATGTGGCTGACTCTACTCGCATTACGCAATCGCATCGGCATTTTGATGCTGTCGTTAGCATTCGTGGTATTGGGCATCACGTCGCTTCAAAGACTGCCGGTTGACCTCTTCCCACAAATCCAGGTTCCTGTCGCATTCGTAGGTGTCATTTATAAGGGGGCACCTCCGCTCGACATTGAGCAGAGTGTCGTGTACCCGATCGAGAAGGCCGTCAGTTCTGCCTCCAATGTGGAACATGTCGAGTCGTTCAGTAAGCAAGGACTCGGGGCAGTCCAGATCTGGTTCAACTGGGGGGCCAACCTCGATGTCGGGCAAATGGAGGTCATGCAGCGTATCACACAGATTCTGAACAGCCTCCCTCCAGGCATTCTGCAACCGTTCATCGTCAAATTCGATGTCTCCAACATTCCGGTGTCGGTTGTCTCGGTCTCGAGCGACGAGCTGGATGAGCGTGCACTTTATGATCTTGCGTACAACACGATCGCCCCGCAGATCGAGCAAATCGCTGACGTGGCCGCCGCGACTGTGGAAGGGGGAAAGATCCGCCAAATCAACATCAACCTCGATCCGGCGCTTCTCAGCGCCCGCGGGCTTTCGATCCTTGACGTCGTCAAATCGGTCAAAGCATCCAACTTGATCTTACCTTCCGGCGATATCAAGGCCGGCAACCTCGATTACAACGTGTTTACGAATAACCAGTTTCGGACGGTGGAGCCGATACAGGACGTCATCGTGAAGGTTAATCAGCAGGGCAACCCGGTCCGCGTACGTGACGTCGGAACAGTGACGGACTCCTCCGACATTCAAACCAATATCGTCCATACCGACGGAGCCAGATCCGTGTTTCTTCGTGTCAATAAACAACCGCTCGCTAACACAGTCGTAGTCGTCGACGCCCTCCGCGCCGCTCTACCGCGGATGTTCGGCATCCCCGAAGGGGTGAAGCTTGGCATTTCGTTCGACCAGTCTCTCTACATCCGTCAATCTATCCGCAATCTGGTCGAACAGGCCTTCCATGGCTCATTGCTGGCCGCGGCGGTGATTCTCATCTTCCTACGGAACCTGACCAGTACCCTGATCATTTCCGTGGCCATCCCACTTTCCATGCTGGCGACGTTTGTAGTGCTGTACTTCACCGATCAGACGATCAATGTATTCACTCTCGGCGGGCTTGCGCTGGGCATCGGCCGACTTGTGGATGATTCAATCGTTGAACTGGAGAACATTCAACGCCATATCAACACCAACTCCAACAGATGGAGCGGCATTCTCGATGCTGCCCGCGAAGTAGCCATGCCGATATTTGCCTCGACCATAACGACGGTGGTCGTCTTCCTCCCGATGTTCTTCATCGTCGGTATCGCACGCCTGTTATTGATTCCGCTGACCGTCACGATTGCTATCGCACTCTTCACGTCATTTTTCGTCTCCCGCACGGTAACCCCGGCACTCTGTTACAAATTCCTGAAACCAGAACAAGAAGCACAACGCGCGTTGCCGAGTTGGCTGCGGGCGATGATGGAATGGAGTCGGAACCGCTATGAATCGCTGGATCGAAGTTACGAACATTCCCTGCAGTGGGCCCTGGCACATCGCAAGATTCTCATCTGTACCGTTCTCCTGATTTTCCTCGGCTCGCTCATGCTCGTTCCTTTGATCGGAACCGAGTTCCTGCCGGTTTCCGATGAGAGTCAGTTTCGGATCGTGCTCCGGGCGCCAGTCGGCCAACGAGTCGAAAAGACCGAACTGCAGGTTTCTGAAGTTGAACGGGTGCTACGTGCCAATATTCCGACGACTGAACTGGAAACCATCGTCTCGAGTACCGGCGTGCTGTCCCAAAGCCGCTCCTCTCTGTTCAACCCCAATACAGGTCCTCACACCTCATCGATTCAAGTGTACCTCGTCGAGCCGGCTAAGCGGGCACGAACTCAGGTCGAGATTATGAACGATGTACGCACCAAGGTTACCAAACTATTTCCCGGAGTCTCGATGTATTTCGACCCCGGAGGGCTGGTGAAGCGTGTCACGAGCTTTGGCTCGCAAAAGGCCGTGGATGTGGAAATCTACGGGCATGACTTCGAAAAGGCGAGACAGGCCATCGCCCAAGTCAAAGAGGTCATGGAGCACACTCCCGGACTAGCTGACATTGAACCGAGCCGTGAGGAAAATTATCCGGAAGTCAACGTGACCGTAGATCGAGAGAAAGCCGCCCTACTCGGCATCACGGAAACCGATGTGGCCAATGCCGTTCTTTTTTCATTAAATGGGAACGGCCAAACCGACCCAATTATTTACACCGATCCTCAAAGCGGAAACGAGTACTTCATCAGCGCATGGCTAGCCGAGGAACATCGAAAGAGCCTCACCGATCTGGAGAATATTCTCCTTACCACCAGAGCCGGCGAACCAGTCCTCCTCAAGAATGTGGCATCGCTCAAGTTGAATGCGGGACCAGTGAAAGTGGATCGCAAGCACTTTCAACGCGTGATCCACATCACGGCAAATCCTATCAATCGCGCCTTAGGCGATATCGCGGATGATCTTGAGTCAGCATTCGCCAAACTCCAGCTACCTGCGGGGTTCAGCATCAAATTGGCCGGGCAGATTCAACAGCAACGGGAAACCTTTGAAGGCTTGCAGTTTGCCATCGTCCTCGCGCTCATGTTGGTCTACATGGTGATGGCGGCTCAGTTTAAGTCGCTTATCGATCCGTTCATCATCATGTTTGCAGTCCCGATGGGCTTCCCTGGAGTTATTTTGATTCTTTTCTTGACGGATACGACACTGTCTACTTCATCTATGATGGGCATTATTATGATGTTTGGAATTGTGGTCTCAAACGGGGTGTTGCTGGTTGACTATACCAACGTGCTTCGTCGAAGGGGCGAACCACTTCACCGCGCCGTCATGACGGGTGCGCGAACCAGGCTGCGCCCGATCCTCATGACCTCGCTCGCCACGGTCTTCGGACTTCTTCCCATGGCGATCGGACTCGGAACCGGAGCTGAAACCAACGCACCCTTGGCACGCGCGGTCGTTGGAGGGTTGAGTGCTTCCACTCTCCTCACGCTGTTTCTCGTCCCAACGATGTACGTAATCTTGGAAGAGCGGTTTCCACGGAGATTCGAGGTAGAGCCTGACGAGCAGGGATCGGCGTCACGTAAGACGATCCCTGATCCTATGTAGTACGGCTACGGTTCCACAATGTTAGGAAACAAGGATTTCAGCTGCATGGCCAACCCAATGTCTCCCGTGATCTGCAAACGCCCGGACATGGCCATGGTCATACTGCTCAGCTGTCCGTTGAGGATACGAATACAATCTTCTCCGGCCATCGACAGTGTCACGTGCGGATCGTCGTGCACTCCATCCTTGACCACGCAGGTGCCGTTCTGAACCAGCAGTTGATATTGCCCACCTTGAGTCCCTTGGAGATCAAACTGATACACGGCATCAACATCTTCGGCTGCATCTTTATCCAATTTTCCGGGGAGGGCGTCGAGCACCTCTCGGATAGTTTTCGCCTTCATGAATTAACACACTCCCTTCGGGTGACGAAAAACCTCGGGGGCGGCTCAATTCCGCCCCCGGGAAAATTTCTCTACGGTTGAAATGGGTTAGTACCGGAGCGTGGCTGTTGCGACACTACGCCGGGCGCCGAAGAATTCCTTCGAAAAGGATTCGACGACTGCCGGATCATAGCCTTTGCAACTGAAAATGTCGAGGTAGGCGCAATTGGTGTCGTTGGCAAAATGCCCGCTGATCAACGAGGTGGAAATCAACTGCACCATCGAGTAGCCGGCAACACGACCTTCGCCGAAATTCACGACTTGACACTCGCCGAAGCGCTTCATCCCGATGAGTTCGCACAACTCAACGACGTAGCGCTTGATATAGTCTGCATCACGGATGAGATCGGGATTGCAGTCGTGGAGGTCGACTGCGGTACAGAGTCCCCATGCCTTGCCGCTGCCCACCATGTCCTGCACGGGTCGGGCCGCAGCCGCAGGGGCGTTGGATGGTAAGATTGTGGAGTCAGAACTCGGCGAGGTGCTCATAAGAGGTCGCTACCTTTCTGTAAGTGGGTTAAGCACGTCGACTGGCCGTTGCGTGAACTATACCATGATTTTTTCGCTGCGTACGTAATGCGAAGAAATATTTCAGCCCCGGGCAGGAAGTTATCCGCAATCAGTTGACAAGGTGACTTCGCTCAGGAAGAATGGGCTCACATGACGACTCTCCCACAAACGCCCCGAACCGAACTCCCCGATCGCCTCTGTACCTGGTGCAAGGTGCTGATGAAGAAACGGCTGGTCGGAGGAAATCGATTCATCCACTACACCTGTCCTAAATGCATTTTTCAGCACACCAGTCGACTTGCGCAAAAAGTATAAGCTGTTGATTTATCAAGGGCGCAATAGAATTCCTGTCTTGGCCATTAATTCCCGCTACATGGGAACCTTCCGCGACCACGCACTCGATACCCCTTCTCTCCGACGCATTCCCATTCAGCGTTAGGGATTCACGTGGGGACACCACGTCCCCGAGAGCCCATGGCCCCATGGAAGATCGAGTATTTGATAAAACCAGACGACCCTAGCCATTCTCCATGCCACGCAGGAGTCGAACGGACGGATCCTCAACTATGAAAGATCGCCAGGAAGGATTAGCCTCGAGAAAAGCTGCTCTGGACGTGATCGTCAAGAATATGGATCAATCGTTCGCGGTCCTCAGCGCTGATCGACATGATCCGTGCCCCCAATTTAGGAGCCCGCACATGGACGACCTCTAACTCACAGATTAAGGTTTTCCCACCAGCAAGCTCAATGAGGAGCTGCAACACCTCGCCTTTCTTGACGAATAGACGGCTCTCGAGCCGAACTCCGGATTCGCTCACATCGATGACCTTACAGGCTGCCGAAAGCGCCCCACGCTGTAATCGACCGGGACGGCCCATATCGACACGCGAGTGTTTCCGCTTAAACCCCATGATCAAGTCTCCTGTGGCAGGAATCATAACAGGAGGAGGGACTGTGCCAAAGATATTTAGAGAAACCGCTAGAGTTTCCTGCCTACGAGAGCCCGCAGGTCCTCCATTCGCCGGCGATTGACACCAAGGTCGCTGTAGCCCGTGCGGGAAGCGGAGCGGAAGTGGACGGTCTTCGTGTCGTCGTCGAAGAGAAATTCGACATCGTCGACGAATCGGAGCAGCAGGGAAGTGAACTCATAATGAAGGTAGGACTCGTCTTCCTCAATGAGTTTGGTCCGAGAGAGTGAATTGATCACGGCCTTCAACGCCTCCTTCGCCTCAGCCCGCGGCTTTTTGTAGCGAAAGGGCGTGATCGCATGACCTTCATCAGTCGCCTGGGTTGACACACAGTTGGGGCTGTCAGGACAGGGAGAAAGGGTCCGTTCACTCATGGAGATGTCACTTTACATCCTTCCATAATGGCTCGCAACCGGGTGCCTCCCATCCGTCCCCCCCTGTACCCTGAACAAGATACCCACCACATCCCGATTCGTTTTGGAGTTCGTCGCCACGCAACGGTTTCTAGATCGGTGTCCAAACCGCCTAATAAGTCACTGTCGCCAGCCTCGGCTGTGCTTCCGTTTTGTTCACGACCGTCACCGCCACTCGTCCGATGATCCGCCCATCTTCGGTCTCCACATCGACACGCCAGTCGCCCGGATCAAGGCGCTGTTTGAGGCTGTAGGCTCGATATCCGCCCTCGCGCCCCCCTGAAATTCTGATGGGAATCCGGTCGGCATGCATGAAAGGCTTCGTGTCACTCAACCGATAGTGCCAGTGATGGTAGATAGTTGTGTTGAGATCAACCGGAGCGAATACCGCCGTAAAGCAATAGACCGGTTCATCCGATGGGAAGGTCGTGTCGGCACGTTTCCAAAATTGATACCACTCCTTCTCAAAGACTAACTCGAACTGGTCACCCGTCCGCTTGATCTCATGATAGATCCCGCCGAACTTGAGCGACAGCGGCACCGGCGGAATCCAATTCATGAAGTAGAATCCGACCAGCATCGCGATGAGCACGATAGCGGGAGCCATCACCGCGAGTGGTTGTCGTCCCGATGAATCCGGACTATGACGATAGACCAGTTGAACCAGATACAGCGTCACGCCCAAACTCAAAAGAGCGCCGAGCAAGAAGATCACCGCGTTCATAAAACCGGTGATGACCGGCACAAAGAAGGTGAAAAACGCGAAGCTCACTACCGCGTACAGACTGACCAGTATTCGAAGATTGGACAACCGATTGCGCAAAAACTCGTTGGTCACTAAGAGCGCGATGAGCACGGCAAAGAAGATCGCCGTCGTGGTGAACGTGGCGCTTTGGGAATAGAAAATTGCGTAGGCGCTGAAGAGGCCGCCGAGGAGGAACTGACTGGCCATTGGATAGTAGGGACGGCTTTCCCAGACCCATCGCGTAAATTTGGAGCCTGAGAGGAGAGCTTCGCGCTCAGGTGGAGATTCGATCCCCAGCCGCCCCGTCAAGACGATCAGACCGCCAAGGAGTACTAGGTATAGGAGCAGAACCAGATTATCCAGAAGCCGATCGATTCGCGACAGCGTCACGGTGTCGTAGCTCACACCGCAGAGAAAGAATACTGCCGGCATAAACGGCTTCGAGAGTACGGACTGAAGCTTGGTGAGGGGGCTCATCCCTCCACTCTGCGAAATCCCGTTCGATTGTTCAACGAAAACACTGAATTGTGCGGGAGCTTGCATCGCCTCGGGAACTGGATCCTGGGGTGCTCAACCGGCATTCCGGTCACACAAACGCAGGGAACGGCGCATACACGACCGGATGACCGATGACTCGTTCCAGCCACGGCGCCATGGCATCTTCCGGAAGCGGGGCTTGATTCAGGCGCGCTTCGATCTTGAACTGTCCGTTGGCACCGACAATCCCGATAATCGCCGACGCATCATCACGCTCAGGCAACAGAGTGTGGGTCTGAAATTCACAGAGCGTGGCATACAGGATACCATCAGGCTGGATCGCGGTCAGGATCTCAGGGAGATCGTCAAGCGGACAATGGACCGAACAGCGATAGGCGAATCGCGCTCCCGGTTCAATAGCCTGGAATTCCGCCAGTGCTGCTTCGGAAAATCCTGTGAGATAGGCCCGCACTCCTGCCGGCTCCGGGGCGAACGTCTCCGCAAGTTTGCTGGCCGGCACGAGAAACTCGAACGCATCCGTGGTGTTATATTCGAACTGGCAGGGACCAAAAGCGTCGGGCCACGAGCAAAAGAAGGGCACGGACGCATCGGACGATCGTAAGACCACCGCCTCCTTCTCGACATGAGTTTCAATTGGGAGATCCAAAACGGCAATAGCTTCCAGAAATGCCGCGCGACGCTCATCTAGCCAGCGCGCCCGTTCATCGTCACCACGCACCTCCCCAGGCGTGATCACCGTATGGGTCTGAAGCCGAATACGGATGAAGGCGTGAGCATGCCGAAACCCGATCCAGAACATGGCACGTTGATCATGAAGCCGCAAAACTTCTCGAATCCGCCACGGATGACTGATGGAGCAGTAGGTTCCGACATCTTGGTGCTGTTGATAGACCGTATGGTAGGCACCGGAGAGGAGGAAGAAATCACCTCTCCAGCGTTCCCGGATGTGGACGAGCGTGACATCTTCAGTCGCCCATGGATCAAGCTGATCGAACTGGTCCGGAGAGCCGACCGTCCATTCTTCGACGTAGCAGATCACGTCTTGAGCAGGGACAGCCGGCTTCAGCCCGAGCGCCGCAAGTCGATCACCTACCGCAAGAGCCTGACCAAAGCTCAGTGGCGTCGTCGTTTCCCACCGCCGCTCTCGCACGAATAACTTCCTTTACAGCGGCCACCCCACCAATTCACTGCTCCGGAACTGAGCGCAGAGCCTTGTCTTCAATTGTGGTATCACTGATCAGCCGCTCAATCCCATCTTTGAGCGTCGCGGACAACTGTTCCTGCACGTCGTCCTCGCTAAACCAAAAGACGGTCCGACTGCGGCCCCCCTCAATGTTACGAATCGTGGTACTTTGGTCCGCCTGATTCTTCGCGACCACCTTAAATCGGCTCTTGGTGTCGATCACGGTGGAAAAGACGCGGCTCTTCGCACTCGCGGCAAAATCCACCACCTGACCACTGATGACGATATCCGCGTCCGATACAGACCCTGGGGAAGCCACACGCACATCCCAGACTCGATCCTGCCACCCACGGGTTCGTAGCCGATCGGCAATACGCTGGGTGATCACACTGGCCAGCCGATCACCAGGCACATTGAAATACGTGGTGCCTCCCCAAAGGTGCGTGCGCAGGCCCACCCGGCTTTTGTCCGCCCGTCGATCGTCAAACGGTTCAACGACGATCTTTACCGGCTGGATGTCGGTCACCTGCACCATCGGTGGCTTTTCACGTAAGTCCAGTGCGCGGACCGTTCCAGTTCCTCGACAACCGGCCACCATGGTCACCACCACGATAGCGCAACCTAGAATCCCCAAAGGCGATGGCTTCACGGGCTCCTCCCTGTCAAAGGTCAACGATCAAGCGTGCTTAGTCTACCCAAGTTACGGTTCGGAGACAATCGCCATGGAACGCTTACGGGGTCACGATCGGAAGCATTGACCGGAAGGTGCCACAAGCCACCTGGGCCAACTGACCGGCTTGAATCCCCGGATCGTTAAACGGCACACAACGCACCACTTTCATAAAAGATCGTTCCGCCAGAACAGCCGCGATCTGCGCCTTGCGGTCATGGGTAATCGGCAACGTATAGCCCTCACCACGATTCCACTCCCACAAGGACGGTGCCAACGACAACTCCAGGGCATGTCCCGCGACTTGGTGAAATCTACCGAGAAGCTGTCGTTTGTATTGTGAAATACCAGCTCCTTCCAACAGCAGCGCGCAGGTGACATGATGCCCCCACCAGACAAGCGTGCGAAATGTAAACTTGTCGCCGCCGGCGAAGTGTTTGGGATAATCCAGATACTGATAGGGACAGTCCCCCAGGTGCTCGCCCTTGACCAGTTGATGGAGCGTTGGATCGAAGCCCGGAGGGGCAGCGAGCGAGAGGCCTGTGAGGTCCTGCTTCAAGGCATCGTGCGTTGCCTCAAGCTGGGCTCGTATTTTTGTCGTGATCACAGCCTTTCTTCGAAAGAGCTGTGCATCGGCTAACAGTGCAGTTTCATCATCGGTGAACAGCATTGGATGGGACATCCTGAGAGAGATGTGAAGGGGTGATGCCTTCTTCCCTCAGCTCCTGGCTATTTCTGCCTGGTTTCGAATGTCGCAACCGCCAAGTCGTACAGCCGTCGGCAGTCGGCGCAGCGCAGCCGCACCAGATCCTGAAAGACATCCATTTCACGCAGTGAAAGAGCGGCCGGATGCGACGAGACGCAGGCCTTGAGGTATTCTTCTGCAGGTGGCTCGTCTCGAACGTTGTCCTCTGCGGACGCCCCTTGCGTCGAAAGCCCATTCGACACGACAGTCGTCGTTGCCAAATAATGGGCCGACTTACACGAGCTGCAGGAGAGTACCACGACCTGCTCATCGGTCATTCGCTTGATGGTCACGCACAGAGGGTGGACCGACCAGCACTGCTGAAGAAAGGCTCCGCTGCGAATGACCTGCGCCATGATCATCCTAAAGAACGGTCTCGCAATCAACGCTGTCCTCAGCGACAGTCCGTTGATCACCGATTGGTCTCGTGGAAGAAATCAGCTTCGCTAGATACAGGCACACAGGTCTGACCGTCGAGCTAGGACTCAGGACACGGCAGTCACGGGAGGCTCATCCTTCGCCGAGGGAGACGAAACGACGCCTTCCTGGACCGAGCGACAGGTCTTGCACACCCGCGGCCGTGCCTTTAAGAAGGAGACCTTTCCACTCGCAAGGCAACTGTAGTGCACGAACTCGTCACAGACGGTACATCGGGACCAACCGCCTCGCAACATCGTCTTGTCCCGATAGAGATCCTCCCGGCACACACGACAGAGGCGGGGTTCAATCCCGAGCAGCATCGGTTCCCATTCACCACCGGCTTTTCTTATACTCATAGCGGGGGGAGTATAGCGGGACAACCGGCGGGAAAACAAGCGAAGGTGAGACGTTACTTGACTCTACTGCGTGGAACCCGCTCTCAAGATTTTCGCACTACTGATACATTAGCACGGCAAAGCAATAGAACTGGAGGCATCCCTGTTCTCCGGTTAAGCAACCAGCCGCGATGAGCACAGCGAACGTCTGATCGCATGAAGAGCGGGAACCTGTCTGGCATCGGCATTGCTTCAGATATCACCCAGTGGGTGAACAGGACGCCAAGGAGGAGCGCGATGCCTGAGCTG